>JASIAN010000120.1 GCA_030042035.1 Alphaproteobacteria bacterium | reverse complement strand
CGGCCGGCGCAATGACCAGGCTCGGCGCGCTGTTCTGGCTGGGGCTCGTGCTGGCGAGCGGCTTTTTGACGTTCAGCGTCAAATACACTGTGCAGGGGATCGACGACCAACTGCGCCAGACGCGCAAGCAAATCGTCGCCGACGAAGAGCAGATTCGCGTGCTGACCGCGGAATGGTCCTATCTCGACCGCCCCTCTCGGCTTGCCGATCTTAACCAGCGCTTTCTGCACCTCGAGCCGATCGCGGCGAAACAGCTGGCGCAGGGGATCGAGGATATCCCGTTGCGGGCGCCGCCGGTCGCAATGGCCGAAGTCGCTGGCGCTTCCTTGCCCGAGGACGGAGCAGAATGGGCGAGGCGGCTGCTCGCCGCGGCGGATCCACCGGCCGCTGAGCCAACGCTCGCCCGGCCGCTTCTGGCGATTGCGACCGTCGCATACCGTCCGCACCGCAGGGTGGACACGCTGCCGGTTCGGCTCGCCGGGGCCGGTGCCGCGCCTGGCTCGCTCGACGCGCTGTTCGCACAAGTCGCCGAGCGGCGGTGATGGCATTACCGCAACCGCTCGACGACAACCCCTGCCGGCCGCGCCATTTCCGGCCACCGCCGACCTGCGCGCCGGTGGTCGGCGACGAGCGTGCCGCGGCGATCATCGAGCTGTGCCGCTCCCGGCTGGTCCTGGCTGCCGCGCTGTTCGCGCTGATCTTCGCGGTTCTGGCGCTGCGCCTCGTCGATGTCGTGCTGCTGCCGGGCAGCACGGCCGAGACACCGGTCGCCCGCGCCCGCTCGATCGGACTGCCGCCGCCGCTGCGCGCCGACCTTCTCGACCGCGACGGCCGGCTCCTCGCGACGACCCTCGAAAGCCCCTCGCTCTACGCCGATCCGCGCCAGATCCTCGATCCCCGCGCGGCGACCCGCGCGATCACCTCGGTGCTGCCGCAGCTCGATCCCGGTGCGATCTACGCCAAGCTCACGTCCGGCAAGAGCTTTGTGTGGATCCGCCGGCATCTGACGCCGCATCAGGAATACGAGATCAACCGCCTCGGCGTTCCGGGGCTGCAATTTCTGCCGGAAGAGCGCCGCGTCTATCCCTATGGCGATCTGGCGGCACAGGTCGTCGGCTTCTCAGGCATCGACAATAACGGGCTGGAGGGCATCGAGCGCTCGCTCAACAAGCAGATTCGCGACAGCAGGGGGCCGATCCGCTTGTCGCTCGATGCCCGCGTGCAGTTCGTCCTGCGCCAGGAGCTGCAGAACGTCATCGACACGTTCAGCGCCAAGGGCGCTGCCGGCATCGTCATGAACGTGCACACCGGCGAGGTCATCGCGATGGTGTCGCTGCCGGACTTCGATCCGAACCACCCGACGATGACCGACCCCAACCTGCCGCCGCAAGAGGAGAAGGAAGAAAAGGACCGCACCTTCAACCGGATCACGCTCGGCGATTACGAGATGGGTTCGGTTATGAAAATTTTTAACACTGCGATTGTTCTCAACTCCGGCGTCGCGACGATGACCAGCGAGTTCGACGCCAGCCACAACATCCGTGTCGGCCGCTTCACGATTTCCGATTATCATGGCAAGCACCGGTGGCTCAGCGTTCCTGAAATCTTCATGTATTCGTCGAATATCGGTTCGGCGCGCGAGGCGCTGGCCGTCGGCGCCGACGCTCAGCGCACCTACCTCAAACGCTTCGGCCTGTTGTCGCCGGCGCCGATCCAGCTCGATGCGGTGGCACGGCCGCGTTTTCCGAACCCGTGGCGACCGGTCAACGTGATGACGATTGCGTTCGGGCACGGCATCTCGGTCAGCCCGCTCAACGTCATCACCGCAGGATCGGCGATCGTCAATGGCGGCATCCTGCATCCGGCGACGCTGTTGCAGCTGCCCGCCGGCGCCGAGCCGGCCGGCCGACGGGTCATCTCGGCCAAGACATCAGACGAGATGCGCCAACTCTTGCGCCTCGTCGTCGAATACGGTACCGCGCGGTTCGCGCGCGGCTCCGGCTATCTGATCGGCGGCAAGACCGGAACCGCGGAAAAGAACAAGCATGGCCGCTATGAACTGAAAAAGCTGGTGTCAGATTTTTTTGCCGCGTTTCCGATCAACGACCCGCAATATGCGATATTCACGCTCGTCGACGAACCGCATGGCACCAAGGCAAGCGACGGCTATGCCACCGCCGGGTGGACCGTGGTGCCGGCGACGAAGCGCATCGTCGACCGCATCGCGCCGATTTTGGGGGTTGCGCCGGTGGCGGCCACCCCCGCGATTGTTGCCGAATTGATGCCGAAGAGCCTGCAAGGCAAAAAGATTGAGGCTTACTGAGCTGACGGGCCCGCGCGAGGACAGGGCGGCGCCGCCGCGCGACCCCGAGATTACCGGGATCAGCGCCGATTCGCGGCACGTGAAACCGGGGTTTCTGTTCGCCGCCCTGCGTGGGTCGCTGCGCGATGGCCGCGCGTTTGCGCAGGAAGCGGCGGCGAGGGGCGCCGTCGCGATCTTGACCGACGATCCCGCCGCACTGGCGCTCGATGAGGAGAGCCGGCGTGGCATCACCATCGTCGCCGACCCCGCGCCGCAGCGCCGCCTCGCGCTCATCGCCGCCCGCTTCTACCCGCGCCAGCCGGGGACGATCGCCGCCGTCACCGGCACCAACGGCAAGACCTCGGTCGCCCATTTCACCCGCGAACTCTGGGCGGCGACCGGCCGGAAGGCGGCGAGCCTTGGCACGCTTGGCCTCGTCTCGCCGCAGGGCCGCCGGCCTGGCGCGTTGACGACGCCCGACCCGGTGGCGCTGCACCGCGACCTCGCAGCGCTCGCCGCCGCCGGCATCGAGCATGCCGCGGTCGAGGCCTCGAGCCACGGGCTCGCGCAATTCCGCCTCGATGGTGTCAGGATCGCGGCGGCGGCATTCACCAACCTGACGCGCGACCATCTCGATTACCACGGCGACATGGCAGCGTACCGTGCCGCCAAGGAGCGGCTGTTCGGCGAGTTGCTGCCGCCGGGCGGCGCCGCGGTGCTCAATGCCGACAGCCCCGAATTCGCCCGGCTGGCGGCCTTATGTCGCCAGCGCGGCCAGCGCATTATCGCCTATGGCGGCGCGAGGGGCGCCGATCTGCGCGTCCGCGATCGCCAGCCACGGCCATTCGGTCAGCGCCTCAGGGCGACGTTGTTCGGCGCGCCGCACGAGTTTGATCTGCCGCTGGTCGGCGCGTTCCAGGCGATGAACATGCTGGCGGCGCTCGGTCTCGTCGTCGCGACCGGTCTTGTGGTTGACGAAGCTGTGTCGGTGCTGCCGCATCTGCCCGGCGTGCCGGGCCGGCTGCAATTCATCGGCGAGACGGCGTCGGACGCCGCCGTCTTCGTCGATTACGCGCATACGCCCGATGCACTCGCGACGGTGCTGCAGGCGGTGCGGCCGCACGCCGCGGGGCGGTTGTTCATCGTATTCGGCGCCGGCGGCGACCGCGACCCCGGCAAGCGGCCGCTGATGGGCGAGGTGGCCGCTGAATTCGCGGACGGTGTCTACGTGACCGACGATAACCCGCGCAGCGAGGACCCGGCGGCAATTCGCCGCGCCGTTCTGGCTGGTGTGCCGCACGCCATCGAGATCGGCGACCGGCGCCGCGCGATTGCCGCGGCGATTGCTGCGCTGCGTCGCGGCGATGTCCTGGTCATTGCCGGCAAGGGGCATGAGACCGGGCAGATCGTCGGCGCCGCGGTTCTGCCGTTCGACGACGCCGCGGTTGCCCGCGAGGCGCTCGATGTCGAGCGGCCCACATGAGATTGCGACGGTTGTCGGCGGCCGGTCTTGCGGCTATGCCTTCCTCGCCCCGTCGCACCGGTCCCCTCGCCGATTCGCCGTGTCCGCCCGCGCAGCCCGCAGACTCATGACCGCATGCTTTACTATCTTTACCCGCTGTCGGACCGGTTCCACGCCTTCAATGTGCTGCGCTACATCACGTTCCGCACCGGCGGAGCGGTGCTGACGGCGCTGTTGATCAGCTTCGTGTTCGGCGCGCCGATCATCAGCTGGCTCAAGTCGAAACAAGGAGATGGACAGCCGATCCGCGCCGACGGGCCGCAGAGCCATCTCATCCGCAAAAAAGGCACGCCGACGATGGGCGGCACGCTGGTCCTGCTGTCGCTGACGATTGCGACGCTGTTGTGGGCCGATTTGTCGAACCTTTATGTGTGGATCGTGCTGGCGGTGACGGTCGGGTTCGGGTTCATCGGGTTCGTCGACGATTACAAGAAACTGACGCGCCATTCGCATCGCGGCATGTCCGGCCGCCTCAGGCTGCTGATCGAGATGGCGCTGGCCGCCGCGGCCTGTGTCGCGCTCGCGTTCATCATGCGGGCGCCGCTCGCCAACACGCTGGCGGTGCCGTTTTTCAAAAACGTGCTCTTGAACCTCGGATGGTTCTTTATCCCGTTCGGCGTCCTTGTCATCACCGGTGCGTCGAACGCCGTCAATCTGACGGACGGGCTCGACGGGCTGGCGATCGGGCCGGCGATGATTGCCGCGGGCTGTTTTGCGTTTATTGCCTATCTTGTCGGTAATGCGGTGTTCTCCAATTATCTGCAGTTACACCACGTGCCGCACGCCGACGAGTTGACGGTGTTCTGCGGCGCAATGGTCGGCGCGAGCCTCGGCTTTCTGTGGTTCAATGCGCCGCCCGCGAGCGTCTTTATGGGCGACACCGGCTCGCTGGCGATCGGCGCCGCGATCGGCACAATCGCCGTCATCACCAAGCACGAACTGGTGCTGGCGATGATCGGCGGCCTGTTTGTCGTCGAGGCGGTCTCGGTCATCGTGCAGGTCGCGCATTTCAAAATGACCGGCCGGCGCGTCTTCCGCATGGCGCCGCTGCACCACCATTTCGAGCAGCTGGGATGGGAGGAATCGAAGATCGTGATCCGTTTCTGGATCATCGCCGTGATTCTGGCGATTGCCGGGTTGGCGACGCTGAAGCTGCGCTGAGGCCGCGATGATTGTCGCGCGCGAATTTGCCGGCCGCCGCATCGCGGTATTGGGGCTGGCGCGCACCGGCCGGGCGGCGGCGCGTGCGCTCGCGGCCGGCGGCGCCCTGGTCGTCGCCTGGGATGACAATGCCGCCGTGCGCGAGGCGGTGGCGGACGAGTTCCGCCTGGAAGATCCCGCCGCAGTGGACTGGCAGCGTATCGCCGCGCTCGTGCTGTCGCCTGGCATTGCGCACCGTTTCCCCGCGCCGCATGCCGCGGTGGAGCGGGCGCGTGCGGCCGGCGCCGAGATCGTCGGCGACATCGAATTGTTGGGCCGCGCGCAACCGCACGCGACATTTGTCGGCATTACCGGAACCAACGGCAAATCGACGACGACGGCGCTCGTCGGCCATATCCTTGCCGCCGTCGGCAAGCGGGCCGAGGTGGGCGGCAACCTCGGCACTCCTGCGCTGTCGCTGGCGCCGCTCGGATCGGACGGCATTTACGTGCTCGAATGCAGCTCGTTCCAGCTCGAATTGATAACGACCCTCGGTTTCGCTGTTGCGCTGCTGCTCAACATCACCCCCGATCATCTCGATCGGCATGGCGGCATGGCCGGCTATATCGCTGCCAAGCGGCGCATTTTCGCGCATCGGCGCGACGGTGCGACGGCGGTCGTCGGCATCGACGACGCGATCTCCCGCGATATCGCCAGCGCCCTGCGGCGCGAGGATTGGACGCGCGTCGTGCCGGTCTCGGTGCGTGCAGCCGCGCCAGGCGGGGTCTATGTCGATCGCCGCGGACGGCTGATCGATGCGACCGGCAACGCGCCCGTTGCGGTGATGCCGCTCGCCGAAGCCGAACGCCTGCCGGGACCGCACAATTGGCAGAACGCCGCCGCCGCCTATGCCGCGGCGCGGGCGCTCGGCGTCTCAGCCGAAGCTGCGGCGCGGGCGATTCGCACGTTTCCCGGCCTTGCCCATCGCCAGGAGCTGGTCGCGACACTCGACGGCGTGCGCTTTGTCAACGATTCCAAGGCGACCAACGCCGATGCGGCCGACAAGGCGCTGGCATGCTATGAAGCGATCTACTGGATTGCCGGCGGCCTGCCGAAACCGGGCGGGATTGCGTCGCTCGGGCCGCATTTCGGACGGCTGCGGCACGCCTTTCTGATCGGCGCCGCGACCGAGGAGTTTGCCGCAACGCTCGCCGACACGGTCCCTTTCACCCGCTGCGGCGACCTCGCGACCGCGGTTGCACGGGCAGCGGAGGCTGCACAGCGCGACGCCGTTCCGGGCGCCGTCGTGCTGCTGTCGCCGGCCTGCGCCTCGTACGATCAGTTCGCCGATTTCGAGGCGCGCGGCGAGGCCTTTCGCACGCTTGTCCGCGAGCTTGCCGCGATGCCGCGGGAGCAGCCGCGATGATGTTCGCGCGCATCGACGACCGGCCGGTTGCCCGCTGGTGGTGGACCGTCGATCGCTGGACGGTTGGTGCGCTGCTGCTGCTTGTCGGGTTCGGCGCGGTCATGAGTATGGCGGCGAGCCCGCCGGTTGCTCTCCGCCTCGGCTATCAGCCGTGGCACTTTGTCAATCGCCAGCTGGCGGCAATCCCGCTCGCGCTCGCCATCATGTTTGCCGCCTCGCTGCTGTCGCCGCGCGCGGTTCGGCGGGCCGCCTTCGTCGGCTTTGCGATCGCCGTTGTGCTGGTTGTGCTGACGTTTTTTGTCGGCGGCGAGATCAAGGGCGCGCGGCGCTGGATCGAGCTGCCGGGGTTTTCAGTGCAGCCGTCGGAATTCCTGAAGCCGACCTTCGCGGTCGTCGCCGCCTGGCTGTTCGCCGAACAGCGCGACCGCCCCGGCTTTCCGGGTAACGCGATCGCGATCGGGTTGTTCGTTGCGGTCATCGCGCTGCTGTTGAAACAGCCCGATTTCGGCATGGCGTTTGTCGTCGCGGCGGTGTGGTTTGCACAGTTCTTTATGGCGGGTCTGCGCCTTTATTGGGTCGCGAGCGGCCTCCTCGCCGGCATCGGCGGACTGGCGGCCGCCTATTTGTGGCTGCCGCATGTAACGACGCGCATCAACGGCTTTCTGGCGCCGGTCGCCGGCACCGGCGAAAGCTACCAGATCGACCGCTCGCTCGAAGCCTTCGCCAATGGCGGGCTGTGGGGCCGCGGCCCCGGCGAGGGCACGGTCAAGGACCATCTGCCCGATGCGCATGCCGATTTTGTGTTTGCGGTGACTGGCGAGGAATTCGGCCTTGTCGTCTGCATTCTGGTTGTCGTGGTATTCGCCTTTATCGTACTGCGCGGCTTTTCACGTCTGATGCAGGAGGGCAACCTGTTTGTCATACTGGCCGCCGCGGGCCAGCTGATCGAATTCGGGCTGCAGGCGGCGATCAACATCGCCTCGACGCTGCATCTGATCCCAACGAAGGGAATGACGTTGCCATTCGTCTCCTACGGCGACTCGTCGATGCTGGCGCTGGCGCTCGGCATGGGAATGCTCTTGGCGCTGACCCGGCGGCGGCTCGCGGGGGGCGAATTGTGACTGCCGCACGGCCGACCTTCGTGCTCGCCGCCGGCGGCACCGGCGGGCATCTGTTCCCGGCCGAGGCGCTGGCGGAGCGGCTTGTCGCCGCCAATGGCGCGGTCTATCTGGCGACCGACCGGCGGACCGACGCGTTCGCTGCCGCAGTGCCGGGGGTTGAACTGCTGCACATCTCGGCCGGGCGAATTGGCGGCGGCCCATTGCAAAGCGCTTACGGCCTCGCAGAAACCGCGCTCGGCCTGGTACAGGCGCGGCGCCTGTTGCGGCGGCTGCAGCCCGATGCGGTCGTCGGCTTCGGCGGCTATCCCTCGGTCCCGACGATGCTGGCCGCGATACAGCTTGGTTGCCCAACCCTCCTGCATGAGCAGAACGCCGTGCTCGGCCGCGCCAACCGGCTCTTGGCGCACCGCGTCGGGCGCATCGCGACCGGCTTCGCGGCGACCGCCGAATTGCGCGCCGCCGATCAGGCGCGCGCCGTCTTCACCGGCAATCCGGTGCGGCCGGCGATCCGCGCCGTCGCCGATATCCCCTACCGTCCGCCGGCGCGGGGCGGGCAGGTCGAACTCGTGATCCTCGGCGGCAGTCAGGGCGCGCGCATCTTCGCCGACATCGCGCCGCCGGCGCTCGCCGCCTTGCCGCCCGATCTGCGCCGCGCGCTGCGCGTCAGCCAGCAGGCACGCCCCGAGGACTGCGCCCGCGTCGCGGCCGAACTGCGCGATGGCGGCATCTCCGCCGAGGTCGCCAGCTTCTTCACCGATGTGCCTGAGCGCCTCGCGCGCGCGCAGCTGGCGATCTGTCGCGCCGGCGCCTCGACCGTGGCCGAGCTGGCGGTGGCCGGCCGACCGGCGATCCTGGTGCCCTATCCGTTCGCCACCGACAACCACCAACTCGCGAATGCCCGCGCGTTTGCCACCTCCGGCGCCGGGTGGGTCGTGCCACAGGCCGAGTTGAGCGTGCCGCTGCTGTCGCGGGCGCTGGCGGTGCGGCTCGGCGACGCAGCCGGCCTCGCGCAGGCGGCTGAGGCGGCGCACCGGTTCGCCGCCGCCGACGCGGCCGAGCGGCTGGCCGCAGCGGTCTTCGACCTCGTGTCGCGGGCCGGGCCGGGGAAGCGTGCGGCATGAGATCATTGCCCGAATCGATCGGCCCCATTCATTTCGTCGGCATCGGCGGCATCGGCATGAGCGGCATCGCCGAGGTATTGCACAACCTCGGCTATCGGGTGCAGGGCAGCGACCTCGCCGAAGGCGGCAACGCCCGCCGACTCGCCGCGCTCGGCATCCCGGTCGCGATCGGCCATGCCGCCGACAATCTCGACGGCGCCGCCGTCGTCGTCGTCTCGTCGGCGGTCAAGGCAGACAACCCGGAAATCATCGCAGCGCGGGCGCGCCGCCTGCCGGTGGTACGCCGCGCCGAGATGCTCGCCGAATTGATGCGCCTCAAATGGGCGATCGCGATCGCCGGCACGCACGGCAAGACGACGACGACCTCGATGGTCGGCGCACTCCTGGAGACTGCCGGGCTCGACCCGACCGTCATCAACGGCGGCATCATCAACGCCTACGGCACCAACACGCGGCTCGGCGCCGGCGATTGGATCGCGGTCGAGGCGGACGAGAGCGACGGCACATTCACGCGGTTGCCGGCAACCGTCGCGGTCGTCACCAACGTCGATCCCGAACACCTCGATTTCTACGGCGATTTCGCCGCCCTGCAGCAGGCGTTCGAGACGTTCGTTGGCAACATCCCGTTCTACGGCTTCGCCGTCCTGTGCATTGACCACCCGGTTGTGCAGGGGATGATCTCGCGCCTGTCCGACCGCCGCATCCTGACCTATGGATTCAGCCCGCAGGCCGACATTCGCGCGCTCAATCTGCGGCCCGGCCCGGACGGCAGCCGCTTCGACGCGATCGTCGCCGACCGGGCGAACGGTGAGGAGCGGTGGCTCGCCGACCTGTTCCTGCCGATGTTCGGCGAGCACAACGTGCAGAACGCGCTGACCGTGCTGGCGATCGCCGAAGAGATGGGGCTCGGCGACGAGGTCGTGCGCGCGACGCTGCGCAATTTTGCCGGCGTGCGCCGTCGCTTTACAAAGACCGGCGAATGGCGAGGCGTCGCGGTCATCGACGATTACGGCCATCACCCGGTCGAGATCGCCGCCGTGCTGAAAGCGGCCCGCGGCATTGTGGCGCGGCGCGTCATCGCCGTCGTGCAGCCGCACCGCTATTCACGGTTGAAGCACCTGTTCGACGATTTCTGCACCTGCTTCAATGATGCCGATATCGTGCTGGTCGCCGATGTCTATGCCGCCGGCGAGGCGCCGATCGCGGGCGCCACGCGCGACGCGCTCGTCGCCGGCCTCAGCGCGCACGGCCACCGCAACGCGCTGGCGCTAGCGCAGCCCGAGGAGCTCGCGCCGCTGCTGCATGACCTGGCGCAGCCCGGCGATATCGTCATCTGTCTCGGCGCCGGGTCGATCACCAACTGGGCGAATGCGCTGCCAGCCGATCTGGCGGCGCTCGACACGAGGAGCCGCGTCGCGTGAGCGGCCTGATCTCACGCCTGCCGCCGGCGCGCGGGCGCCTCGCGGCGAACGCGCCGATCGGCCCCTTGACGTGGTTCCGCGTCGGCGGTCCGGCCGAGGTCATGTTCCGCCCGGCCGACCGGGACGACCTCGCCAACTTCCTAGCCGCGCTGCCCAGCGATGTGCCGGTCACCGCGATCGGTGTCGGCTCCAACCTGCTGGTGCGCGACGGCGGCGTGCGCGGCGTCGTCGTGCGGCTCGGCCGCGGCTTTGCCGAGATCGAGGCGGACGGCGAGGAAGTGCGTGCCGGCGCCGGCGCGCTCGATCTCAATGTGGCGCTGACGGCGGCGGAAGCCGGCATCGCCGGGCTCGAATTCCTGTCCGGCATCCCCGGCACCGTGGGCGGCGGCTTCCGCACGAACGCCGGCGCTTACGGCAGCGAATTCAAGGACGCGCTCGCCTCGGCCGAAGCGGTCGATCGGCAGGGCCGCGTGCACCGCGTCGCGGCCGCCGATCTCGGACTGTCCTATCGCCACTCCGACATGCCGCCAGATTGGATCATCACCGGCGCGAGGTTCCGCGGCAGGCGCGGCGAGCCGGCCGCGATCGCCGAACGCCTCCGGGCGATTCAGCAAGCGCGCGAGGCCGCGCAGCCGATCCGCGCCCGCACCGGCGGCTCGACCTTCGCCAATCCGCCCGGCCGCCGCGCCTGGGAACTGATCGACGCGGCCGGCTGCCGCGGCTTCGCATGGGGCGGCGCGCTGGTATCCGAAAAGCATGCAAATTTCCTGATCAACGCCGGCGATGCGACGGCGGCAGATATCGAGGCACTCGGCGAGGAGGTGCGGCGGCGTGTCTTCGCGTCGTTCGGCATCAGTCTCGAATGGGAAATCCGCCGCATCGGCGAGCCTTCGGTCGCCGCGGCCGTCGTACCGGCGCCGGCGGTTATAGGATGAGGACGCAGGCTGCGCCTCTTAGCGAACGGTTGCCGCGCACTCAGTGGCGACGCCTGCTGCGCGGCTTGTGGCGTGCGCTCCACTGGGCGACGACGGCGGCGTTCGTCGCTGCCCTCAGCGGTGGTGTCGCGCTGGCATGGCTGCCCGCCGGGCGAGCCCTTCGCACGCGGGCCGAAGCCGGCGTTCTGTCGGCAAGCGCCGCGCTGGGGTTGGTCGTTGGCAATGTTGAGGTCAAGGGCCGCACGACGACGAGCGCTGCGACGATTCTCTCGGCGCTGGGCGCCCGCCGCGGCACGCCGATCTTCACGGTCGATCCCAACCGGGCACGGCGGCTCTTGGAACGGCTGCCGTGGGTGCGTTCGGCAACGATCGAACGCCGCCTGCCGGCGACGCTGTTCGTGCGGCTTGTCGAACGCCGGCCGCTGGCGGTATGGCAGCATGACGGGCGGCAGCAGCTGATCGACCGCCACGGCGAGGTGATACCGGTCAAGGATCTGAGCCGCTTTGCGCGATTGCCGACCGTGGTCGGCGTCGATGCCGCGCGCCGTGCCGCCGCGCTTCTCGCCACGTTGGCACGGCAGCCGGCCCTGGCGGCACGGGTCACGGCCGCCGTGCGGGTCGATGACCGCCGCTGGGATGTGTATATCGATCACCGCATCGACGTGCTGCTGCCGGAAAAAAACCCGGCGGCGGCCTGGGCAAAACTCGCCGAACTTGAGCGCACGACGCAGCTGTTGCAGCGCGACGTCGAGGCGGTCGATCTGCGGCTTTCCGACCGCCTGGTGCTGCGCGTCACGGCGCCGCCGATCGGCGAGGACGCCGCGTCCACGAAAAAGACGGTGCAGGCAGGCAGACGCTGATGAAGAGGAGCGCCGAGCCTGCGGTCCCCGCCGGCGTCAATGGCGCTGCCGCGCCGTTGCGCCGCGCGCGGCCACGCGGCAGCACGATCGCGGCGATCGATATCGGCACGACAAAAGTCTGCTGTTTCATCGCCCGCGTCGAGGCCGAGCCGCGCATTCTCGGCATTGGCCATCAGATCGCAAAGGGGGTGCGCGGCGGCACCGTCATCGATCTCGAAGCCGCCGGCGAATCGGTCCGCGCCGCCGTGCATGCCGCCGAGCAGATGGCCTCCGAGACGATCGGACGCGCCGTCGTCAACCTGTCGGGCGGCTATGCCGCCTCGCGCATCGTCAAGGCGGAGATAGAGCTTGGGCGGCGCGAGATCGGCGACGGTGATTTGCGTCAGGTGCTGGAGCGCGGCTATCGCCTGCGCGATGCCGCCGATCGTCAGGTCGTCCATTCGATCCCGGTCGGCTTCTCGATCGACGAGAGCCGCGGCATTCTCGATCCGCGCGGCATGGTCGGCGAGCGGCTCGGTGTCAACATGCATATCGTCACCGCCGCGCGGGCCGGCGTGCGCAACCACAGCGCCGCGATCGGCCGGGCCCATCTGGAAGCGGAGGCGCTGGTCGTCAACCCTTACGCCGCCGGCCTCGCCTGCCTCGTCGAGGACGAAATGAAGCTCGGCGTTACGATCATCGACATGGGCGGCGGCACGACCTCGATCGGTGTGTTTTTCGGCGGCAACCTGATTTACGCCGACGCGGTGCCGGTGGGCGGCATGCATGTGACCAACGACATTGCGCGCGGCCTGTCGACGCCGCTGGCCCATGCCGAGCGGCTGAAAGCGCTGTTCGGCAGCGCGATTTCGACGACGCTCGACGAGCGCGAGACGATCGCAGTGCCGCAGATCGGCGAAGAGGAGGACGGCCACGTCAACCACGTGCCGAAATCATATTTGGTCCGCATCATCGCACCGCGCCTCGAAGAGACCTTTGAACTCGTCCAGAACCGGCTGGAAGCGAGCGGCTGCGACAAGGTCGCGGGCCGCCGGGTCGTGTTGACGGGTGGCGCCTGCCAGCTGCACGGAGCGCGCGAACTGGCCGCCACGATTCTCGATAAGCAGGTCAGAATCGGCCGTCCGCTGCGCATAACGGGCCTGGCGGAGGCGACGCATGGACCGGCGTTTTCGACCGCGGCCGGCCTCCTTTTGTTCGCCGTTTCCGAGCATGCCGAATCGCCGCCGCCGCGCCGCCTCGCGCCACGCGGGATTTTCGGCCGAATGGGGCAATGGATGCGCGAATATTTGTGAGTATGCTTGGTTTTTTTGTGCGGTTCGAGTACCTCGTCGGATGGCGAAATCGTCGCACCGGGCTGGCCGTCATAGGATGGTGGCGCAGCACGGCCGCTCCTGCAGCGCAGCGGGACCGATCGCGACGACGGGGTTGGCATCGCAAAACAATGGCGTAGCGAAAACAGCCGCGCGGCGTGGAGGGCGACATTTATGATCAATCTCAGCATCCCGAAGGACGAGCAGGAGCTGAAGCCGCGCATCACCGTCATCGGGGTGGGCGGCGCCGGCGGCAACGCCATCAACAACATGATACGGGCGGAACTCATTGGCTGCGACTTTATCGCCTGCAATACGGATGCGCAGGCGCTGTCGCTGTCGTCAGCGCCGCGCAAAATTCAGCTCGGCATCGGCGTGACCCGCGGCCTCGGTGCCGGCGCGCGGCCCGATGTCGGTCGTGCCGCGGCCGAAGAGGCGGTCGATGACATCCTCGAGTCGATGCAGGGCTCCAACATGGTGTTCATCACCGCCGGCATGGGCGGCGGCACCGGCACCGGCGCCGCCCCGGTCATCGCCCGCATCGCGCGCGAATCCGGCATCCTGACCGTCGGCGTCGTGACAAAGCCCTTCCATTTCGAGGGGCCGAAGCGCATGCGCATCGCCGAAGAAGGCATCGAAGACCTGCAGAAATACGTCGATACGCTGATCATCATCCCGAACCAGAACCTGTTCCGCGTCGCCAACGAGCGCACGACGCTGGAGGGTGCGTTCAAGCTTGCGGACGACGTGCTGCACGCCGGGGTGCGCGGCGTCACCGACCTGATGGTCATGCCCGGTCTCATCAACCTCGATTTCGCCGATATCCGCACGGTCATGAGCGAGATGGGAAAGGCGATGATGGGGACGGGCGAGGCCGATGGCGAGCGTCGCGCGATCGACGCAGCCGAGGCGGCGATCAACAATCCGCTGCTTGAAGACGTGTCGATGAAGGGTGCGCGCGGCGTCCTCATCAACATCACCGGCAGCACTGACATGACGCTGTTCGAGGTCGACGAGGCGGCCAACCGCATCCGCGAGGAGGTCGATCCCGACGCCAATATCATCTTCGGCTCGACGTTCGACGAACGGCTCGCCGGCCGGATGCGGATTTCGGTCGTCGCGACCGGTATTGACGCCGAGCTCGCCGCCGCCGAGCAGCGCTTGGCGGCGGTCGCGCAGCCCTCTGTCAGCCCGGCGGTGCGCGAGGCCAGCTCGGGTTATACCCAGCCGGTACTGACGCAGAATGCCGCCAACCCGCCGCCGCCGGCGGCGCGTGGCGAGACCCGCCCCGAGAGCGCGCCGGAGCCCTTGCCCGCGGCCGCCGCGGCCGCCGAAAGCGTCGCGCTCAAAAATGGCGCTTTCATCGCGCCGCGGCCGGTCGATCCGGGTCCGATTCGACCCGTCCCAGTCGCACCGCCCGCCGTCGCGCCGGCCGCTGCCGCCCTCGGTTCGGCGCAAG
>JASIAN010000119.1 GCA_030042035.1 Alphaproteobacteria bacterium | reverse complement strand
CTGTTGAGCGCGTTGTTCGGCGTCGCATTGGGCGTGTTTATCCCGCATTACGTGGTCGGCCGGATGGGCAAGCGGCGCGTGCAACGGTTCTACAATCTGTTTCCGGAGGCGATCGATCTGATGGTGCGGGCGCTGCGCGCCGGATTGCCGATCACCGAGGCGATCATCAATGCAGGCCAAGAGATCGGCGATCCGGTCGGCACGGAATTTCGCGGTATCGAAGCGGGCATGAAGCTCGGCCGCGATCTCGACAGCCTGCTGTGGGACATTGCCAAGCGGATTACGCTGCCTGAGCTGCGTTTCTTCATCATTGCCCTGAACGTGCAGCGGGAAACCGGCGGCAACCTTGCCGAGACGCTGAATAACCTGTCCGAGGTATTGCGGCGGCGGCGGGCAATGCGGGCAAAGGCCAGGGCGATGGCGAGCGAGGCGCGCGCCAGCACGATGATCCTCGGCTCGCTGCCGATCCTCGTCGCGATCATGCTCGTCATCACCTCGCCGACCTACATAACGCCGATGTTTCATGATGTGCGGGGCTTGGTCATGCTTGGGGTTGCAGTCGGCATGCTGCTGACCGGCATCGGCATCATGGTGAAGATGGCCCGGTTCGAAATCTGACGCGAGTGCAGCGATGCGCAGCACAGACATCGCCAATTTTCGTCTGCAAGATTGGCTGCCGCAATGGCTCAGCCCCAATGATCTGATCAGCGCGCTGGCCGCGTTGGCGATCCTGGTCGCATTTTTTGCCGTCTGGCAGGAACTGCGCGGCCGCAGCCCGTTCAACCGACGCATCACCGAAATGGCCCAGCGTCGCGCGACGTTGCGCCGGGCGGCGCTCGAAGCGCGGCGGCCACGCCGGCAGGGGTCGGCTTCCGGGCTCATGCATCAGATCGTTACCAGTCTCAATCTGCTGCGGTCGCAGCGGGCGCATGACGCCCGTATGCTGCTTGCCCAGGCCGGGATGCGCTCCGATGACGCAATGGTGCGCTATCTGTTTACCCGCTTCGCCGCCCCGATCGGCCTCGCGGCGCTGATCGTGCTCGACAATTACGGCCCGCATCTGCTGCCGATCCCCGAAGGCCTGCGGAGCCTGGCGCCGATCGCCGGTGTGGTGGCCGGGTTCTTCGGGCCCGATGTGCTGATCCGCAACATGATCGCGCGGCGGGTGCACCAGATGGAGCTGGGCCTGCCCGACGCGCTCGACCTTATGGTCATCTGCGCCGAGGCCGGGCTTGCGCTCGACGCGGCTCTGGTGCGGGTATCGCGCGAGCTGGACGCCACGTGGCCGGAGCTCGCCGAGGAGTTCGGCATCACGGCGGCGGAACTGACCTACTTGCCGGAACGCAAGATGGCGTTCGACAACCTGAACGCCCGCACCAACATGGCCTCGGTGCGAGGCGTCGTGAACACGCTGCTGCAGACCGCCAAATTCGGCACCCCGCTCGCGGTTTCGCTGCGCAATCTCGCCGCCGAATTCCGCGAGGCGCGCATCACGCGCGCCGAGGAGAAAGCCGCGCGTCTACCGGCGATGCTGACGGTTCCGATGATCCTGTTCATCCTGCCGACCCTGTTTATCGTCCTGCTCGGGCCGGCGATCCTCAGCATCATCGATACGTTTTCGGGCAAGCATTAACCGCCGATCGGGGCCATCGGCACCGCGCGCTCGTCGCGATCGCTCCCTCAGGAAGCGCGCTGCTGCGCGCGCGTCTGCACGTCGGCGCGAGTCGTGAGCGAGCGGATTGCGCGGGAGCGTGCCTCCGGCGACAAGCGCCGCAGGCTATCATAGTAGGCGAGGTTCTGCTCTACCGCCTGTGGGTCAAGGTCGAGCCGTCCAATGCGCGCGGCTTCGACACGGTTGCCTGCGAGACCGTAGATCAGCGCCAGCGTCTGCCGCTCGCGTACCGATGCGCCCCGCGCCAGCGCGATCGGTCGCAGCATCGCGATCGCTTCCTGATAATTGCCGGTCAGCGCCAGCGACAGCGCGAGATCCAGCGATAATCCCGGGTCGTGCGGCAACAATTCAAGACCGCGACGGTAGCGCGCCTGCGCCTCCGCATGCTCGTCGGCAAAATCGTCGGCCACTCCAATCAGTTGCAAAAGCTTCGGGTCATTGGGTGTCTCTCGGTAGGCAATGGCCAGCGGCCGCCCGGCAAGCTCGGGTTTGCCGGTCAGCAGGTTGGCTCTGGCGAGCCCGCGCAGCGCCTCGGGGTCGTAGGCGTTGCGCGCCAGCGCAGCGTTGTAGGCAACGATCGCCTCATTCACGTTGCCCATCTCCAACAGCGTGTTGCCGGCGCCGACAAACGGCGCGACCGCACCCTGGTCGAGTCCGGCGGCGCGGCGATAAAACCCGACCGCGGCCGCCAGGTCGCCTGCCGCATGCGCATCAGCGGCCAGCCGCATCAATGTATCGTAAGTGACCGGCTGGCCGCCGTCGCGGCCACTGATCGCCAGCGGGTCGAGGTGAGGAGTCACCTGCACACAGCCGCCAAGCGCAAGCGCAGCGAGTGCGAACACGGACGCCGCCGCGTAGTATCGTGCCATAACCCGCGCCCCCGATCGGCAGGGCCGCGGCCTCCCACGCCGCTGCCCGCGCGATCATCGGGTCGGTCGCCAATGGCGTCGAGGCAGATCAGTTAATTAATATAGATCAATGCCTTATAAAGATAACCTCGGCGCTCGTCTGAGGTTGATCAGCGAATCGCAGCGCGCCGCCGGCGCATCGAGGCCCGCGACAGGCTGTCAGTGGCCGTTGAGCGCCTGTTCGATCGCCGCCAGCGCCGCCTCGGCATGCGCCGCCTCCGGCCCGCCGGCCTGCGCCATGTCGGGCCGGCCGCCGCCGCCCTTGCCGCCGACCGCGCCGGCGCCGAGCCGTGCCAGCTCAACCGCGTCGAAGCGCCCGGCGAGATCGCGGGTCACGCCGACGACGATCGCGGCCTTGCCGTCGGCGCGCGATACGACCGCGACGATACCGGAGCCGATCCGCCGCTTCAGATCGTCGACAAGCGCCCGCAATTCCCGCCCGGGCACGTTGTCGACAAGGCGCCCATCGAAGGCGATATCGCCGATCCGCTTGACGGTCGTGGCGAGGGTCTTGGCCGCCGCATCGGCGCCGCGCGCCGCGCCGGCGGCCGAACCGCCAACGGCGAGGGCGCGGCGAGCGTCGGCAAGCTCGCGTTCGAGCCGGCGGTGGTCTTCGAATAGCCGTGCCAGCCGTGCCGGCAGCTCCGACGGGCTGGTGCGCAGCGCCGCTGCTGACTGCCGCAGCAGCGCTTCCTCCTCGCCGAGATAAGCTTCCGCCGCGGCGCCGGTCAGCGCCTCGATACGCCGCACGCCGGCGGCTACCGAACTCTCGCCGACGATCTTGAACAAGCCGATATCACCGGTACGCCGCACATGCGTGCCGCCGCACAGCTCGACCGAATAGGGCCGCACCGCCTCTTCCGCCGCGTCGGTCGTCCGGCCCATCGCCACGACCCGCACCTCGTCGCCATACTTCTCGCCGAACAACGCCAGCGCGCCTTCGGCGACCGCCCGCTCGGGGGTCAAAAGCCGCGTGCGCACGGCATCGTTGTCGCGGATGCAGGTGTTGACCTCGGCCTCGATGGCCGCGATTTCTTGCTGCGAGACCGGCTTCGGATGGCTGAAATCAAAGCGCAGCCGATCGGGCGCGACGAGCGATCCCTTTTGCGTCACATGCTCGCCGAGCCGGTGGCGCAGCGCCTGATGCAACAGGTGCGTCACCGAGTGGTTGGCGCGCAGCCGTGTCCGGCGATCGCCGTCAACCCGCAACTCGACCGCATCGCCGACCTTGAGCCTGCCGTGCCGCACGCGTCCGACATGGAGATGCAGGTCGCCCGCCTTTTTCTGCGTGTCGCTGACCGCCAATTCGCCGCCGGCGGCCGAGAAGATCGCGCCGCTATCGCCGACCTGCCCGCCCGACTCGCCGTAGAACGGCGTCTGATTGACGACGATCCCGACCTCGTCGCCGGCTTCGGCCTGGGTGACGCGTTCGCCGCCGCGCAGCATCGCCAGAATGACGCCCTCGGCGCTCTCCGTTTCGTATCCGAGGAATTCGGTCGGCCCGACCTCGTCGCGCAATCCGTACCAGGCCGCGTCGGTCGCCGCCTCGCCGGAGCCGACCCACGAGGCGCGCGAGCGGGCGCGCGCCTTCTCCATCTCCGCCGCGAATTGCGCGACATCGACCGCGATGCCGCGCGACCGCAGAATGTCCTGCGTCAGATCGAGCGGGAAGCCGTAGGTATCGTAGAGGGTGAAGGCGACGCTGCCATCGAGCGTATCGCGGTCTTTCAGCCCCCGACCCGCGGCCATCTCTTCGAGCAGCGCGAGGCCGCGGCCGAGCGTTTGCCGGAAGTTTTCTTCCTCCAGCCGCAACGTCTCGGCGACGAGCGGCTGGGCGCGCAGCAGTTCGGGATAGGCGGCGCCCATCTGCTGCACGAGCGTCGGCACGAGCCGCCACAACAGCGGCTCTTTGCAGCCGAGCATCTGCGCATGCCGCATCGCCCGTCGCATGATGCGGCGCAACACATAGCCGCGCCCCTCCTTGCTCGGCAGCACGCCGTCGGCGATCAGAAAGGCGGAAGCGCGCAGATGGTCGGCGATGACCCGGTGCGACACCGCCTGCGGCCCATCGGCGGCAACGCCCGAAGCCTCGGCCGAGGCGAGGATCAGCGCGCGGAACAGGTCGATGTCGTAATTGTCGTGCTTCCCTTGCAGCACGGCGGCAACGCGTTCGAGCCCCATGCCGGTGTCGATCGACGGCCGCGGCAGCGCCGCCCGCTCGCCACTCGGCAGCTGCTCGAACTGCATGAACACGAGGTTCCAGATTTCGACGAAGCGGTCGCCGTCCTGCTGGGCGCTGCCCGGCGGTCCGCCCTGGATCTGCGGCCCGTGGTCATAGAAGATTTCCGAGCATGGCCCGCACGGCCCGGTATCGCCCATCGCCCAGAAATTGTCCGACGTCGGGATGCGGATGATGCGCTCGTCCGGCAGCCCGGCGATCTTTGCCCATAGCTGGGCCGCATCCGCGTCTTCGGCGTAGACCGTGACGAGCAGGCGCTCGCGGTCGAGCCCGAACTCGCGCACGACCAAATGCCACGCCAGCTCGATTGCCTGTTCCTTGAAATAATCGCCAAACGAGAAATTGCCCAGCATCTCGAAGAACGTGTGATGCCGCGCGGTATAGCCGACATTTTCGAGGTCGTTGTGCTTACCGCCGGCACGCACGCATTTCTGCGCCGTGGTGGCGCGGGAATAGGGGCGCTTCTCGACGCCGGTGAAGACGTTCTTGAACTGCACCATGCCGGCGTTGGTGAACAAGAGCGTCGGATCGTTGCGCGGCACGAGCGGGCTCGACGCCACGATTTCGTGGCCGTGGCGCGCGAAATAGTCGAGAAATGCGGCGCGGATATCGTTGGTCGATTGCATAAGACGAGATTCTGGCGCTTTTCCAACGGCCTTCAAGAGGCAATCGGAACATGGCCGATATCGGCGCGGTGGTCCGCCCGCGGCGAGCGCAACGGGCTACGCTGCGGCGCGCCACACCGCGACGATCGTCTTGCCGAAGCGGCGGCCGAAGAGAGGGTCGAGCCGGCGCGACAAGGGCACGAGGAACGTGTCCCAGACCGCGATCTGCCGCCGCGTCGGCATTCGCTGCGACAGCAGCCCGCGATTGGCGAGCGATGCAAAAAACCCGACGCAATCCAGCATCGCGCGCCTGACGAGCAAAGCTTGCGGCGGGCCGATCCGCGTGAGGCGCGCGCGGCCATAACGCCGGTAATGGCCGATCGCCGCATCGAAGGGGCTGAACAGGAATTCATGCGCCGGCGCCAGCACGACGAGATGCCCGCCGACCGCCAGGTGCCGCCGCGCGCGCGCCAGTTCGGCCGCGTCGTCAGCGATGTGTTCGAGCACGTCGATGTAGAGGATCGTGTCGAATTGCGCTCTCTCGTCAAGGCTCGCGGAGGTGCCGACGAGCAGCCGGCATTGCTGTGGCGGAAGGACGCCCGCAGCAATCCGCGCTTCGATGCGGCGTGCCAATGCCGGGTCCGGTTCGAGGAAGGTCCATTCGGCGACGCGCGGGCCGACAAGGAACGGGATGTTGGAGCCGATGCCGGCGCCGACATCGAGCACGCGGCCGGCGATGAACGGCCGCAAAAAACTGCCGACATAGGACTTCCAATGGACCGCTTCGGCGAACAACTCGAGTTCGCCGCCGATATAGGTTTGCGTCACCGGCGGCGGCGCGGCAGCGGTCACGGCAGCATCGCGGAGGCGGACAGGCGTTCGCGGTCGAACGTTTGCCGCTCGGCGATGAATTGCCGCGCATCGAGGATCGGCACGATCGGCCGATTGCTGCGGCCCGCCAGCATCGTCAGCGTCGCCGCGACGACGACGACAAGCGTCTGCACAAGCACGATCAAGAGGTCGCCGGCGGCGGTGGTGGCCCAGCCCGGAATGGCCAGGCTCGTGCCAAAACGGACGCCGGCGACCGCCACGATGCCGAACGCGGCGGCCACGCCAATCGCCGCCGAAGCGAGCAGCACGCGCACGAAAATCATGTCGGTATGCACCGACAACGCGCTGAGCCCATGCACGATCAGCCCGACCAGGTTCATGTGCGAGCGGCCGGCAAAGCGCGGGCCGCGCGCAACCGCCACCTCCCGGTAGGGCAGGCGCGAGCGCATGATCGAGGCCGCGAGATGGTTCCATAGCTCCGGCATGTAGACAAGGCGGCGCACCGCGGCGATCGGCAACAGCGAGAAATTGCCGAAACGGATCGTCTGCCCGGTCAATATGTAAAACAACGCACGGTAGAGCTGGTACCACACCCGGAATGTCCATGGCTCCGAGCGCCGCGCCCGCCGCGCCAAGACGATCGCTCCGGGGCTGTCACGGCTGGCGGCGAGCAGCGCTGCGAGATCGCTCGGGCGGTCTTCGCCGTCGCCGTCCATGACGACGACCGCGTCGCATTGGGGGCTGTCGGCAACCGCGCACAACCCGACGGCAATCGCCCGCTGATGGCCCAGATTGAGCGCCAGTTGGATGATGTCGAGGCTGACGATACGGCCGGCGGGCGGCAGGTTGAGCGCCGCCGCTGCGAACGGTGCGAGCGAGCCGTCGTCGATCGCATAGAGGCGAATTGCAAACTCGCTTCCGGCGAATTGCCGGGCGAGATCGGCGACGAGCGCCGCAAACGACGCCCAGTCGTCGAGAACCGGCACGACGACGGCGATGGACCTGATCACCGGGTTCGCTCCGCACAGCGACGCGCGCGGCGATCATCGCGAACATATGCTTAAGACATGTTAAATGAACCCAGCGCGCGACACGGGGCGGCTGCGTTCAACAACGGTTAACGCGAGGGCGCTAGCTTTGCCGCGAATCCGCGTTCCTGCATGCATGGCTCGATGCTTCGCCCGCCCGCCGCCTGCCCGCCGCGCTACGGCTTTGCGATCCCGCTAGCGGCGCTCGCGCTGTTCGGGATTTTTGCATTGCTGTGGGCGACAGGGCTGCAACCGATCGGCAAAGAGGCGCTGCGGCTCGTCGGCCTCGCGCCCGGCCCATTTCCGTTTCTCGATATCCACGCCGTCTTGGCTGCTGCGCAATGCCGCCGCCTCGGCATTGATGTCTACGTGATGAACCCGTGCGATGTCTTCGGCCGGGTCCACGTCTATTCGCCGCTGTGGCTCCCCCTGGTGCCGCCGGGCATCGGCACCGCCGCGACGCCGTGGGTCGGCGCCGGCCTTGACCTGTTGTTCATCGCCTCGCTTGGCTTCCTCTTCCGACCACGCGCCAACCGCGACCTAGTTGTCCTGGTGCTCACGGTGTTCTCACCGGCGACGTTTTACGCCGTCGAGCGGGCGAACAACGAACTCGTCATCTTTCTGCTCGTTGTCATCGCCGGGTTGTTGCAACCGGGATCGCGCCGTTCGCGGTTCTTTTCCTATGGGCTGATCGTCGGCGCCGCCCTGCTCAAATACTTCCCGGCAGTGCTCCTCGCTCTCGCGGCACGCGAGAAGCGGCGCGACGCGCTGTTCGTCGCGGTCGGCGCGGCGCTGGCCGCCGCCCTGCTCGTCATCGTCTATCGCGGCACGCTCGGCCGCGCATTGGCGAATATTCCGCATCTCTCGTACTATACCGACTCGTTTTCGGCGCGGAACCTGCCGTTCGGTCTGGCGACCGGTCTGCCGTGGCTGAAGGACCCGCTGCCGGTCGCGCTTACACTGTTTGCGATTATGACGGCTCTGGCGCTGGTATGGCTGCGCCGCGCCGCCGTATTGCTCGACGCTGCAGCGCTCGATTGGACGACGCGCGAGGTGCGGTTCGCGGCAATCGGCGGCCTGCTGCTGACCGGCGTTTTCTTCGCCGGCCAGAACGTCAATTACCGCTGCATCCATTTTCTGTTTGTGTTGCCGGGGCTGTTGCAGTTGCGCGCCGCCGCGCGGCCGCCGCAGGCTCGGCGCTTTCTGTCACTGCTGATCGCCGCATCACTGTTTCTGTTGTGGGAGCAATGCTTTCAGCGTGCGATGGTGGTGGCATTCAACGCACGGTCGAGCGACCATATCGCGATGATCTTCTGGGTTGCGCGGGAATTGGTGTGGTGGTGGACGATTGCCGGCGTTGCCGCCGTCGCGCTCTGCCATCTGAGGCGGCTGCCGCTCTTCGCCGCCGGCGCCGTTTGGCTCGCCGCGCTGGTCGGCAGCAATCGCGGATCAGTCGCCGCCGCTACCCGCGACGACTAGCAGCGACGCGAGCGGCACCGAAGGGCCGAGCGGCCGGTCGGTCGCGATGCGGATGCCAGTGCCCGGCACCCGGTACCGCCGGCTGATCCCGTCGGCATGTGCGATTTGCCGCAATGTCTTCGCCTCGTAGCCCTGCGACATGTACACGACCGTATCGGGCGGCGCCGCGCCGGCCCCGGTCACGGTCTCGCCGCGGGAGAAGTCGTCGGGCGCCAGCGCGACGACGCTGGTATCGACGACGAGCCGGCCGAGCGCCGGCCGCGAGCGTGCCAACAGCGCGACGGCGCGATCGGTTCCGGCCTGGCGGGCGAGCGACGGCGGCGACAAAAACGCGCTCGGCAGCGCAAGCCGCCCGGGATTGTACTGGTGGCCGATGCCGACAAACGAGGCGGCAATCATTGCTGTAAAGCCCGCCATCGTCGCGAGCGCCCGGCTCGCCGCCGCGCCGCCGCGGTAGATCACCGCGACGAGCGGCCAGAAGCTCGCGATCATGAACGGATAGGCGTAGTAGCCCGACAGTGTACCCGCGATGTCGCTGTGCGCGATAATCTGCAGGGCGCCCCACGGCACAAACGCGGCATAGCCGATCAAGAGGTAGGGATTGCGCGCGCGCACGGCCCAGATCGCCGCGACGACCGCCGGCAGCACCAGATAGGCGCGAAACACCAAGCAGCCGATGAGGCGGGTCGCGATCCTCGCGGCAGTCAGCGTCGCAAACGGCGCCTCGCCGGTGTAGATCTGCGCAAGGGCCGAGGGTCCGGCCGCCCATGCCATCTGGGCCGCGACGACAGCGAGGCTGTACGCGAAGCCGATCGCCGCAAAGCACAATTCGGCGCGCTGGTCGCGCCACGCGACGCCGTACCAGCGGTTGACGGCGATGAGCAGAAACAACAGCGCGAACAGATGAAACCCGGCGTCCTCTCGGGTCGCCAGCGCCAGCGCGCAGAACACGGCGGCCAGGGCCACTCGCCGTTGCGCCAGCGCGATCATAAAGCAGATAACGCTGCCGACGATCAGCATCTCGAAATGCGGATAGCGCACGATCGCCAGCGCCAAGCCGTTGAAGGCAAAGGCGATGGCGATCAATGCGGCCGCTGCGGTCGCGACGGCGCCGCGGGCGCCGGCCGCCCGCAGGGCCCAGAACGCGGCAATCGCGGGCAGCGCGTGCGCGAGACCGATAAATCCGGCGAAAAACTGCACGTCCGAGACCGGCAGCGCGCGCCGCAGCAACGACAGCAGAGCGAAGATTGGCGCGACATGGCTCCGCCAGTAGAGGCCACCGCCAAGCGCCGCGGGGTAGGGCAGGCGCAGGCCGCCATGCGACAGCAGAAACGCCTGCAGCCCGGCATCCAGCACGAAGCTGCCGCGCACATAGAAATGGTACAGCACGAGGCTCGTGAAGGCGGCGAACGGCACCCCGATCACGGCGATCGCTGCCGGCAACAGGCGGACTGCCGCCGTCCGTGCAGGCCATCCTGACAGCGCCGCGGCCGGCTGCGCGATACTCATCGGCCGCTGCCGGCGACGCGGCGATAGACGACCGCGTCATTGTCGGCGTAGACCCGCCGCCATCCCGCCATATCGGCCATCGCCGTGGCCTCGGCTGAACGGCGCTGCAGCAACGCCCACGCGATGCGGTAATGCGCCAAGAGGTGCCGCAACGCCGCCCGGTCGCCCCGCTCGGCCGCAAGATCGCGGGCGAGAAACGCGTTGCCGTACATCTCGATGCGGCCGTCGATAAAGTCCGGCACGCCGCCGAACACAAGATAGCCGCCGAAGGCTTCGCTGTTCAGCACCGGCCCCGACAGACCCATCGCCTGCGCCGCGGCGAGCGCCGCGGCCGGCGTCACCGCGTCGTTGCCGCGGATGAGAGGCCGCATTGCCGCGACGGAAAGCGCTGCGGCGATTGCCAGCGCGAGCGCGCCCGCCGCCAGGCTCGCCGGCCGCGCCAACCGGGCAAACCAGGCGGCGACGCGGGATCGCGACGGCAGCAGCGCATTAAGCCGCTCGCCAAGCGGCGCGGCAACCGCGAGCGGTCCGACCGTCGCCAACAGATCGGCGTGACGCACATGCTGCAGCATCAGGTGTATGAGGCCGATGAGCAGCACCAGCCGCATCGGCGGCAGCCGCACGCCGCTCGCAAAGCCGACAAACACGGCGCCGAGAATCCAGATTTCGAGATCGGGCGATTGCTGAAAATTGGGGCTCAGCCATTCGCCGAAGCTCGTTTGCAATGCCGGCATCCGCATCAGCCGGAATGGCTGCAGGAACCCGGCCAGCCCGTGCGGCGTCAACAGCGCCGCAACGATCGCGGCCGCAACAAAGCCGCCCCAGAGCCGGGCCTCCGCCGCTCGCGTTCGTTCGGCGGGCTGCAATACCGCCTCGCCGCCGAGGAAGGCCGCGAGCGCCAGCCCGAACAGAAAGCTGGCGTGCAGATTGGCCCACAGCGTCATGACCGGCAACAGCGCGAAGGGCGGCCCGCGGCCGGCGTCGCGCGCGGCCAACAGCAGCGCCGACCACAACACCAGGAGCGGCAGGGCCAGCACATGCGGGCGCGCCAGCATGTGCGGTTCAAGCAGCGCCGCCGCGGCCGCTACGGCAATCAGCGCCGGCAACGGCGGCAGCCGGCGCAGCAGGAAATGCGCCAGCAGCGCTAGCGCGGCGGCGGCTGAGGCTGCGGTCAGCACAATGACGCCGCCCCAGCCGAGATGAGCATAGGTCGCCCCCAGCACGACCTCCGCCAGCCATTCGCCGCACACCCACGGCGCGCCCGGCAAGCTGTGCGAAAACGGGTCGTGCAGCGGCAATGCGTGATGCGCCAATATCCAGCGGCCGGCGGCAATATGCAGGTAGGTGTCGGGATCGTTGAGCAACGCCCGACGCGCGGCGAGGAGGCGCGCGAAAAACAATAGGCCGGCGAGCAGTGTCCACGACGACACCGGCAGCCCCGGCGCGGCGCGCGCTGCCGGCGCGATCGCGGCATCCCGGCGGGCGGCCTCGGACATCGGTGTTGGCGGGGTTCGCCGCTATCGCGCTGCAGCGAGGGGCCGCACCCCCTCTGCCGCTGCGGCGCGTCCGCCCATTGCTAGCGCGATAAAGCCGAGGATCAAGAGCGGCGTCAGCCGGCCGGGCGGCGACGCGAGCGGCGGGTTGAACAGCATCGCCAGCCACAGCGCAAGGGCCAGCGTCCACATCGCGAGCGCCGTCTCCGCCCGCAGCGCATCGATGCTCCACAGCATGACCGCCACTGAAAGCAGCACGAAATCGACGACTGAGGAATGCGGCGCCGCCAGCATCGTCGCGGCGAGTAGCACAGCGATCTGCCGGTCGGCCGGCAGCGGCCGGCGATATGCCGTATAGGCGAGCGCCGCCGCGACGATCGTCGCGACCACCTGGCCGAGATTGGCAAGGGATGATGGCAGGCCACTGGCAAACAACGCGGCGTAGACACTGGTGCCCCACACCCGTGCCGCTTCGACCCAGGCGGCATTCGCCTGCCAATAGCCGCCCAGCGCCAGCGCCAGCCAGTGCTGCCACAGCGCGGCGCCGAAAACGGCAGCGCTCGAAGCGGCGAGGCCGAGCGCGCCGACGACGCACCACCCCAGCGCGCGCCAGTCGCGGGCCGCAACCAGCGCCACCGGCGCCAGGATCGCGAATTGCGGCTTGACGCTCAGCAGGCCGAGCAACACGCCGCCCGCGGCCGGCCGGCCATGCCGCACCAGCCGCAACCCGCCAACCAGCAGTCCGGCCGACAGGAACGCATTCTCGCCGCCGCCGAAATTGATCGCCGCCGCCGGCCCTAGCAGCGCACCGCACAGCACGAACCACCGGATGCACGGCCGCTCGTCGCTGCCCAGCCACAGTGCGGCCGCCAACAAGCCGGCCGTCGCGGTTTCGAACAACAGCCACGACGCGGTGAACGGCAGCAGTCCGAACGGCAGCACCAGCAAGAGATAGCTCGGCGGATAAACAAACGGCCGAAGCGACATCGGCTGCGACAACAGCGCGGCGAAGCGGGCGTTGAGATAGGCGGTGAAACGGTTGCCGTCATAGAGCGTGGCGAGATGACCGTGCAAAAACCATTGCACGGCGCCGTAAAACACCATCCATTCATTGCCGAGCGTATTCATGTTGACGCCGATCGCGCCGGGGGCGAACGGCGTCATCGCGACGCCTGCCCAGCCGTACAGCGCCGCGCCCACGGCGGCCGCAGCAACGATCGGCGGGACCTTACCGGGGCGCGCCGGCGACGGCGCCTCCGGCTGCGCAGAGACGAACATCGCCCCAGTAAAGCCGGTCATGCTTAGAGCAATGTTAACAGGGCCTCTGTCAGGCCCGCCGCCGCATCACAGCCAGCGTCTGACCTGGCCGGCATAGGCCTCGAATGCGGCGCCGAATTCGCGCCGCATGTTGGCCTCCTCAAACGGGATGTGCACCCAGTTCGTCGTTGCGAAAATCGCGATCGGCGCCAGCAGCATCGGCCAAGCGCCGACCCACACGGCGATGCCGAGCGTGATGATGACGAGGCTCAGGTACATCGGGTTGCGCGAAAAGCGAAACGGCCCCGTGGTCACCAGCGCGCCGTGGGCTGTCGCGGTCGGGTTGAGCGTCGTGCCGGCGCGGCGGAAGAATCCGGCGGCCGTGAACGACAGCGCGACACCGCCGACGACGAGCGCAATGCCAAGCGGCGCGAGCGGGAGACCCGGGACACGCTGCCATCCGGTCAGCCAGCCGATCCCGGCCGCAATGAGCACATCGACCAGCGCCCAGACCGGCGGCGGCAGCTTTACCATCGGCGCCGTCAGCGGCTGGTGCGGCCGACCAGCTCGTCGAGATCGGGCTTCACCTTGCGGGTGAAGGTGTCGAGGGTTTCGAGCACGAGGTCCGCCGGCATCTGCGCGTAATGGTTGACGAGCGCCACGTATTCCGCCGGAAAGTGCGGCCGATCGGTCTGAGGCGCGCGCGCTCCGCCTCGTCCTTCGCCGGGATCACCGGGTACATGATCATGATCGGCTTCAGCATCGCGGCCGTCCCTTTCTCGCTCGGTCACTGAGATTGCTTCGTCGTAGCGCTCCTCGCAATGACCGACCGGTTCTCGTCATTGCGAGCGCAGCGAAGCAACCCCGTTCGGCCTCAGGCGTGGCTGTGCGGGATGCCGGCGGCGTGCGCATGCGCGTGCGCGGCTTCGGCTCCGTGCGCATGCTGCGCGTAATGCTGGCGCAACAGGTCGCGGCCGTAATCGTTGCCGTTGGGCGTGCGCACGACCGTGTGGATGTGGTCGCGCGAGGGCTTGTCGTTGTCGTAGACGACGCCCGACTGATGGTCGAACTCGACGAGGATCACCGGCGACAGGATGCGGTAATAAAAGGGGCTCTGGTCGTCGAACGGCCCGACCCACGCGAAGTGCGTGTCATCGAAGTGCCGCTTCGCCTCGGCCCAGCGGACCTGGGCGTGACCCTCGCGGAGCCGTCCGGTATAGACGCCGAGCAATGCCGCCAGTCGCTCGCGGCCCTCGGGCGACAGATCGCCGTAGCGGATGCCGGCCGGTTCGATGCGGCGGTTGTCATTGAAGGCAGCGGTCAACAGTTCGCCCGGCAGGTCGTGGCCGATCGTTGCCCGCTGCCGTTCGTCCGGCGACAGCGCGCGCATCAGCGCGTGGCCCTCCTCCTCCTCGGCCGCGAAGACGCGGGTGCCGGCCCATTGGCCGAACCGCGCCAGAACCGGCTCCGACCCCATAAAGGTCGGCGTCATGACCATTTGGTCGCCGAGCACAAAGCAGTTGACGTTGAGGTGATGGCCGTCGATCTGCCAGCCCCACGGCGCCTCGGCCGACGGCGTGCCGAACAGGCTGACCCAATAATACCACTCGCTGTATTCCTCGGGCTTGCCGGTGATCTCCAGCGCGTGGCCGTTCAAGCGCATGACGTCGCGCGCCAGCCGGTAGCCGGCGGCGCTGAGGCTCTCGCGCAGCAACGCCAGCGCCGCCTCGCGCTGGTCATGGCCGAGATCGGCGAGGCAGACGCCGTGGCGCATCAGCCAGGGATGGATGTTCGACCATTGCCGCCACTTGTCGTCGCCGATCGCGAACATCGCGGCTTCGCGCTGCGCCGCCGACAGGCTCGCCAGAAAGGCGCCGGCCGCCGCGATGACCGGCGCCGGCGACACGCCGGTTTCCTTGATAGCGAAGACGCCCGGCGCGATCGCACCGCCCGCGTCGGTCCCGATGCCGCGATAGGGTTCGGCGAGGCCGGCGCGAGCGCGGTCCAGCATCGGTTGCATGCGTGGCGGCAATTCGAAGGCGCGGATTGCCGGCGTCGGCGGCCGCTGGCGCAAGCCGAAATGCGCAGATTCCCCTGCCATCGTCAGACCTCCTCTCGGCCCCTCGCTGCCAGAGCCTAACGCCGTCGCGCCGCAGCGAACAAGGCCCGAACTGTCTCCGCTCATCCGGCGCGCGATTTTGCCTTGCGCCGCCGGGGCGGGCGGCGTATCGCGCGAGCCAGCGGCCCGACGTGATGCCGTAACGGAGGGTGGAGATGGCCGCCACTCTGACGCTGGTCGATCTTGCCGGTTCGGTCGCGCTCCTGTTGTGGGGCGTGCACATGGTGCAGAGCGGCATCCAGCGGGCCTTCGGGCCGCAGCTGCGTCGCCTGCTGTCGCACGCCCTCGGCGACCGCTTGCGTGCATTTACCGCCGGCCTCGGGGTCACAGCAATCCTGCAGAGCAGCACCGCAACCGGGTTGATGACCGCGAATTTCGCGGCGCGCGGCCTCGTCGGTCTGGTGCCGGCGCTGGCGATCATGCTCGGCGCCAATCTCGGCACGACGCTGATCGTACAGATTCTGTCATTCAATGTCGGGCAGGTGGCGCCGCTGTTCGTGCTGGTCGGCGTCATCCTGTTCCGCAAGGGCCGCCGCTCGCGACCGCGCGACCTCGGGCGGGCGGCGATCGGCCTCGGCCTGATGCTGATCGCGCTGACCCAGCTCTTGGCGATCATGCGGCCCTACGAAGACGTGCCAAGCCTGCGCCTCGTGATGGGGGCCGTTGCGACCCAGCCGCTCATCGACGTAATCATCGCCGCGGCGCTGACCTGGGCGGCGCATTCGAGCGTCGCGATCGTGCTCTTCATTGTCTCGCTGTCAGGCACCGGGACGGTGCCGCCCGAGGCGGCGTTTGCGCTGGTGCTGGGTGCCAATCTCGGCACCGCTCTCAATCCGATGCTGGAAAGCGACGGCACCGGCGACCCGGCGACGCGCCGGGTGCCGATCGGCAATTTCGTGAACCGCGTTGTCGGCTGCCTCTTATGCCTCGTGCTGCTGCCGTGGATCGCGCCGCTGATGATGCAGCTCGATCCCGATCGGGCGCGGGTTGCCGCCGATTTCCACACCCTGTTTAACCTCGCGACGGCGTTGTTGTTTCTGCCGGTGCTCGGCCCCTTTTCGCGGCTGCTGATCCGCTTCCTGCCGGCGCGCGCGACGCCGACCGATCCGGCGCGCCCGGTTTATCTCGATGACGCGGCGCGCGAGATACCGGTTGTCGCGCTGGCCGGCGCGGCCCGCGAGGTCCTGCGCATGGCAGACGTCGCCGAAGCGATGCTGCGCGGCAGCCTCGACGCGCTCGACCGCGGCGACCGCAAGCAACTCGCGGCGGTCAAGAACCTCGACACCGTGCTCGACCGGTTGAACGGCGCGGTCAAGGCGTATCTCACGGCGCTCGATCCCGATTCGCTCGATGCCGAGGACAATTCGCGGCTCGGTGAAATCCTCGCCTTCGCGACCAATCTCGAACACGCCGGCGACATCATCGAGAAGGGGCTGTTGGCGATCGCCGCCAAGCGTTTGAAGCGGGGCCTGGCGTTTTCCGAGGAGGGGCGGGCGGAAATCCGCACGATGCTCGAGCGGCTCGCCGGCAACGTGCAGGGCGCCGCTGCCGTGTTCATGACCGGCGACGCGCGGGCGGCGCGTCGTCTGCTGGGCGAAAAGGAGGTGTTCCGCGACCTCGAAATGCGCGCCACCGACACCCACTTCGCCCGCATCCGCGCCGGCCGCGTCGAGAGCGTCGAGACCACGGCGCTGCATCTCGACGTGCTGCGCGACCTGAAGCGCATCAATGCGCATCTCGCAGCCGCTTCCTACCCGGTGTTGGAGCGGCTCGGCGAATTGCTGCCGAGCCGACTGCTGCACCGTGGCGACGACATCGATGCCGCGGCGCATCTCATCGACCTGCCGCCGGCACGCTAGCGCCGCTGTTACAGGATGCGGCCGGCGATCGCGGAATCGATGCAGCGTTCACGGCTCGCCAATCTCGGGCGGTAGCCGTAGCCGCCGATATCGCTGAGGCGCATGCCCTCTTAGCGCAGCGGGCGCAGCACGCGCAGCGGGTTGGGCACGCGGTCGCGCAGCGCTCCGGCCCGGCCGCGCAAGCGGCCGAAGCGGTGCACATCGGCGAGCCGCCGGTCGATAAAGGCCTGCGTGTCGGCGAATTCCGGCGAGCGATCGTCGAGCCAGTAGAGCGTCGCCGCGGCGCAGATCGCCGCGAGCGTTGCTCGCTTCGTATAAAACGAGAAATCGGTCGAGCGGTCGCCGACGCCGCGCCAGACCAGATCGACCGTGTCGTAGAGGAGACGCATCGCAAGCGGCGCGTGGTGCGGCAGCGCCAGCACTGCGAGGCCGCGCCGCACCGCTTCGCGCCACGGCAGCATTGCCTCAAAACGCAGCCGCAGCGCCAGCGCGACCCGCCGCGACAGGCTCGCCGGCGCGTCCGCCTCATTGCCGAGCCGTTCGAGCATCTCGCGGTCGGCCCAATGGCTGAACGCCGCAATCAGGTCCGGCGCGCCGCGCGGGAACAGCGCCGCCGCCTCGCCCTCCGGCGTGCCGAGGCGCCGCGCCGCCTGCCGCAGCGCCCGCATCGTCCAGCCGTCGAACGCGACATCGGGCAGGATCGCGGCGATCAGCCGCTCGCGCTCACGCCCGGCGAACGGGCTCCTCACCGCGGCGCCTGCTCGGCGAGAAATGCCGCGAGGTCGATCGGATGGCGCTGCAACTCCTCGACAAAGGCCAAGAGGCGATGGTCGGTCATGCGCTGCGGATAAAGAATGCCGTCGAGATGGTCGCATTCATGCTGCACGACGCGGGCATGAAAACCGGCTGCGTCCCGCTCGATCGTGCCGCCGTCGAGACCCCGACCGCGATAGCGGATGCGCAGATGGCGCGGTACCACGCCGCGCAGCCCGGGCACCGACAGGCAGCCCTCCCAGTCCAGGGCGCACTCATGGCCGATTCGTTCGATGACGGGGTTGATCAGCACTGTCAATTGCTGCTCGGTGTCGCCGGGGAGATCGGTGAGCCGTTCCGGCCCGACCCGGAACACGACGAGCCGCCACGGCATATGCACCTGCGGTGCGGCGAGGCCCGTGCCGCCGGCGTCCTCCATCGTTTCGACCATGTCATCGACCAGCCGGCGCACCCAGGACGCGCCGGGATCGTCGATTGCCGCGGCGCGCGAGCGCAGCACCGGGTTGCCCATGCGGGCGATCTTCAGCAAGGCCATGGCTGCACTATGTGCCGGCTGCCAGGCCGGGTAAAGCACTCGGCAAGCGTGCCGGTCGCAGGGGGAAAGTCCGCGCAGAGCGACTTACAGCATGCACGGCGTCGCCGGCCGCTTCAGGTTCTCGATCCACTCCGGGATGCCCTGAAACGGTGCTGCAACTCTTCCAAAGGGCGGCGGCGCACGCACCGAAGTTCCGGCGGTCATGGACAGGCGTTACGTCAGGTAAAAGGTTGATGTAGGCTCGCAGGACAAGCGGCGGCGCGAAGCGCGCGACGGCGCCCGAGGAGAACCAGATGACGCTGCAACGGCTTAAACATTATGGCTGGGGCCGCGAGGGTGAGGGTCTGAGCCCCGAGGAGGAAGCCTTTGTCCTCGATCGCCACCGCCGCCGTTTCGCCGTTGGCCACTTCGAGGAGCGGGTTCCGCCCGCGCTCGCTGACTTGCGGCTCCGCCGTCCGCGTCTCGCGCCGCCCGCCTCAGTCGCCACTTTTTGCGTCAGCGAAAGCTATGACCGCGCCGCCCATACCTACGGCAAGTCGTTCCTCGATTATGCCCGCGGCCTCGCCGGTGATTATGCGAGCGCCCCCGATGTCGTGGCCTACCCACGCGACGAGACCGAGGTCAAGGCGGTCCTTGATTGGGCCGGCGGCGCCCAGGCGACCGTGACGCCGTTCGGCGGCGGCAGCAGTGTCGTCGGCGGGGTCGAGCCGGTGTGCGACGATGCTCGCCACAAGGGCGCGATCAGCCTCGATCTGCGACATCTCGACCGCGTTCTGGAGATCGACCGTGCCTCCCGCGCCGCACGGGTCCAGGCCGGGGTATTCGGGCCGGCGCTTGAAGAGCAGCTGAAACCTCACGGTCTCACGCTGCGGCATTTTCCGCAGAGCTTCACCTATTCGACCCTGGGCGGCTGGATCGCGACCCGCTCCGGCGGCCATTTCGCCAGCCTCTACACCCATATCGACGAGTTCGTCGAAAGCCTGCGGGTGATCACGCCGGCTGGCGTCGTCGCGACCCGCCGGCTGCCGGGCTCCGGCGCCGGACCGAACCCCGATCGCCTTTTCATCGGCTCGGAAGGCATCCTTGGCGTCATTACCGAGGCGTGGATGCGGCTGCAGGACCGGCCGCGCTTCCGCGCCGGCAGCGCCGTTCATTTTGCCGATTTCTTCACGGCGGCGCGCGCGGTCCGGGCACTCGCACAGTCGGGGCTCAATCCGGCGAACTGCCGCATCCTCGACCCGCGCGAGGCATACAATACCGGCGCGGGCGACGGCAGTTCGGCCGTCATGGTGCTCGCTTTCGAGTCTGGCGACCATCCGGTTGATCCATGGATGCGCCGTGCTCTCGAATGCTGCGCCGATCACGGCGGCCGTCCTGAGGCGGCCGAAGGCGTTGATGCGCACCGGGAGGGTGCCGCCGGCCTGTGGCGCACCGCGTTCATTCGCATGCCCTATGCCCGCGAGCTGCTAATCCGCCGCGCAATCATTTCTGACACCTTCGAAACCGCGATCACCTGGGACCGCTTCGAAGCCTTTCACGACCAGGTCAAGGCCGCGACCGAGGCCGGCATCCGCGCGGCGACGGGTCGTGCTGGCGAGGTGACCTGCCGCTTCACTCATGTCTATCCGGACGGCCCCGCGCCTTACTTCTCATTCCATGCGCTAGGACGGCACGGTGAGCTCCAGGCGCAGTGGCGCGTGATCAAGCAAGCGGCGAGCGATGCGGTCATCGCCGGCGGTGGAACCATCACTCACCACCATGCGGTCGGCCGCGAGCATCGCCCTTGGTATGATGCCGAGCGGCCGCCGTTGTTCGCCGCTGCTCTTGCCGCCGCCAAGCTCGCGCTCGATCCGCAAGGGCTGCTCAACCCGGGCGTGCTAATCGACGCCTAACAGACGGGAGTGGCCGCCGTCTCGCCCGCACAACCCTCGCGTTCAAATGACCGGCCGCTCAAGCGACGCAAGCGGCGCGACGTTCATCCCTTGTATTGCAGGATCGTCAGGCCGTCATTGACGTCGGTCAGGTACATCAGCCCATCCGGCGCAACGTAGACGTCGTTGGATTGGATCACGCGCGGCCGTCCCGGGCGCGGATCGACCATCCTCTGCGGCGCCGGCGGTACGAAATGCCCAGCCTCGCGCGGCGCGAACGGGTCCCTGATGTCGAACACGCGTACTCCGGCGTTCTGGTAGGTCGCGAAGATCAGTTCGGAGCTGTGGAACGAGCCGGGGCGGTTTTCGTGCAGGTTGTGCGGCCCGAATTTCGCGCCCTTCCGGCAGTAATCCTCTTCGGCCGGGGTCGGGAAGGCGGCGATCTGCACCGGGTTCGCCGGCTCGCGCACATCGAATACCCAGCAGCGCTGGATGCCGTTGGCGCAGTTATCGAGGTTGCCCTCGTCGGCGAACACCGCGAGGTTGCGGTCGGGCAGCGGCAGCGGCGTGTGCGTGCCACCGCCGAACGGCGGACACCAGTTGCGGTGCGCCAGCAGCTTGGGCGAGGCGGCGTCCGCGACGTCGAGGATCGTCATGCCGCCGTCCCGCCAGGCGGCATAGGCCAGATTGCCGGCGACGATCGCGTGGTGCAGCGCATAGCGGCGTCCCTTCCAAGTCGGCGTCTCGCCACCGGCGGCATGCATGCCGGGCAGCCACCAGCGTCCGACCACTTCCGGCCGGGTCGGTTCCTGCATGTCGATGATCGCGAGGATATGGTCGGTGAAGCCCTGCCAGTGGCACGAGGCATAGGCGTAGCGGCCGCCTACATACCACAGGCGATGCAGCCCGAGTCCGTCGACCGGCATGAAGGCGATTTCGCGCGGCGCCGCCGGCTTCGAGATGTCGTAGACCCGGAGACCTGCGGCAAAAGTCTTGTCCCGCTTCGTGAAGGTTTCGGTGATCGACGCCTTGAAATAATCGTTCGGGTCGGAATAACCCTGCAATACCCAGATGTTTGGCGCATTGACGGTAAGCAGCAGATCGCCGTGCGTCTGCAGGTGGAAGGCACGCGAATTGGGGGGCGCCGC
>JASIAN010000118.1 GCA_030042035.1 Alphaproteobacteria bacterium | reverse complement strand
TTCATCCGCGTCACCGCCGATGACGCGCGCGCCGCCGCCCGCGCCGCCGAAGCAGAGATCGCCGCCGGCCGGTACAAGGGGCCGTTGCACGGCATCCCGCTCGGCCTCAAGGACATCTACGAGACCGCGGGGGTGCCGACGACCGGGCATTCCAAGGTCATGCAGGACCATGTGCCGAAGGCCGATGCGTTCTCGGTCGGGAAACTGCGCGCGGCCGGCGCGATCATCGTCGGCAAATTGGCGACACATGAATTTGCGCTCGGCGGTCCGAGCTTCGACCTGCCGTGGCCGCCGGCGCGCAACCCGTGGGACACGTCGCGCTTCACCGGCGGTTCGTCGAGCGGCACCGGCGCCGCGGTCGCCGCCGGCCTCGTGCTCGGCGGCACCGGCTCCGACACCGGCGGCTCGATCCGCGGCCCGGCCGCCTATTGCGGCCTCGCCGGCATCAAGCCGACCTATGGTCTCGTCAGCCGCGCCGGCATATTGCCGCTGGCCTTTTCATTGGATCATGCCGGGCCGCTCGCCTGGACCGCCGAGGACAACGCGATCATGCTGCAGGCGATGGCCGGCCACGATCCCTCTGATCCCGGCAGCGCTAATCGCCCGATCCCCGATTACCGCGCGGCGCTGAAGGGCGATGTGAAGGGGCTGCGCATCGGCCTCGTCCGGCATTTCTACGAGCGCGACAACGAGGCCAATGCCGCGACCCGCGCCGGCATCGAGACGGCCGCCAAAAAGCTGGAAGAACTGGGCTGTTCGGTGCGCGAGATGAGCCTGTCGCCGCTCGCCGACTGGTCGGCCTGCGGCATGACGATCATGCTGGCCGAGGCCTATGCGATCCACGAAGCCGAGCTGCATCGCCGCTTCACTGATTACGGCGAGATGTTCCGCGACCGCATGGTCTTGGGTGCGCTCGTGACCGGCGGCGATTATGTGCAGGCGCTGCGCCGCCGGCGCGAACTTGTCGCCGAACTCGACCGCGCGATGGAGAGTCTCGACATGCTCGTCACCGCGAGCGCGATCAGCGAGGCGCCGCCGATCGATCAGATCGGCAAGTTCGCGACGTTCGAGCGGCCGTCGCTGACGATCGCCTTCAACCTCACCGGTTGCCCGGCGATGAGCGTGTGCTGCGGCTTCACCGACGGCGGGTTGCCATTGTCGTTTCAGATCGTCGGCAAGCGCTTCGCGGATGCGACGGTGCTGCGGCTTGCGCATGCCTACGAACAGACGACGCCCTGGCGCCAGCGCCGCCCGGCACTTTAGCCTGTAGTAGCTGTCATTGCGAGGAGCGCAGCGACAAAGCAATCCCGATCGGTAATCTGGGCCGAGATTGCTTTGCTTCGCTCGCGATGACGAGGAGGGAGCGATGATCGTTCTGAAAAACGCGCGGGTCATCGACGGCACTGGCGCAGTGCCGCAAACCGGCGCGACGGTCGTCGTGCGCGACAACCGGATCGCCGACGTGACGACGCGCAACGCCGAATTCCCGGAGAATGCCGAGGTCGTCGATTGCGCCGGCCTGACCGTCCTGCCGGGCCTCATCGACTGCCACGACCACATGGCCAATCACCGCTATGCGCTCGACCATCGCTGGAAGCTCGACGAGCCGGCCTCGACGCGCCATCTGCGCACCGCCAAGGTGCTGAAGGAGACGCTGGCCGCCGGCTATACGACGATCCGTGACGCCGCCGGCCTCGATGTCGGCTTCAAGCGGGCGATCGACGAGGGGCTGATCCCGGGGCCGCGCCTCGTGCTGTCATTGTCGATCATCTCGCCGGTCGGCGGCATCGGCGACGCGGTCAGCCCATCGGGCCTCCCGCTCGACGATTGCGGCTGCTGCATTCCGGGCGACCCGCTGTTGCCCGAGGGCGTCGCCAACAGCCCCGACAGCGTGCGCCAGATCGTCCGCAAGATGGTGCGGGCCGGCGCCGACGTGATCAAATGCGCGACGACCGGCGGCGCCAGTTCGCGCCCCGGTCATGGGCCGCTCGACCCGGCCTTTAATCTCGACGAAATGCAGGCATTGGTCGAGGAGGCGCAGGCGCTCGACCGCCGCGTCATGTGCCATGCGCTCGGCGGCCGCGGCCTCGACATCGCGATCGAGGCCGGCGTCAACTCGATCGAGCACGGCTGCTATCTTGACGAAAACCCGCGCCATTTGGAGCGCATGGCCGAGCGCGGCATCTTTTTCGTGCCGACGCTCCTCGTCTACGAATACCACCGCAAATCGCCGGCGCCGCATGTGCGCGAGCGCGCCGCTGCGCTCTACGAGCACCACGTCGAAAGCATCAAGCGGGCGCTCAAGATCGGCGTCAAGGTCGTCGCCGGTACCGATGCCGGCGGCCATGGCCATCCGGCCAATGCCGGCGAACTGGACTGCCTCGTGCGCGCTGGTCTGACGCCGATGCAGGCGTTGCAGGCGGCGACCGGCTGGGCCGCCGAATGCGTCGGTTGGGAGACCGACTTGGGCACGATCGCGCCGGGCAAGCTCGCCGACCTCGTCGTTGTCAAGGGCGATCCGCTGGCCGACATAGCGGTCCTGCGCGATGCCGCAAATATCGCGCTCGTCGTCAAGGACGGCGCGGTCGCCGCCAACCGCCTCCCGGCGCGATAACGGAACTGTAGCCGCGAGAGGGAACCGTTATCGGCGGCGCCTTAATCGGGAGGGGCCAGCAGCCATTCGGCGATCGGCCGCCATACGGCGGCGGGCGCCGTCCCCGACGCCATCATGCCGATATGGCCGAAGGGCGGCCGCATGACGGTTGTGCGGCGGATCGCCGCGGCCAGCGGCGCGGCCGAGGCGGGCGGCACGATGCGGTCGCGCGCCGGCAGCACAACGAGCGCCGGCACCCGCAATTCTGCGGGAGCGACCGCCCGCCCGCCGACCCGCCACCGGCGCCGCGCCGGCGCATTGTCGCGATACCAGGAACGGGCGCATTCGACCGCGACACGATGGGCAAGCGGCACGCCGTCGTTGATCCAATCCTCCAGCGCAACAAAGCCGCGCGCCGCCGCCCCCTCCGGGTCCATCGCGGCAAAGCGGATGAATTTGCGCTCGGCGAGAAACGGATCGAGCGCCAGGAACAGGCTCTGGATGATCCACAGCGGCACGGCGGCGCCGTCGTCGAGCAACAGCGGCAGCCAGTCGGCGAGCGTCCCCAGGAGCTGCGCTTGACTCTGCCGCTCGGCATGGAAATCCCACGGCGTCGCCAGCAGTACGAGCGCCGCGACATCGGCGGGACGCAAGAGCGCCGCCGCCAGCGCCAAGAGGCCGCCCATGCAATAGCCGAGCAGCGCCACCGGCCGTCCGCCGTTTGCCGCTGCCGCCTCCGTCAGCGCGCCGCTGAGCGGTCCGGAAATGTAATCGTCGAGCGAAAACCGGCGTTCGGCCGCTCTGGGATCGCCCCAGTCGATGACGAGCGGCCGCAACCCGGCGGCTGCAAGGTGGCGCACAAAGCTGCGCTCGGGCAACAGATCGAGGATGTAATACCGGTTGATCAGCGACGGCACCAGCAGCACCGCCGCGCCGCCCCTGCCCCGGCCGTAATCGAGCAGCCGCATCGCGCCCGCCCGCCACAGCACCGGCACCCGCGGCGCGGCGCGGCGATAGGGGTGTCGGCGATAGGCATCGAGACCGGCGAGAAATGCGGCGGCGCGCTGCCCGATCTCGCGGTCGAGCGCGGCGCGGACCGGCTCAGGACCGGCCCGGGCGATCGCGTCGGCGAGAGCCGTCGGCCGGCCGTCGCGGGGGTCGCCCGGCGCCTTCCAGCATGTCCACCCGGCGGGCAAGCTCGTCAACGCGGCGCGCGAGCTCAGCCACAACAGCATCGCGCTCAACAGATGCGCCGGCAGCGGGCGCGGCAGCAGCGCTCGATCCATCAGCCGGGGCGGCGGCGCCAAGCGCCGCATGCAGCATCGGCAGCCATCGGCACAGCAGCGCCGGGGCAGGCGGATCGGCCGCCAGCGCCGTCAGGTACTCGGCCCACAGCGCGAGAAAGCGGCGCGCCAGATCGTCTGCCTCGCTCATCATCGCCACTATACCGCGCGGCGGGCTGTGTTTGATGCGGCGGATGCGACGATTCGCTGTATTGTTGCATCGCAACACCTGAGCCTGCGGGCATGGCGGCACCAATGAGCAACCCGACGAGCGAGCAACCGGGCGGCGTCAGAAAACCGATCGTCGTCAAGAAATACGCCAACCGGCGGCTCTACAACACCGCCACGAGCAGCTATGTGACCCTCGACGACCTCGCCCGCATGATCAAGGAGGGCGGCGATTTTGTCGTCTACGACGCCAAGACCGGCGAGGACCTGACCCGCTCGGTGCTGACCCAGATCATCGTCGAGCAGGAGCAGAAGGGGCAGAACCTCCTGCCGATCAGCTTTCTGCGCCAGCTGATCAGCTTTTACGGCGACAGCATGCAGTTTCTGGTGCCGGGGTATCTCGAGCAGGCGATGATCGCGTTCGCGAAAAATCAGGAGCAGATGCGCAACACGCTGCGCGCGACCTTCGGCATCTTCCCATTCGGCCAGTTCGAGGAGATGGGCAAGCAGAACATCGCGCTGTTCGAACGCGCGCTGCAGCTGCTATCGCCCTATGCGCGCGAGGGCAAACCGGCGGCGGCCGAGCCGTCCGCCACGGCGGGCGAGGCGGCGGAGGATCCTCGCCTGAAGCGGCTCGAAGCGCAGATCGAGGCGTTGCGCGAACAGCTCGAAGCGCTGGGTCGCGGCCGGCAACAGAGCTGAGCTGCCTCAGTCGCCGCTGGCCGCCTGCCGGAGAGCGGCGCCGGCCCCGGCCAGCGGCACGACGATGCCGCTGCCGCCACGCGCCAGCCACGGCCTATCGAGGGAAGGCCGGCCGAAGTAATAACCCTGCAGAAAGCCGACGCCTTCCTTCTGCAGGATTGCTGCGTCCTCGGCGCTGCTCACACCTTCGGCAACCGTGTGAAACCCGAACCCCTGCGCCAGTCCCAATAAATGGCGCAGGAACACCTGGCCGTCGGGATTGCCGGCGAGATTGCGCACGAACGAGGCGTCAATCTTGACGGTATCGACCGCCAGGCTCTGCAGGTGGCGCAGCGACGTATGGCCGGCGCCGAAATCGTCGAGCGCGACGCGGCAGCCGGCGTGGCGCAAGGCGCTGACGAAACGGGCTGACTCCTCGATGTCGTAAAGCGCGGCGGTCTCGGTGATTTCAACGACAACGCGCGAGGCGATGTCGGGCCGGGTGCGCACCTGCGAGATCAGCGCCCGCAGCCACGGCCGATCGGCAGCCGTTAGGCCGGAGATGTTGAAGCCGAGCTTGACCTGCGGATAGGCCTCCAGTTCAGCGAGCGCCTTGTCCAGCACATAGCGGTCGATGAGGCGGATGAAACCCAACTGCTCGATGACCGGCACAAAATCGCCGGCGGCGATGATGCGCCCCTCGGGCGTGTGCATGCGCAACAGGCACTCGTAATGGTCGACCTCGCCGGTCGCAGCGGCGACAACCGGCTGGTAGGCGAACGCAATGCGGTCCTCGCGCAGCGCCAAGCGCACCTGCTCGCTGATCGACAGGCTGCGGCGCTGCCGCACCCGCTGCTCTTCGGTCATGCGGTAATGCGTGTGGCAATCGCGCCCGGCGCGCTTCGCTTCGGCCAGCGCCGCCTCGGCGCGGGTGATCACGTCAAACGACGTAAGGCCCTGATCGGGGAACGAGGCGCTGCCGATCGACACCGTGGCGTAAACCGGCCCGCGCTGCGTCTGAACCGGCGTGGCATTGACGGCGGCGAGGATTTTCTCGGCCACCGCCGCGACGCTTTCGCCGGGGCAATGCGACAGCACGATGCCGAACCGGTCGCCGCCGAGGCGTCCGATCAGGTCGCTGACGCGCAGGCAGTCGTCGAGCCGGCGGCCGATCTCGATCAGCACCGTATCGGCCGTCTCGTAGCCAAACATGTCGTTGATCATCGTCATGTTGTCGACGCCGATCGCGAGGAACGCCGCCGGGCTGTTGCTGCGTTGATTGCTGGCGATGATCTGGTCCACCGACTCGCGTAGGCGGCTCTTGTTGAAGTGGCCGGTGAGTTCGTCGTAATTGGCCAGTCGTTCGAGGCGGCTCTGCTGCGCCTTGCGGTCGCCGAGGGCGCGGATCAGTCCGAGCATCGCGTGCGGCCGACCGGCGGCGTCCCGCCGCGCCCGGCCGCGCTCATGCACCCAGAAAAAGGCGCCATCGGCGTCGCGCAGCCGATATTCGCAGTCGAATGCCGCGTCGCCATCGAAATGCGCCGCTAGCGCCAGCTGCCGATGCACCAGATCGTCGGGATGGATGCGCGCGGCAAAGCCGCGCCCGGTGGTCTGCTCGGTCGCCAGCCGGCGCTCGGCGATGCTGAGCCGGCCAAACCAATGCAGCCGGTCGCCATCGAGCTCCCAGCAATAAGCGGCATCGCCCGCCGCGTCGAGAGCGGCCGACAAGCAGCCCGAAAACGGCTCTTCGCTAACGGACATGAGCCCCCAACCCGAACGGAACGCGGCGTGCCAAGGCCTTCGCCAAGGCCGCCGAACCTAGCCGATACAGTATTGAGAAAGCCTTAAATCCGACCCGCCCGCGGGCCGTTCCGTGCAGTCGCCCGTTGCTCAACCTGGCGTATGGGAGGACAGAAACGGCAGCACTGCCTGGTTGAATTCGCGCGCCCGCACCTGGTTGAGGGCATGCCCGCCGCGGGGAAAAATCTTGATCTCGGCCCCGGGAATCAGCCGCGCCAGCTCTTCCGAAAAATAGGCCGGCGTCACGATGTCGTCTTCGGCACCGACGACCAGCGTCGGGGTCTTGATGCGCGCCAATTGCTCGGTGCGGTCGAACGCCAGGATCGCGTCGATGCGGCTGGCTGCGACGTCGGTCGGCGGGAAGATCGCCAGGTTCTGCGCCTCCAACTGGCGCAGCCGCTCGTTGTTGGCTTTGATCCACCAGCTCGGATAGAGGTAGAGCGTGTTGGCCTGCACGTAAGCGCTAGGCCCGAGCCGCAAGAGCAGGTCCTTGCGCATCGTGAATAGGCGGCGGAAATAGGCGTCAGGCTTGGTCCAGGTCGCTGACAGGACAATGCTCGCCACCCGCTTCGGGTGCTCGATCGCCAGGATCTGTGCCATCGCGCCGCCGGTCGAATGGCCGACGATGTGGGCCCGCTCGATCTCCAGCGCGTCCATCAGCCCGATCACGTCAGCCGCCATGCGATCGACGGTAAAGCCGCTGCGGGTCACGTCACTCTGCCCGACGCCGCGCTGGTCGTGCGTGATGACATCGAAATGCTTGGCGAAGGTCGCGACCTGGTCCTGCCAGAACGAGGCGAACCCGGTGAGCCCGGACACGAACAGGACCGGAAACCCGATGCCCTGCCGCTCGTAATAAAGCGCGCCGTCGCCGACCGTGATCCGCGGCATGAGCCCGCCATCCTTAAAAGAGAGCCGTCGTGATTATCATCGCCGTTGCGGGCCGCCTGTCAAACGGGTTCGCCCGCGGTTTTCGCGACGGCTGGATTGCAGAATCGCCGGCGCGCCGATATATACGCCGGCACCCGCGCGGCACCCCCAGGACAGAGCGATGAAGGACGGCATCCATCCCGACTACCACGAGATCACGGTCGTCATGACCGACGGCACGACCTACCAGACACGCTCGACCTACGGCAAAGCGGGCGACACGCTGCGTCTCGAGATCGACCCGAAATCGCACCCGGCGTGGACCGGCGGTCAGCAGCGCCTGATCGACACCGGCGGCCAGCTCGCCCGCTTCAACAAGCGCTTCGGCAATTTCGGGCCGAGGCGCTGAGCCGCCTGACTCCCCAAGGGGGCCCGACGATTTGGGAAGGCCGGAGAGCGGTTCAAGGAGAATTGGCACTCATCTGGTTAGAGTGCTGACAATCCCTTGAACCGCTCCGCGGGTGAACCCATTTAACGGGTGTGCGGTCGCCCGGAAGGGGGCCGCACGATCGGATGACAGGCGCTTGGCCCAGAGGCGGGCGCCGCAGCCCATGTTGCTCACTGGAGGATATGGATCATGGATCGCTTCGATTTCTCGCCGCTGTTCCGCTCAACGATCGGCTTCGATCGCATGGCCCGGCTCGTCGATGCGGCGACCCGCGTCGACAACACCGCGCTCAGCTACCCGCCCTACAACATCGAAAAGACCGGCGACGATTCCTATCGCCTGACGATGGCGGTGGCCGGATTTTCGCAGAGCGAACTCGACATCACGGTGCACGAGGGCACGCTGATCGTTACCGGCAAGGCGCACACGGATGACGAGCGGGCGCGCTATCTACACCGCGGCATCGCGCGTCGCGCATTCGAGCGGCGTTTCAGCCTCGCCGACCACATCAAGGTGTCGGGCGCCAGCCTCGACAACGGCCTGTTGCACGTCGATCTCGTGCGCGAAGTGCCGGAGGCGATGAAGCCGCGCCAGATCAAGATTGCGGCCGGCGAGCCGAGCCGCCCCCAGGTGGTCGAACAGAAGCATGCGGCGTAACCCTGTCCGTCATGGCCGGGCTTGACCCGGCCATCCGAGATCCGTGGGTCAAGCTCGCGGATGACCTGTGACAAACGCCCCCGGCTTTCCGGGGGCGTTTTCATTTAGGCACCGCAGGCCCTTGCACCCCAGCCCGGCGAGGCTCAGGCTGGGCGCTGCGTCAGATAACGGAGCAAGGGGCATGCGGCTCGGCGTTCATCTCCCGCATATCGGCCAGAAGGCGAGCGCCGACGCGATCCGCCGCGCCGCGATCCAGGCCGAAGAACTGGGCTTTGCCGACGTCTGGGTCAGCGAGCACATCATCGTGCCGAAGGACCGCCTGTACCCGCCGTCGGCGATCTTCTGGGACCCGGTGCTGACGCTGACCTGGGCCGCCGCCTGCACCGAGCGGGTCGGGCTCGGCACCAGCGTGCTGGTATTGCCGATGCGGCACCCGCTGCCGCTCGCCAAGGAACTGGCGACATTGCAGAACTTGTCGGGCGGCCGGCTTATTCTCGGCGCCGGCGTCGGCTGGCTGGAGAGCGAATTCGCGGCTTTGGGCGTACCGTTCCGCGAACGCGGTCGGCGCATGGATGAAGGCATCGCGCTGATGCGCGCGGTGTGGTCCGACGATCCGATCAGCTACGATACGAAATACATCCCCGCCATTATCGAGGACATGCGGATGCTGCCGCGGCCGGAGAGGCCGATCCCGATCTGGATCGGCGGCACCTCCGAGCCGGCGCTGCAGCGCGCGTTGCGGCTCGACGGCTGGCACGGGTCGCGCTCTACACCCGAGCAGGCGGCGCCCTTCGTCACGCGCCTGCGCGCCGCCCGTCCGGAAGCAGAGTTTGCAATCTCGCTGCGCACCGGCTGGAACGGCCGCGACGCCGGCGAACTCAAAACCCGGCTCGCAGGATACGCGTCGGTCGGCATCGGACATGTGCTGATCGAGCCGGCCGACCGCGAGCTTTCCGACTGGCTCGCCACCGTCGAACGCGTCGCCCGCGCCGCCGAGGGGAGCCTGTCGCCATGAAGCTCGCGACGTTGATCAAATTCGCGCCCGGCAACGCCGGCATCGACATGGAGCTGATCTGGGAGGCCGAGCGGCTCGGCTTTGATGCGGTCTGGGCAGGCGAAGCCTACGGCACCGATGCGGTGAGCCCGGTCGCGTGGGTTCTGGCGCGCACCAGCCGCATCAAGGCCGGCACCAGCATCATGCAGATGCCGGCGCGCACGCCGGCCTGCGCCGCGATGACGGCAATGACGCTGCAGGCCTTGTCCGGCAACCGTTTTCTGTGCGGCATCGGGCCGTCCGGGCCGCAGGTCGTCGAGGGCTGGCACGGCGTGCCGTTCGGCAAGCCGCTCACCCGCGCCCGCGAATATGTCGAGATCATCCGCCAGATCCTGGAGCG
>JASIAN010000117.1 GCA_030042035.1 Alphaproteobacteria bacterium | reverse complement strand
GCCTGCGCCGGCGTCGCCGCTGCCGGCGGGTTGTCGATCGGCCTGTTGCCGGAAGGCGAATGGCAGGCGGCAAACCGCTTTGTGACGGTGCCGCTCGCGACCGGCATCGGGGTGGCGCGCAATGCCATTATCGCGCGTGCGGCGCTGGCGCTGATCGCGGTCGGTGGTGGCTACGGCACGCTATCGGAGATCGCGTTCGGATTGCAGTTCGGACGACCGGTGCTGACGCTGCTCGATGCGCCGGCGGCGGCGGGAACCCGAGCCTGCGCCGCGCCCGACGAGGCGATCGACGCGGCCTGCCGCATCGTGCTCGCGCTGCCGCTGTGACGAATCTATCAAGTTTGCACCGTATTCGATCTAATGTTTCTTCAAAACATTTCTAATAATTATTCAATAATCAAGAACAGTCGATTGATTTACCAGTGAAGGTTTCTTGGTTTTAACCAAGTGGATAGAAATTTACCGCTACGATCACCGGTGTACGACGATCTGGCAGGACGGGCTAGGATCATGTACCCGAAGAATAGCGAGATTCTCATCATCGAGAGCGAGGCGCGGCGGCGCCAGCAAACGGAACGCCTGCTGGCGGAAGAGGGTTTTGCCGTCAGCGTCGCGGCCGAGGGGCTCACCGCGATCCGCATCGCCGCCCATCGCCGGTTCGCGCTGGCGATCGTGGCGCTGGACTTGCCGGGAACGCTCGACGGCGCGGCGATCTTGCGCCAGATCCGCCTCCGCCAGCCATGGCTCAAGGCGCTGTTCGTCGGCGCCGCGACGGCGCGGCCGCGCTGGCTCGACCCGGAGCGCGAAGATTTCATCGCCGCGCCGATGCATCGCCGCGATCTCTTGGGCTGCGTCTTCGAACTGCTGCAACGCAAGGGCCTGCGCATCCACGCCGGGTAGCCGCAGCGGGCGACGGCGGCGTCGCAGGGCATGGCGGCAATCGCCCGATGGTGACAGACTGGCGGCATCTTTTCCCCGCCCACCAGCGAGCGAGGTTTCGATGCCAAGCAGCCAGCCCAAGCGCGCGCACCTCATTGCCGGCGGTTTCCCGCCCGGCGCGATGGCCGGCCACGATCACGACTATGCCCGCCTCAAGCTGCTCGCGCTGCTCGCCAAGTGCGAGGTCGCGGCATCGGTCGCCAACGATTTCGCCGATCTCGAAAAATGGCTGCCGGTCAGCCGATTGCTGATCACCTATGTCGCCGGCCCCTATCCAGACGCCGCGCAGTGCCGGGCACTCAGGCAATGGCTGGAAGCCGGCGGCCATTGGCTGGCGCTGCACGGCACGAGCGGCGGCCGCGCCGAGCGCGTCGAGGGGACGCGCCAGCGCCGCACCGTCAAATCGGAACACCACGCGCTGCTCGGCAGCTTTTTTCTGACGCATCCGCCGATTCGCGAATTTCGGGTCGAGGTGCGCGACGCCGCGTCACCGCTGACCCAGGGCCTCGGCAGTTCGTTCGTTGTTGAGGATGAGCCCTATTTCATCGAGCTGCAGGACCCCGGCACAACCCACATCCTGCTAACCGCCGAATTTGGCCCCGACGCCGTCGCGCCGGCGATCGGCACGCTCTATCCCGCCGACACGTCGCTGCTGCCCGACGGCAGGACGCGCGTCATCGGCTATTCGCGCGATGTCGGCGCCGGCGGCGTTGCGTATTTCGCGCTCGGTCATTGCCACAACCCGGCGATCCGCGCCGCCCGCGCCTTCGCCGATCCGGCCGACACGACCCCCGACACGTTCCGCGCACCGTGGGAGACGGCGGCCTTCACCCAGCTGCTGCGCAACGCGATCCTGTGGGGGAGCGGCCATTGAGCGACGGCGCCGCGGCCGGACGGGTCAATGTGCTCTGCATTCAGCGGGTGAGCGCGGCAGAGCGGGCGCAGATTGAGGCGGTCGATCCGCGCGTCAGGGTCATCGATGCCGGCCGCTGGTTTGACGGCGAAATCCGCGATACGTGGCCGGCCTACACCGCGCAACGCTACTTGCCGCCGCACAGCGCCGGCAGCGGCACCCGCGCGGAGCGCGACAAGCTCCTCGCCACGGCCGACGTGATCCTCGGCGGCTTCCCGTTTCCGCTCGATCTCAGAGCGCGGTCGCCGCGCCTCAAATGGTTTCATCAGCGCCCGGCCGGCGCCAGCAATCTTTTGCGCGGCGATCTGTGGGAGAGCGACATCATCGTGACCACCTCGCGCGGCGTCGGCAGCACGCTGGCGATGGCGGAATACGCGGTGGCCGGCATCCTCTATTTCGCCAAGGACCTGCCGCGCGCGATCGCCGGGCGCGAGACGGGTGCGTTCGACCACCGCGCCTACCGGCCGCTGCTGATGGACGGCAAGACCGCGCTGGTCGTCGGCGCTGGCGGCATCGGGCTCGAAGTCGGGCGGCTCTTGGCGGCGCTCGGCCTGCGCGTCGTCGGCACCCGCCGCACGCCGCCCCAGCCGGGCGCGCCGCTGCCCGCCGGCTTTCGCGAGATCGCCGCCGCAGGCGAACTCGACCGGCTCTTGCCGGCGGCCGATTTTGTCGCGATCTGCTGCCCGTGGACGCGCGAAACGCATCATCTGTTCGACAGCGAACGGTTTGCGCGGATGAAGCCCGGCGCCGTGCTGGTCAATGTCGCGCGCGGCGAGATCGTCGATGAGGACGCGCTCGCCGAGGCGCTCGATGCGGAGCGGCTGCGCGGCGCCGTGCTCGATGTGTACGACGGCGAATTCGAGCGTCCGCCGCCGGCGCGGCTCTGGCGCGACCCGCGCGTCCTGCTGACGCCGCACGTCTCCGGCCATACCGACGAGAACCGCCACGGCGCTATCCGATTGTTCTGCGACAACCTGCGCGCCTTCCTCGATGGCCACCCGCTCAAGAACGTCATTGATTGGCAGCGCGGCTATTGACGCTCGCGGCTGGCATCCTTCGAGATGCCGGCTGCGCCGGCTCCTCAGGATGAGGGGCCTTTTCATCCTATTGCCCCCTTCCGTCATGCTGAGGAGGCCGCGTCAGCCGCCGTCTCGAAGCACGCGTTGACATTGGCGCCGCGTCCCTCTCCAATCCGTTGAGCGAATGCAGCGGGAGGATGCGGGTGGCGGAGGCGCAGGGGCCGGGCGAGATGATGGGGAATGCCGGACCGGGCGTGCTGGCGGGCTTGCGCGTCATCGAAGTCGCCGATGAGCTTGCCGAATATACCGGTCTCCTGCTCGCCGGTCTCGGTGCCGAAATCGTCAAAATCGAGCCGCCCGAAGGCAATGCGACGCGGCAGATCGGGCCGTTTCTCGACGATGAGCCGGACAGCGAACGCTCGCTCTTTTTCTGGAACTACAACCGCAACAAGAAATCGGTTGTGCTCGACCTGCGCGACAGGGCCGACTGCGGGCATCTGCTGCGCCTCCTCGGCGGCGCCGATATATTGCTCGATGCCAGCTGCGGCGCCGTGAACGCGGCGCTGGGCCTCGACCGCG
>JASIAN010000116.1 GCA_030042035.1 Alphaproteobacteria bacterium | reverse complement strand
ACCGCGAGCATCACAGGACCTCGGGCGCGAGCGAGACGATTTTCATAAAGCGGCGCGCCCTGAGTTCGCGCGTCACCGGCCCGAAGATGCGGGTGCCGATCGGCTCGCCCTGGCGGCTGATCAACACGGCCGCATTGCGGTCGAAGCGGATCGCGCTGCCGTCGGCGCGGCGGATTTCCTTTGCCGTGCGCACGATGACGGCGCGGTGCACATCGCCCTTCTTGACGCGGCCGCGCGGGATCGCCTCCTTGACCGAGACGATGATGACATCGCCGATCGTCGCGGTCTTGCGCTTCGAGCCGCCCAGCACCTTGATGCATTGCACCCGGCGCGCCCCGGAATTGTCGGCGACGTCGAGGTTGGTCTGCATCTGGATCATGCCGCACCCCCTGCCTCGGCCGCCGGCTCGTCGGCCGCCGCGGCGCGGCTCTGCCCCCGCCGCCCGGCCGCGGCGCCTTCCGGACCGCCGATGACGACCCAGTGCTTGCGCTTGGAGATCGGGCGGCTCTCCTCGATGCGCACCGTGTCGCCGGCGCGGTAGCGGTTGTCCTCGTCGTGCGCGGCGTATTTCTTCGAGCGTGACACGTATTTCTTGTAGACCGGATGCATGACGCGGCGCTCGACGCGCACGACGACGGTCTTGTCGCAGGCGTCGCTGATGACCGTGCCCTGCAGAATGCGCTTAGGCATGCGTCGCTCCCTGTCGCGCCAAGCGCCGGCGTTCGCCCTGCACGGTCTTGATGCGGGCGATCTGCCGCCGCGCCTGGCGGAACCGCGCCGTGTTCTCCAGCTGCCCGCTGGCGCGCTGGAAGCGCAGGTTGAAGATCTCCTTGCCGAGCGTCTCGACCTCGTCGGCCAGTTCGTCGTCGGTGCGGGTCCGCAGGTCGGAGGCTTTCATCCCCTTCACGGTTGTGCCCCCTCGCCCTGGCGGGTCACAAAGCGGGTGCCGATCGGCAGCTTGGCCGCCGCCAGATCAAAGGCTTCGCGCGCCACCTCCGGCGCCACGCCGTCGAGCTCGAACATGATGCGGCCCGGCTTCACGCGGCACACCCAGAATTCCGGCGACCCCTTGCCGCTGCCCATCCGCACCTCGGCCGGTTTCGAGGACACCGGCACATCGGGAAAAACGCGGATCCAGACGCGCCCGACGCGGCGGATATAGCGCGTGATCGTGCGCCGCGCGGCCTCGATCTGGCGCGCCGTGATGCGCCCCGGTTCGACCGCCTTGAGGCCGTAGGCGCCGAAGTTGAGCGTCGTGCCACCCTTGGCGACGCCGTGGATGCGCCCCTTGTGGGCCTTCCTGTGTTTGCTGCGTTTGGGTGCGAGCATGGCTGTCTCTGATTATCGCTCGCGGCGTTCGCGTCGCTCGGCGCGTTCCGGCCGTTCGCCGCCGCCGGCCTGCTGCAGTTCGCTCAACCGCTTGTCCTGCGCCATCGGGTCGTGCGCCAAGATCTCGCCCTTGAACACCCACACCTTGACGCCGCAGATGCCGTAGGTCGTCTTGGCCGTGCCGTAGCCGAAATCGACATCGGCGCGCAGCGTGTGGAGCGGCACGCGGCCCTCGCGATACCACTCCATGCGGGCGATCTCGGCGCCGCCCAAGCGCCCCGCGCAGTTGATGCGGATGCCCTGGGCGCCGAACCGCATCGCCGACTGCACCGCCCGCTTCATCGCCCGGCGGAACGCGACGCGGCGCTCGAGCTGCTGCGCGATGCCCTCGGCGATCAGCTTTGCCTCGATCTCCGGCTTCCTGATTTCGACGATGTTGAGGCTGACTTCGCTGCTTGTGACCTTGGCGATGTCGGTGCGCAATTTGTCGATGTCGGCGCCCTTTTTGCCGATGATGACGCCGGGCCGCGCCGAATGCAGCGTGATGCGGGTCTTCCGGGCGGCGCGCTCGATCAGAATGCGCGACACCGCCGCCTGCGCCAGCCGCTGCCCGAGAAACTTGCGCAGGTTCAAGTCGTCGAGCAGCTGGTTGCCGTATTCCTTTGAGGAAAACCAGCGCGAATCCCAGGTCCGGTTGATGCCGAGCCGCAGCCCGATCGGATTGACTTTCTGACCCATCAGGCGGCGTCCTCCTCGGGGCGTTCGCGCACGATGACGGTGAGGTGCGCAAAATGCTTCTCGACCCGCGCCGAGCGGCCGCGGCCGCGGGTATGGAAGCGCTTCATGATGAACGCGCGACCGACCGTCGCCTCCTTGACGTAGAGGCGATCGACATCGAGCTGGTGATTGTTCTCGGCGTTGGCGATCGCCGCCTGCAACACTTTCTTCACGTCATGCGCGATGCGGCGGCGCGAGAAGGTCAGCTCGGCGAGCGCGGCCTGGGCGTTCTTGCCGCGAATCGTCTGCGCGACAAGGTTCAGTTTGCGCGCGCTGGTGCGCATCGCGCGCTGAAAGGCCGAGGCTTCGTCCTCGGCGAGGCGGCGCGGCGCCGCGGGCTTGCCCATTAGCTCCTCCTCACGTCCGCCGCGCGCGCTTGTCGCCGGCGTGGCCGTAGAACGTGCGGGTCGGCGCGAACTCGCCGAATTTGTGGCCGATCATGTTCTCGGTCACCAAGACAGGAATGAATTTGTGGCCGTTATAGACGCCGAACGTCAGCCCGACGAATTGCGGGAAGATCGTCGACCGGCGCGACCAGGTGCGAATCACCTCATTGCGGCCCGAACTGCGCGCCTTATCCGCCTTCTGCAACAGATAGCCGTCGACGAACGGGCCTTTCCATACCGCGCGTGGCACGTCCTCTCTCCGTCCTTGCTAGCGCGTCTGCTGGCGGCGGCGGATGATCAGCCGGTCCGTCGCCTTGTTGTGACGCGTCTTCTTGCCCTTGGTCGGCTTGCCCCACGGCGTCACCGGGTGACGCCCGCCCGAGGTTTTGCCTTCGCCGCCGCCATGTGGATGGTCAATCGGGTTCATCGCGACGCCGCGCACCGACGGCCGCCGGCCGAGCCAGCGGTTGCGTCCGGCCTTGCCGATCACGATGTTCTGGTGGTCGGGGTTGGAGACGGCGCCGATCGTCGCGCGGCACTCGGCGCGCACCATGCGCATCTCGCCCGACGCCATGCGCAACAGCGCATAGCCCTGCTCGCGCCCGACGAGTTGCACATAGGTGCCGGCCGAGCGGGCGATCTGGCCGCCCTTGCCGGGTTTCATCTCGACGTTGTGGACGATCGTGCCGAGCGGCATGTTGCGCAATGGCATCGCGTTGCCTGGCTTCACATCGACCCGCTCGCCGGAGACGACTTGATCGCCCGCCCGGAGGCGCTGCGGCGCCAGAATGTAGGAGAGTTCACCGTCGGGATACTTGATCAGCGCGATGAAGGCGGTGCGGTTGGGGTCGTATTCGAGGCGCTCGACGGTTGCCGGCGCGTCGTCCTTGCGGCGCTTGAAATCGACGATGCGGTAGCGCCGCTTGTGGCCGCCGCCGCGCCAGCGGACCGTGATGCGGCCGTTGTTGTTGCGCCCGCCCTTTTGCCTGAGGCCCTCGGTCAGGGCCTTGACCGGCTTTCCCTTCCACAATTCGCCGCGATCGACGATGACGAGCTGGCGCTGCGATGGGGTCGTGGGGTTGAAGGTCTTGAGCGCCATCGGTCAAATCCCCGTCGTCACGTCAATACGCGAGCCTTCGGCCAGCGTCACGATCGCCTTCTTGTAATCCGAGCGGCGCCCAGCGCGGCCGCGCGTCCGCTTCAGCTTGCCCTGGACGCGGATCGTATTGACGGCCTCAACCTTGACCTGGAACAGCCCTTCGACCGCCGCCTTGATCTCACGCTTGTTGGCGTCGGGCTTGACCCGGAAGATGACCTGGTTGTGCTCGGACGCGGCGGTCGCCTTCTCGGTGATGACCGGCGCGCGGATGAGGTCGTACATCTGTTCGCGGGTGAGGCGCACTTCGGCGCGCGGGATGACGCGGAACCGGCTCATTTGAGGCGCGCCTCAAGGTGCTCGACGGCGGCGCGGGTCAGCACCAGCGTGTCGCGCCGCAGGATGTCGTAAACGTTGGCGCCCTGCTGCGGCAGCACATCGACCTTCGGCAGGTTGCGCGCGGCGCGGGCGAAAGTCTCGTCGAGTTCGCTGCCGTCGATGATCAGCACCGAATTCCAGCCGAACGCGTCGAGCTTGGCGCGCAGCGCCTTGGTCTTCGGTTCCGCGGCCTTGGCGGCGTCGAGCACGACGAGCTTGCCTTCGGCCTGTTTTGCCGACAGCGCAGTCTTGAGCCCGAGGCGCCGCACCTTTTTCTGCAGGCTGAATTCGTGGCTGCGCACGACCGGGCCGAAAATGACGGCGCCGCCGCGGAACTGCGGCGAGCGCAGGCTGCCCTGGCGGGCCCGGCCGGTGCCCTTCTGCTTGTAGGGTTTCTTGGTCGTGCCGCTGATGTCGCTGATGCCTCTCGCCTTGTGCGTGCCGGCGCGGCGTTTGGCGAGCTGCCAGTTGACGACGCGCGCCAGGATGTCGCGGCGCACCGGCAGGCCGAACACGTCGTCCGCCAGTTCGATGTCGCCGACCTCCTCATTGTCGAGGTTGCGCACCGCGAGCTTCATGGCTGCGCCTCCTCGCCCTGCGGCGCGGGCGGCGCCACTGCCGCGACGACGGCCTCGCGCAGCGCCGCCGGAAACGGCAGACCGTCGGGTGGTTTGCGTTTGACGGCGTCCTTGACCAAGACCCAGCCGTTGTCGCTGCCCGGCACCGCGCCCTTGATGAGGAGCAGGCCGCGTTCGGCATCCGCCGCGACCACTTCGAGGCTCTGAATCGTCACCCGCTCGTCGCCGAGATGGCCCGCCATCTTCTTGTTCTTGAAGGTCTTGCCGGGCGATTGCCGCTGCCCGGTCGAGCCGAGGCTGCGGTGCGAGATCGAGACGCCGTGCGAGGCCCTGAGGCCGCCGAAATTGTGCCGCTTCATGCCGCCGGCATAGCCCTTGCCGATACTCGTGCCGGTCACATCGACATGTTGCCCGACGACAAAATGCGCCGCCGTGATCTCGGCGCCGACCGGCACCAGCGCATCCTCCGACACGCGGAACTCGGCGAGCTTTGCCTTCGGTTCGACCTTGGCCTTCGCGAAATGGCCGCGGTTCGGCTTCGTCACGTTCTTGACCTTGGCGCTGCCGACGCCGAGCTGCAGCGCGGTGTAGCCGTCCGCTTCCTGCGTGCGCTGCGCGACGACTTGGCAATTGTCGATGCGCAGCACGGTTACCGGCATGTGGTTGCCCTCGTCGGTGAACACCCGCGTCATGCCGAGCTTCTGCGCGATCAGCCCCGTGCGCATGTCAGCGCCCCTCACCCCGGCCTTCTCCCCGCAAGCGGGGAGAAGGAGTGACGGCGCGATCGCCGAGCAACGACATCCGATCCCCTCGCACACCCTCGCGGCCGCGTCCCCTCTCCCCGTTAACGGGGAGAGGGACAGGGTGAGGGGCCATGACGCGCGGATTCATTAGAAGCGCCCTACAGCTTGATCTCGACATCAACGCCGGCGGCGAGGTCGAGCTTCATCAGCGCATCGACCGTCTGCGGCGTCGGATCGACAATATCGAGCACCCGCTTGTGGGTACGGATTTCGAACTGCTCGCGCGATTTCTTATCGACATGCGGCGAGCGCAGCACCGTGTATTTCTCGATCCGGGTCGGCAGCGGGATCGGCCCGCGCACGCGCGCACCGGTGCGCTTTGCGGTGTTGACGATCTCGCTCGTCGACTGGTCGAGCACGCGGTGATCATAAGCCCGCAGGCGAATGCGAATGTTCTGACCGTCCATTTTCTTGTTTCCTCTGCGGGCCCGGACCGACCTACTTCAAAATCTTGGCGACAACGCCGGCGCCGACGGTGCGGCCGCCTTCGCGGATCGCAAAGCGCAAGCCCTCGTCCATCGCAATCGGCACGAGGAGCTCGACTTCCATCGTCACGTTGTCGCCCGGCATGACCATCTCGGTGCCTTCCGGCAATTTGACGGTGCCGGTCACATCGGTCGTGCGGAAATAGAATTGCGGCCGGTAGTTGGCGAAAAACGGCGTGTGCCTTCCGCCTTCCTCCTTGGTCAGCACATAAGCTTCGCACTGGAAGACGGTGTGCGGCGTGATCGAGCCGGGCGCTGCCAGCACCTGCCCGCGCTCCACTTCCTCGCGCTTCGTGCCCCTGAGCAGCACGCCGATATTGTCGCCCGCCTCGCCCTGGTCGAGGAGTTTGCGGAACATCTCGACCCCGGTCGCGACGGTCTTTGCGGTGGGCCTGAGGCCGACGATCTCGACTTCGTCGCCGACCTTGACGATGCCGCGCTCGACCCGCCCGGTCACCACCGTGCCGCGCCCGGAAATCGTGAACACATCCTCGATCGGCATCAGGAACGGCCGGTCCTTCGGCCGCTCCGGCTGCGGGATGTAGTCGTCGACCGCCTGCATCAGTTCGAGGATCTTGTCGTGGCCGATCGCCGGGTCGCGCCCTTCCAAAGCCGCCAGCGCCGACCCCTTGACGATCGGGAGGTCGTCGCCCGGAAAGCCATACGAGCTCAGGAGCTCGCGCATCTCCAACTCGACCAGTTCGATGAGTTCCTCGTCGTCCACCATGTCGATCTTGTTCATGAAGACGACGAGCGAGGGGACGCCGACCTGCCGCGCCAGCAGGATGTGCTCACGGGTCTGCGGCATCGGCCCGTCGGCCGCCGACACGACGAGGATCGCGCCGTCCATCTGCGCCGCGCCGGTGATCATGTTCTTGATGTAGTCGGCATGGCCCGGGCAATCGACATGCGCGTAATGCCGGTTCTGCGTCTCGTATTCGACATGCGCGGTCGAGATCGTGATGCCGCGCGCCTTCTCTTCCGGCGCCTTGTCGATCTGGTCGAACGGCACAAACGTCGCGCCGCCGGTCTCGGCAAGCACTTTCGTGATCGCTGCCGTCAGCGTCGTCTTGCCGTGATCGATATGCCCGATCGTCCCGATGTTGCAGTGCGGCTTCGTCCGCTGAAACCTCGCCTTACCCATCGCCGTTCTCCAGTCTCCGCCGGTTTTCCCAGCAGGATTACGCCATCTTGGCGCGGACTTCGTCCGCCACCGCCTGCGGCACCTGCTCGTAATGGTCGAAATGCATCGTGTATTGCGCCCGACCCTGGCTCATCGAGCGCAGTGTGTTGACATAGCCGAACATGTTGGCCAGCGGCACCATCGCATCGACGACGCGGGCATTGCCGCGGCTGTCCATGCCGGTCACCTGGCCGCGCCGGCTGTTCAGGTCGCCGATCACGTCGCCCATGTATTCTTCCGGCGTCACGACCTCGACCCGCATGATCGGTTCGAGGAGCTTCGGCGCCGCCTTCAGGATGCCGTCGCGGAACGCCGTGCGCGCCGCGATCTCGAATGCGAGCACGCTCGAATCGACGTCGTGATAGGCGCCGTCGATCAGCGCGCATTTGAGATCGATGACCGGAAACCCGGCCAGGACGCCGGTCTCGCTCGCCGCGCGCAAGCCCTTTTCAACGCCCGGCACGTATTCCTTCGGCACCGCGCCCCCGACCACCAAATTCTCGAACTGAAAGCCCGCGCCCGGCGCCATCGGCTCAAAGCGGATCTTGACGCGCGCGAACTGCCCCGCCCCGCCCGTCTGCTTCTTGTGCGTGTAATCGATGTCGGCCGTCCTGGTGATCGTCTCGCGATAGGCGACCTGCGGCGCGCCGACATTGGCATCGACCTTGAACTCGCGCTTCATGCGGTCGACGATGATTTCGAGATGCAGTTCGCCCATGCCCTTGATGATGGTCTGACCGCTCTCGTGATCGACCGCGACGCGAAACGAGGGGTCTTCGGTCGCCAGCCGGGCCAGCGCCTGCCCCATCTTTTCCTGGTCGCCCTTGGTCTTCGGCTCGACGGCGATCTCGATGACCGGCTCGGGAAACTCCATGCGTTCAAGGACGACGGCGTGCGCCGGATCGGACAACGTGTCGCCGGTCGTCGTATTCTTGAGGCCGGCCAGCGCCACGATGTCGCCGGCGCGAGCCTCCTTCACGTCCTCGCGATGGTTGGCATGCATCAGGAGCATGCGGCCGATGCGCTCGCGTCCCTGCTTGACCGTATTGAGCACCGCAGAGCCGGTGGTCAGCACGCCGGAATAGACGCGCACGAAGGTCAAGGAGCCGACGAAGGGATCGGACATGATCTTGAAGGCGAGGCCGGCGAACGGCTCGTCGTCCGAGGCGCGGCGCTCGACGACGACATCGGTGCCCATCCTGACGCCTTTGATGGCCGCGACATCGGTCGGCGCCGGCAGGTAATCGACGACGGCGTCCAACAGCGGCTGCACCCCCTTGTTCTTGAACGCCGAACCGCACAGCACCGGGACGAAGGCGCCGGCGATCGTGCCCTTGCGGATGCAGCGCTTCAGCGTCTCGACAGCGGGTTCCTCGCCGCCGAGATAGGCTTCGAGCGCCGCATCGTCCTGCTCGACCGCGAGCTCGACGAGCCGCGCGCGCGCCGCCTCGACCGCCGCCTTCATGTCGGCCGACACGTCGCTGATGTCGAACTGCGCGCCGAGCGTCTCCTCGCGCCATTTGACGGCTTTGCCGGCCACCAGATCGACGATGCCGACAAAATCGCTCTCAATGCCGATCGGCAATTGCAGCACGATCGGGACGGCGCCCAGCCGCTCCTCGATCTCGCGCACGCAGCGCGGGAAATCGGCGCCGATGCGGTCCATCTTGTTGACGAAACAGATGCGCGGCACGCCGTATTTGTCGGCTTGCCGCCACACCGTCTCCGACTGCGGCTCGACCCCGGCCACCGAATCGAACACCGCAACCGCGCCGTCGAGCACGCGCAAGCTCCGCTCGACCTCGATCGTGAAATCGACATGGCCCGGCGTGTCGATGATGTTGACGCGATAGTCGTTCCAAAAGCAGGTCGTCGCGGCCGACGTAATCGTGATGCCGCGCTCCTGCTCCTGCTCCATCCAGTCCATCGTCGCGGTGCCTTCGTGCACCTCGCCGATTTTGTAGGAGCGCCCGGTATAATACAGAATCCGCTCGGTGGTCGTCGTCTTGCCGGCATCGATGTGCG
>JASIAN010000115.1 GCA_030042035.1 Alphaproteobacteria bacterium | reverse complement strand
AAAGCCTGGCGCAGGAGGTCGCGCCGCACCGCATCCGCGTCAACAGCATCGCCCCCGGCGCGATCCGCACCCCGATCAACACCGCCGCCTGGCAGACGCCGGCCGCCTATGACCGGCTGATGACGCTGGTGCCGTACAAGCGCATCGGCGAGCCGATCGACATCGCCCGCGCGGCGGTGTGGCTCGCCTCCGACGACGCCGACTACGTCGTCGGCACGACGCTGTTTATCGACGGCGGCATGACCCTGTTCCCCGGCTTCGCCACCGGCGGCTAGGCGCGGTCGGCACCGAAGCATTCAAGCGCAACATGCCGAACGCCGCGATCCCGCTTTTCGAGACTGCCGCTTCGCGCTGAAAACCCATGCCGGCGAGACCGACGTGGCGATCCGAAAGTTTCTCGTCCCCTGAAATGGAGCTGATCACATGGCCGCTCGCCCCCTGATCGTCTTCGACGTCAACGAGACGTTGCTCGACCTGCAAACGATGGAACCGATCTTCGGGCGCATCTTTGGCGAAAGACAGGCCATGCGCCTGTGGTTTGCCAATTTTATCATGTATTCCACGGCCTTGACCGTCGCCGGCTGTTACGTTCCGTTCACCGATATCGGTGCGGCGGTGATGAAGATGCTGGCGGATACGCGGGGCATCGATATCGGCGACGCGGACAAAAAGGAGCTTACCGAGAAGTTCTCGACGATGCCGCCGCACCCGGAGGTTCCGGCCGCGCTCCGCAAATTGCGCGATGCCGGGTTTCGGCTGTTCACCCTCACGGACAACCTGATCGAGGTCCAGACCCGCCAGCTCGAACACGGCGGCATCGTCGATCTTTTCGAGCGGCGGTTCAGCGCGGATGGCGTGAAGCATCATAAGCCGTCCCGTCAGGCTTATGCCTATGTCGAGCGGGAGCTTGGGGTAGAGCCCTCGCAACTCTGCCTCATCGCGTGCCATACATGGGACACGCTCGGCGCCGTGGCGGCCGGGTGGGACGCCGCGCTGATCAGGCGGGTCGGCAACGATGTGTTGGGGGTCGGCCCGCAGCCTCAGATCGTCGGCAACGACCTGAACGACGTCGCCGATCGGCTGATCGCCCGCCATCGGGGACGGGCGTAAACATCAGTTCGGCACCCAGACTGCGGCCCTGATCTCGCCGAATTCGCGCGCGATCTTGCGCCAGGACGCGCCGGCGTCTTCGGTGACATATGCCTCGCCGAACAGGCTGAACGCGACGATGCGGTCGGCATCGGCAGGATGCGTGGCAAGACCCCACATGGTGGCATTGGGCCGAGCGGGAAGCGGCAGGATCTCCCACCTCTGGCCGTAGTCCGTGGTGCGGAGCACATGCCCGGTTTCGCCCGTCGTGGTCTCGCCGCACCCGGCGTACAGCACGCCGGGATCGTCGGTCTTGACCGCAAGGCCGCGTGCATAGGGCAGCGGCCATTTCTCCCTGATCTCCAGGGCCTCCCAGGTGTCGCCGAGGTTATCGCTGACAAACAACTCGCGCGCCGTGCTGGCGTAGAGGCGCTTGGGCCGCGTCGCCGCAATCGTCACGGCGTGAATGTCCGGATCGTACAGGCCGCCATTGAGGTGGGTCCACGTGTCCCCGCCGTCCAGACTGCGGAAGACGCCGTCGATTTCGACCCCTGCCCAGACCATCCGATGATCGTCGGGGTCCACGACGACGCCGGTCACAAAGGGTATGCCGATGGAGCATTTCGGGGCGATGTCCACGGCCAGCTTCTGCCACTGCCGTCCGCCATCGCGCGAGCGATAGACGCCGGCCGGGCGGGTGCCGGCAAAGAGAATATCGGGATCGACCGGGTCGACGGCGAGCGACCAGATCGTCGGCAAAGCCCCCTCGGCGCCGAGGCGCTCCCACCGCGCCCCGCCATCGCGGGTCACGAACAAGCCGGTATCGCCGCCGGCGAAAACCGTCTGCGGCTCTCCGGGATGGGCGACCAGCGCCTGGATGCGGCTGTTGAGCGGAAACGGGACGCGATGCCGTGTCCACGACCGGCCGGAATCCGGGCTGTGCCAGACCCCCCAGCCGGCCGTCCCGAGACAGATGCTGTAACCCGCCGCCATCGGCCGCCTCCTTCCGTCGCGGTCCCCACATCGCCCGCGAGCGGAAGCATTGTATTTTCCCGACGGGTCCACAACAAATGGATACGGTGCCGAACGGTGCTCCCGCAATCGGCTGAAAAAGGAGATGGCGGTGCCGCCCCTGATTCTCTCATCCGACTCGCACGTATTCGAACCGCCCGATCTGTGGCAGACACGCATCGATAAGGCGTTCCGGGATCGTGCGCCGCGCATCGAGCGGATCGACGGCACCGACCACATCGTGGTCGAGGCGGATCAGGTCCTCTCCGGGATCGGCCTCATCTCGAACGCCGGCGCGCGGTTCGAGGCCCCCGAGACGATCTCCGCCCAGGGACGCTTCGAAGACGTGCACCGCGGCGGGTACGACCCCGAGCAGCATCTTCACGACATGGCGCTCGACGGGGTGGCCGGCGAGGTCCTTTATCCCTCGCAGGGGCTGTTTTACTTCAAGGTGGCGGACACCCCGCTGATGTCCGCCATTTTTCGCGCATACAACGACTGGCTCGCCGAGTTCTGCCGCACCGACCCCGCCCGCCTCAAGGGCATCGCGATGATCAACCTGGACGACGTCCAGGACGGCATCAGGGAGCTGGAGCGCGCCGCCCGCCTGGGCCTCTCCGGTGCGATGATCACCGAATACCCGCTCGAGCACCGACGCTACGACCAGGACGAGTACGAGAAATTCTGGGCGGCCGCCGCTTCGCTCGACCTGCCGTTGAGCCTGCACACCGCGACGCGGCGGCAGGGCAAAATCCGCGGGGCCGGCAACAGGACGCTGCGCGACGCCAGCAGCCGCGCGACGAAGGCGTTCTATCCGGCGCTGTCGCTGTGCGACCTGATCTTCTCCGGCGTGTTCGAGCGCCATCCCGGCCTGACCCTGGCCATCGTCGAGTTCGAGCTGGCCTGGGCGCCCCACCTGCTCTCGACGATGGACTATACCTACCGCGAGCGCCACGGCGAGGCGATCTACCGGTTCAAGAACGGCATGGTGCCGAGCGACTTTTTCCGCCGCAACGTCGTCCTGAGCTTTCAGGAGGACGCCATCGGCATTCGCCTGCGCGACGTGATCGGCGTCGACAACATGATGTGGGGCTCGGACTACCCCCACAGCGAATCAACCTTTCCCCGCTCACAGCAGATCCTGGCCGAGATCCTGACCGGCGTGCCGGCTGACGAGCAGGCCAAGATCGCCGGCGGCAACACCGCCCGCGTATACCGTTTCGACGTCGCGAGGCCGATCGTGCGTGCTTGAGGCGCCAGCCTCCCTGCGCAGTGCCGCTCGCAGCGCGGGGCCGATCGCCTGCGCGAATGCCGCTACGAGATCATCCGCGACGCCGGATGCGTCGCGGCGGTAGCCTGGTAGCGCGCAAGGCCGAGCGTTCCGGTGGAAGCTTCGGTGCGACCCGTGCTGTCAGTTCAGCGGCCGCGGTGCATGCCGTCGCAATCATCGCCGATGTGACCGTCGTTGTCGCCAGACCGGGTCGATCGCGAACCGCACGGCTTGGGCCGCGAAGGTCGGGTAGAGCAGCCGGGTCGATCACGCTGCGAACAGCAGGCCTAGACCTCGGTCTTGGCGCCGGTCCGGCTGGTGATGAGATTGTAATGCTCGATGCGGCGGTGCTTTGCAAAGTTGAAAACCGCGCGGCGCAGATAATCGCCGAGTTCGAGATCGAGGGTCGTGGCGATGACCTCGTCCCCCTCGGTCAGCGCGCGGGCGGCGATCTCGCCGGTTGGCGCGACAATCGCCGAACCGCCGATCATGACAAACCCGTCCTCGGCGCCGCATTTCGCCGCCGCCAGCACCCAAGCCGCGTTCTGATAGGCGCCGGCCTGTAACGACAACAGATGATGGAACATGCGCAGGTGCTCGGGTTCACGGTCGTGGATGTTCTCAACCGGCGTGTTATAGCCGAGCGCGACGATTTCGACCCCCTGCAACCCCATGACCCGGTAGGTCTCGGGCCAGCGCCGGTCGTTGCAGATGCACATGCCGAAGACGGCATCCATCATGCGCCATACCCGAAAGCCGTCGTTGCCGACGTCGAAGTAGCGCTTTTCCAAATGCTGGAACGGCGCCTGCGGCAGGTGCTCCGAATGGCCCGGCAGATGGATCTTGCGATAGCGGCCGACAATGCGGCCGGCCGGATCGACGAGGATCGATGTGTTGTAATGCCGCGCTTCGCCTCGCTCCTCGGTCAGTTCGGCGTAGCCGAGATAGAACCCAATGCCGAGCTCCTTCGCCGCCTCGAACAGCGGCCGCGTCGCGGTGTTCGGCATTTCGCGCTCGAAATACCGGTCGATCTCGGCCTGATCGGTCATCCACCAGCGCGGAAAGAACGTCGTCAGCGCCAGCTCTGGGAAGACGACAAAACACGCGCCCTGCCCGTGCGCCTCGCGCAGCAACGTGACGAGCCGGCGGACGACCGCGTCGCGGCTGTCGACGCGATGGATCGGGCCCAATTGGGCGACGGCGGCGCGCATTTTGCGGGACATCGCGGGTCTCCCTCGTCTTCGGGCCGCCGCTCGCGGCAGCATATTGCGCTGCAGGCCTCGCTGCGATCAACTACAGTTCTCGACCAAGCTCAGGAGGCCGCGATGGTCGATCCGAATTGCATCTTCTGCAAGATCGTTGCCGGTGCAGTGCCGAGCTTCAAGCTGTACGAGAATGCCGAAACGCTCGCCTTTATGGACATCAACCCGGTGCACGACGGGCATTGTCTCGTGATCCCGAAGGCGCATTTTGCGACCGTATTCGATATCGCGCCCGAGGCATTTGCCGCCGTTGCCCGCACGACCGCCGTCATCGCCACCGCAGTCAATGCCGCGCTGAAGCCCGATGGCATGAACCTGATCCAGGCGAATGGCACAGGCGCGGCGCAGTCGGTCGGCCATTTCCACATCCACGTCCTGCCGCGGCAGCTGGGCGACAATCTGCTGATCAACTGGGCGCCGAGACCGGGGGACATGACGCAGATCGGCGAGGTCGCCGCGCGCATCCGCGCGCATTTCTAGCGGCTGGGCAGCCGCCGCATTCGGCCCGCACCGCCGGAAAAGCAATCGTGCATTTGCAACGGACTATCCGGGCGATGTCGGCGGCCGGGCGCGCCGCGCCGCGGCAATGTCGATACCCTTGCTCGCCCGCCTGGCCGGCGCCGCGGCGGTCTAGGCGCGTGCGCGGATCCGCGCATCCAGTTCCGACGTCAGCACTCCTCCCTCCGCCGCGGCTCAAGCAACAATGTCAAGTCCACCGCAGCGTCGCGCGACGGCACCAGACGAATCACACGGGCTTGCCGGTGCGCGGACGCGACCCTTAGGATCGCCGCCGCTTTCCTTCTGCAGGAGTTCCGATGCCCCACCTCAATACCGACGACGGCATTGAATTATACTACGAGGAGGTTGGTGCCGGCCATCCGCTGGTGTTCGTCCACGAATTCGCCGGCGACTATCGCAGCTACGAACCTCAGCTGCGCTATTTCTCGCGGCGCTACCGCTGCATCGCGTTCAACGCGCGCGGCTATCCGCCGTCCGACGTGCCCGAGGATTGGCGACGCTATTCGCAGGAGCGGGCGCGCGACGACATCCGCGCCGTGCTCGACGCCCTCTCGATCGGCAAGGCGCATGTCGTCGGCATCTCGATGGGCGGGTTTGCCGCGCTGCATTTCGGCCTCGCCTATGCCGACCGCGCCACCTCGCTCGTTGTCGCCGGCTGCGGTTATGGAGCCGAGCCCGATAAGCGCAAGCAGTTCCAGGACGAAGCGACGCGCATTGCGGCCCAGATCGAGACGCGCGGCATGGCCGAGGTCGCCAAAACCTACGGCCTCGGGCCGACCCGCGTGCAGTATCAGAACAAGGACCCGCGGGGCTTTGCCGAATTCATGAGGCAATTGGCTGAGCATTCGACGCGCGGCTCGGCCAACACGCAGCGCGGTGTGCAATCGCGCCGCCCCTCACTGTGGGACTTGATCGAAGAGATGAAGGCGCTCGCGGTGCCGACGCTGATCGCGACAGGAGACGAAGATGAGCCGTGCCTCGAACCGGCGCTCCTGATGAAACGCACAATCCCGACGGCGGCGCTCGTCGTGTTCCCGAACACCGGCCACGCGCTCAATCTCGAAGAGCCGGACCTGTTCAACCGCACGCTCGCCGAATTCTTCCATCAGGTCGAAAGCGGCCGCTGGCCGCAGCGTGACCCGCGCTCGATCTCTTCGTCGATTCTCGGCATGTGAGGCTCGCCCTCGCTCTCGTCATCGCAATCGGAGCGAGGTCTTGCCGCATCGCTGATGACGCACGCATCCGGATTGATTCGTGGTTACGCTGCTTGCAATGACGCGTGTTCAAGAATCGGATTTCATCTCGATCTATCCGGTGGATCCGATGCCGCCGGAGATCGCGGCGTTGCGCCAAGCTAATGGGCCGGTATGGCTGTTCGCCTACGGCTCGCTGATGTGGAACCCGGGGTTTGCGGCCGCCGAGCACCGGCCCGCCCGGCTCTACGGGTATCATCGCCGTTTCTGCCTTTATTCGCGCGACTACCGCGGCACGCCGGAGCGGCCGGGACTGGTGCTGGGGCTCGATCGCGGCGGCTCGTGCGACGGCATCGCCTACCGCCTGCCGCCGGGGCGCATGGCGGAGGCGCTCGATCGCGTCTGGGCCCGCGAGATGACCGGCATGGTCTATCGCATGCGGCGGGTGACGGTGCGAACGGCAGCCAGCATGCTGGCCGCCTACGCCTGCGTCGTGCGGCGCGATTCGCCCGATTACGCCGGCCGGCTGCGGCTCGAGGATACCGCGCAGCTGCTGGCAACGGCGGAGGGCAGCCGCGGCTCCGGCCGTGACTATCTTGCCAACACGCTGCATCACTTGGAAAGGCTCGGGATCGAGGACCGCGAGTTGCGCCGCGTCGCGGCACGGATTGTGCGGCTCGACGCCGTCGCGGCCGGTTTTGGTGTGGGCGACATCGCATCGGTCGCGCAAGGTTTCACAGCGCGCGGGCGATGACCTCCTTCATGATCTCGTTGCTGCCGCCGTAGATGCGCGCGATGCGCGCGTCGGCATACATGCGGGCGATCATGAATTCGTTCATGTAGCCGTAGCCGCCGTGCAGTTGTAAGAGTTCGTCGATGACGCGACCCTCGGCCTCGGAGGCCCACAATTTCGCCATCGCGGCGGTCGCCGCATCGAGCCGCCCGGCGAGCAATTCTTCGACGCAGCGATCGATAAAGGCGCGCCCCGCCATGATCTGCGTCGCGACTTCGGCGAGCTTGAAGCGGGTGTTCTGAAAATCGGCGATGGCGCGGCCGAAAGCCTGGCGCTGGCGCACGTAATCGAGCGTCGCCTGATACGCCCCTTCCATCGCCGCCAGCGCCCCGACGCCAATCATCAGCCGCTCGTATGGCAGATCGTCCATCAGCTGGAAGAAGCCCTGTCCTTCGACACCGCCCAAGAGATTGTCGGCCGGCACGCATACGTCGTCGAAAAAGAGTTCCGCGGTGTCCTGCGCCTTGCGGCCAATCTTGTCCAACAGGCGGCCGACGCGAAAACCGGGGCAGTCCTTCGTCTCGACGAGCAGCAGCGAGATGCCGCGGGCGCGCTCGGCCGGATCGGTCTTGCACACGACGACGACAAGACCGGCGAGATAGCCGTTGGAGATGAAGGTTTTGGAGCCGTTCAGCACATATTCGCGGTTGCCACGACGCTCGGCGCGGGTGCGGATCGCCTGCAGATCGGAGCCGGCGCCGGGCTCGGTCATCGCGATCGCGCCGACCAGTTCGCCCTTGGCGAGCCTGGGCAGAAACCGGCGCTTCTGGTCGTCGGTGCCATGGTTCAACAGGTAGTGCGCAGCGATCGAATGGACGCCGATGCTCATGCCCGACAGCGCGCGCCGCGCCATCTCTTCGTGCAAGACCGCCTCATGGCGGAAGTTGCCGCCCCCGCCGCCCCATTCCTCGGGGATATCGACGCACAGAAAACCGAGTTCGCCGGCCCGCCGCCACAATTCGTGGCCGACATGGCCACGCGTCCTCGCCGCCACGTCGCCCGGCGCCATCTCGCCCTCGACAAAGCGCACCCAGTTGTCGCGAAAGCTCTCGACCTCTTCGCTGCTCCATGACCGCTTGAATTCGACCGGCATCCATAATCCCCAATTGCGTTATCGCGACGATTGGCCGCGAATTGTATTAGCCAGCCTTTGTGCCTCGGCTGCCCGTTGGCTGGTGACCCGCCACGTGACGGCGGCGACTCCTAGAGAGATACCAAAAGTAATCAGTTCGGCGAGATGCAATGGCGTTATGCTGACCGCCGGCGTCGAAAAATATCCAACTACCGTTTCGAGACAAGTGGGAACCAGCGCAGCTGCGACGCCGATTGCTCCGGACATCGCATCAGAATAGCCATCGCGGCGAAGTCGTAACAATTCGGCAAGCTGGCTCTCCCAGATCTCGTGTATCGCCTGGGGTTCTTGACGCGTCCGCGTCACAGACGCACGCCCTCGCGTCGCGCGATCTCCCCCGCCTTCGCTTGGACGGCCACGACGGTGAGCTACCTGGCGTTCCTCGGGAGGTACTTCCGGAGACCTTTTCTGCTCAGGTTCTCCGCGGTCGTCCCCTAACCGTTCCTCCGGCTCGACGCCATCGCGATCCGACACTGCGAAATTTCCTAGGTCCCGGCCGAGGACTCCTCCTCGGTTTCAGAAGCTTTTGGCGGTTCCTCGGCTTCTTTAACTAGCCGTGTTAGAGTGCGTATGAGTCGCTTGGCATCAGATAGTGGGATCGCCACGGCTGTTCTGAAGAACGGGTAGTGATCCCTATCGGTATACTCCCCGAAGGCAATACGGATTACATCCCCAAACCAGTCTGCGGTGTACGTGTCGCAGTATACTGCAGGCGTCTCGAGCCATCGAAAGCCCAGCTCCTCCTCGGGCCGTGACCTCGCCATATTTCTCTCCGTGCGGTTAGTCTCGCAGATATATGTCGAGGCGTTAATCCGGCCAACCTCGGATCGGGGGCGTCTGACGATTACCGCGGGGCCATGCGGATTGCGCCGTCGAGGCGCACACTCTCGCCGTTCATGTAGCCGTTGGTGATCATCAGCTCGGCAAGCGCGGCGTATTCGTCGGGGCGTCCCAAGCGCTTCGGGAACGGCACCGAGGCGGCGAGGCTCGCCTTCACGCGCTCCGGCGCGCGCGCCAAGAGCGGCGTGTCGAAAATGCCGGGCAGGATCGTGTTGCAGCGGATGCCGGCATCCATCAAGTCGCGCGCGACGACCAGCGTCAG
>JASIAN010000114.1 GCA_030042035.1 Alphaproteobacteria bacterium | reverse complement strand
CCACAATCGTCGAAGGTTCTTGATATGTTCTATAATGCCGCGAATGTCAACCCCGTCCCGATTTTGCGACAAGATTTAATCTGATTTCGGGATCGCCGCTACGAGCGCGGCTGCTACAACAAGCGGATCGCCGCTCGAACTCGCGAGACATTCCACGGCTGATATTACCGGCTGAATAAACCCAGCGCGCAACGCGTCCGTCCTTGATATTAGGGCGGCTGGACTCAATTCATCGGCCCATGACCGTAAAATGTGCTCTAACACGAATGCGAGCACCGCCCGCTGTTGGTCTACTTCTTCTCGGGAATCCCGCACATGAACAGCAAGCTCGAGTAGGTAATCGGCGTAGCCAAATTGCGATTGATCTAATTGACGCCGCAGACACTCCCGCAGGCGCGCGGCTGCAAGGCTAGTTGGCTTATCGCTCAACTAGAAGTCTCTTGTTCTAAACAATGACTCAAATTGGATATCTTCTTTCTCAAATCGCTCGGTCGCGCCTTCTTCGCGATCCACTATTGAAAGAACGCGAAGGATGCGGCAGTTACGATTCCTCACGGCCGTAACCGCCTTCATCGCAGAATCGCCCTTGGTCGTGACATCATCGATAATAACGACTGTGCTACCCTCCTTTATATGGCCGTCAATTAATTTCTTTGTGCCGTGGTTCTTAGCTATGTCGCGAACGAAGAAACCTCGGAGCGGCATTTCCGGCCAACTCTTGACACAAATAGCCGTAACCACTGGGATCGCTCCAGTCTCGATTCCGCCTATGAAATCGAATTGGAGATGCTTAATCTTCTCAAATAAGAGATGTCCGACAAGGGACGCGCCTTCGGCATCGAGGGTCGTTGTTTTCATGTCGAAGTAGTAGTCGCTCCACTCGCCAGAGGCCAAAAGGAACTTTTGACCTCGGATCAGAGATAGCTCACGAATAATATCGCGCAGCCGATGCCACGCCTCTAAATCGGAATCCCGATAGATAGCCTGTCGTGCCAGCATGCGCCTGTCCCCCTCAAGCCAGCAGGCAGTTCACTCGCCCCACGGGACGCAAAAGTGCCTTGACGGCGGTTACGCACGCAATACCTTGAGCGTTAGCCGTAGTTTTCCCCAGGTATCTTGAGAATTCTATCATGTGGATAACTTGAAAACCCATTCAACGCCCTGGTTCATGCCGAATCGCTGCCTCATGACCTGTGGATAAGACAGGGCAAAAACAAGATAGGCGCCTTTCTGCCGGTACGGTAGAGGGAATCGGCTGCGGCCGATACAAGCTGGCTATGCGTCGCGCCTCCGTTGCCGGTAGCCCCAGACCTGGTGGGACGTGGCCGCGACGGCGGAGCGCCTCGGCCGCTTCGCGCCGGGCCAATACGAAGCGGTCGAGAGCTTCCTGAAAGACCCCAACGCCTGGTCGAGCGGCAAGCGCTGGACATAGGGCCTCCACTGATAAATTGGCGTCGGTCAGCGTGATGGGGTTCGGCCGTTTGGGGCGCCTCGGCGACGAATGGGCGGTCTCGCGTCCGTCGGCCCGTTCCTATTTCTTGCCGGCAGCGTCGCTGGGCAGAATGTCCTCGTCGGCAGGACCCGAAAGGCTGCCCGGGGCGCTCGGCGCGAAACCCGCCCCTTGCAGATTTTGCCCGCCGAACGACGGCCCCGGCCCCTGCTGGCCGGCCGGCTCGCCCATCGGGTTGCCGCCGCCGAAATCAGGTAATGACGCGGGCGCGCCGAGCGCCTCACCGCCACCGTTTGAGGTTGCCGGACCGGCCTGGGCGCCGCTCGTGCCGCCCAGCAGCAGCACGGCGATCGCCGCGATCGCCAGCAGCGGATTTTTCATCGACCCCCTCCGTTCGTGTTGCGCAATCTTACGTTGCTCCGGCAACGGTAGCGCCAGCCGCCGCAACGGTCAAAGCCGCGCGAGAGCAGGCCGTCGTCATAAGTCGGCGTAGACGTGCGCTTCGGCGCGGGCGCCGGGATGGGTGATGGCGCCCTTTTCGGCATCGCCGACGGTCTGCGCATATTTCCACAGCGTGCCGGATTGATAGCCGTTCAGGCGCGGCGTCCAGGCGCGGCGGCGCTCGGCCAACTCGCCGTCCGACAGCGCCACGTCGATCGTGCCGGCCACTGCGTCGATCGTGATGCGGTCGCCATCCTTGAGCAGCGCGATCGGCCCGCCGACCGCCGCTTCCGGCCCGACATGGCCGATCGAGAACCCGTGCGTCGCGCCGGAAAAGCGGCCGTCGGTGATCAGCGCCACCTTCTCGCCGACCCCCTGGCCATAGAGCGCCGCCGTCGTTGACAGCATCTCGCGCATGCCGGGGCCGCCTTTCGGCCCCTCATAGCGGATGACGATCACGTCGCCTTCCTTGTAGCGCCGCGCCTCGACCGCCTTGAACGCGTCCTCCTCGCAATCGAAGCACAGCGCCGTGCCATCGAAGCGCAGCCGCTGCATGCCGGCGACCTTGACGATCGCCCCCTGCGGCGCGAGGTTGCCGCGCAAGACGACGAGACCGCCGGTCGGCGCATAGGGGTTCGAGGTCGGGCGCACGACATCCTGGCCGCCCGGAACCTTCACGTTCGCCAAGTTCTCGGCCACCGTCTTGCCGGTGACGGTCGGGCAGTCGCCGTGCAGATAGCCGCCGTCCAACAGCGCCTTCATGATGATCGGGACGCCGCCGATATCATGCAAATCCTTCATCACATAGCGGCCGCCGGGCGTCATGCTGGCGATATAGGGCGTCTTCCGGGCGATCTCGCCAAAGGCGTGAATGTCGAAATCGATGCCGGCTTCATTGGCGATCGCCGGGATGTGCAGCGAGCCGTTGGTCGAGCCGCCGGCCGCGGCGACGACCATCGCAGCATTTTCGATCGCCTTTCGCGTCACGATGTCGCGCGGCCGGATGTTGTCGCGGATGAGCCGCATGACCGCCTCGCCCGAGGCTTCGGCATAGGCATCACGCGAATCGTAGGGCGCCGGCGCGCCGGCCGAGCCCGGCAGCGCAAGCCCGATCGCTTCGGAGACGCAGGCCATCGTGTTGGCGGTGAAAAGGCCGCCGCACGACCCCGACGACGGGCAGGCGACGCATTCCAGTTCGTGCAATTCTTCGTCCGATAGATTGCCGACGTTGTGCGCACCGACTGCCTCGAACACGTTGCCGATCGTCACGTCCTTGCCTTTGAAGCGGCCCGGCAGGATCGAGCCGCCGTACATGAAGACGGCCGGCACGTTGAGCCGCAGCATCGCCATCATCAGCCCGGGCAGCGACTTGTCGCAGCCCGCGAGCCCGACGAGCGCGTCATAGCAATGGCCGCGCATCGTCAATTCCACCGAGTCGGCGATGACTTCGCGGCTGACGAGCGATGATTTCATGCCTTCGTGGCCCATCGCGATGCCGTCGGTGACGGTGATCGTCGTGAACTCGCGCGGCGTGCCGCCGGCTGCCGCGACCCCCTTCTTCGCCGCCTGCGCCTGGCGCGACAGCGCGATGTTGCAGGGCGCGGCCTCGTTCCATGTCGTCGCGACGCCGACGATCGGCTGGTTGATCTGCTCCTCGGTCAGGCCCATCGAATAGAGAAAGGCGCGGTGCGGCGCGCGCTCCGGGCCGACCGTGACGTGCCGGCTCGGCAGACGGCTCTTGTCGATCGCCGGATGGCGGGCATCGTCAGGCATGGCCGGGTCTCCTGCTGCACAATCCTGAGGGGTGCGGCACCGTAGCCGCCGCTCCGGCCGCGATCAATGGCTTCCCGTATTTGCGTCTGGCCGCGCGCCAAGGCACATTCGCGGCGGTCGAACCGGGGGGTGGAGCATGCGTTTCGTCGCGTCGGTCGTCCTGGTGCTGGTTGTGGCAGCCTGCTCGTCGGCGCCGCCTAATACGACCAAGCTCGTTCTCAACGACCCCTACTGGCGGCAGGTCAACGTCCAGCTGGTCATCACGAAGCGGGCCGATTGCGACAGCCACGGCCCCGGCTTTATCTCGGATCAGACGATCGTCATGTACAAGGATACGACGCACGACATCTATGTGCCGAACGACGCCAGCTTGTGCTGGCGCCACGACCGCGACCCCGACAAGCCGCAGCCCGGCGCCTGGTCGGATTGGACGCGCGCGACGCTGACGCCGGGCGAAAGCGCCGAGACCGATCTCTAGCCGGCGTGGCGCGTCTGGTCCGCCGGCATTCGCATCCCCATTTAGCGATTACATGACCCTGCGAGATGTCCTGCGCTGGTTGCCGATCGAGCGGCTGCGCAATCCGCCGGTGCGCGTCGCGGTGCTGCGCCTCGACGGCGTCATTGCGCCCAGGCAGTGGCGCAACGCGCTGTCGCTGGCGGGCCAGGCGGCGACGATCGAGCGCGGGTTCCGTCTGTCGCGGCTCAGCGCGGTTGCGCTGCAGATCAATTCGCCGGGCGGTTCGCCGGTGCAATCGGCGCTGCTCTACCGCCGTATCCGCCAGCTCGCCGAGGAAAAGCGCGTGCCGGTCTTCGCCTTCGCCGAAGACGTTGCTGCCTCGGGCGGCTATTGGCTGGCGCTTGCCGGCGACGAGATTTACGCCGAGGAGGCCTCGCTGATCGGCTCGATCGGCGTCGTGACCGCAAGCTTCGGCATGCACCGGCTCATCGAGCGGTTCGGCGTCGAGCGGCGGCTTCACACCGCGGGCGAAAACAAATCGCTGCTCGACCCGTTCCTGCCGGAAGACCCCGCCGATGTTGCGCGGCTGTCGGTCCTGCAGCAGGACATCCATGCGAGTTTCAAGGATCACGTGCGCCGCCGCCGCCTCGGCAAGATCGATGCGGTCGACGAGAGCCTATTTTCGGGCGAGGTGTTGACCGGCCGCATGGCGCTGGCGAAGGGTCTGATCGACGGCATTGGCGACCTGCGTTCGGTGATGCGGGCGCGCTTCGGCGACAAAGTGAGGCTTGTGGCGGTCTCCGAGCCGCGGCACCGCCGCTGGTGGCTGCCGCGCTTCCTCCCATCGGGCGCGCAAAGCCAGGGAAATTTGGTCGCCGCGCTCATCGATTTTGGCGATTGGCTGGAGGCGCGCGCGCTGTGGGCCCGCTTCGGCCTGTGACGCGGGCGCACGCCTTCCTTGACCCGGCCGGCCGGCCTTCCTAAACATTTTCGATGATCGAAGTCCCGAAACTCGTCGTCATTCTGCTGATCGGCTTTCTCGTGTGGTACGCGATGCGCTGGGTCAACGGGATCGCGCCAAAGGCGCAGCGCCGCGGCCCGACGGCGCGCTCGCAGCCGCCGCGCCAGCAGCAGGCGATTGAGGACCTCGTCGCCTGCCACGTCTGCGGCGCCTATGTGTCGCCCGGCGCGCCGGCCTGCGGCAAGCCCGGCTGCCCGCAGCCGCATTGACGCTGCGATGAATGCCGCCGTCGTCGGATCGAGCTTTCAGGCGCTGATCCTGAAGCTGCAGCTCTACTGGGCCGAGCAGGGCTGCGTCATTCTGCAGCCCTATGATGTCGAGGTCGGTGCCGGCACGTTCCACCCGGCGACGGCGCTGCGTGCGCTCGGCCCCGCGCCATGGCGCGCCGCCTACGTTCAGCCGTCGCGCCGCCCGACCGACGGCCGCTATGGCGACAACCCGAACCGCCTTCAGCATTATTATCAGCTGCAGGTGATCCTGAAGCCGGCGCCGGCGGACAGCCAGGATTTGTATCTGCAGAGCCTCGCCGCCATCGGCATCGATGCTGACGCGCACGACATCCGCTTTGTCGAGGACGATTGGGAGAGCCCGACCTTGGGCGCCTCGGGCCTCGGCTGGGAAGTCTGGCTCGACGGCATGGAAGTGAGCCAGTTCACCTATTTTCAGCAGGTTGGCGGTATCGAATGCGATCCCGTCTCAACTGAACTGACCTACGGGCTTGAACGTCTTGCGACCTATGTGCAGGGCGTCGAGAGCGTCTATGACCTCGATTTCAACGGCGCCGCGGGCGCGGCTCGCATTTCCTACGGCGAGGTGTTCCGCCGCGCCGAGCGCGAGTTCTCCGCCTACAATTTCGAAGCGGCGAACACCGAGAAGCTGTTCGCCCACTTCCGCGACGCCGAGGAAGAGTGCGCCGCGCTCGTCAGCCGCGCTCTCGCGTTGCCGGCCTACGACCAATGCCTCAAGGCAAGCCATCTGTTCAATCTGTTGGATGCCCGCGGCGTCATCAGCGTCACCGAGCGCGCCGCCTATATCGGCCGCGTGCGCGCGTTGGCGCGCGCCTGCTGCGAAGCGTGGCTTGCCGGATCGTAGACTGTCCGATGATGACTTGCGCCACGCCCCTAATTCCGTCATGGCCGGGCTTGACCCGGCCATCCACGCATCGGCTCGCCCAATTTGCCGGCGAGGGTCGTGGATGCCCGGCACAAGGCCTGGCATGACGGGGAGTTGAGCGAGATGGCGCGCGGCGAATTGCTGCTCGAACTGTTGTCGGAGGAACTCCCGGCCGCCATGCAGCGCCGCGCGATCGAAGACCTCGTCGGGCTGATCGGCGACAAGCTCAATGCCGCCGAACTCGGCGCGCACGAGCTGCGCGGCTATGTGACGCCGCGGCGCCTCGCGATCATCGCCGACGGCATCCCAGAGCGCCAGCCGGAGCGGCGCGAGGAGCGCCGCGGCCCGCGCCTCGGCGCACCGCAGCCGGCGCTCGATGGCTTCCTGCGGTCGGCCGGCCTTACGTCGATCGACCAATGCGAAGTGCGCGACACTGGCCGCGGCGAATTCTATTTCGCGGTCGTGGAGCGGCCGGGGCGCGCCGCCGCCGAGATCTTGCCGGATTTGCTCGGCGCGGCAATAACCCAGCTCTCATGGCCGAAATCGATGCGCTTCCCGGCCTCGCCCTTGCGCTGGGTGCGGCCGCTCAGTTCGGTAATCTGCCTGTTCGGCGGCGACATCCTGCCGCTGGCGCTGGGCGACATTCCGGTCGGCCGCACGACGCGCGGCCACCGTTTCCTGTCGCAGGGCGACATCACGGTGCGAAACGCAGCCGATTATCTCGACAAGCTCGAACGCGCCCATGTGATGCTCGACCACGATCGCCGTCATGACCTGATCATGGCCGAGCTCGACCGGCTCGCGGCGGCCGAGGGACTGAGCGTCAAACCTGATATTGACCTGATAAATCAGGTGACGGGCCTCGTCGAGTGGCCCGTCGTGCTGATGGGCAAGATCGCGGACGAGTTCGTGCGGCCGGTGCCCGACGGCCTGCCGCCCGAAGTCTTGGCGACCGCGATGCGCACGCATCAGAAATATTTCACGTGCCTCAAAGCAGACGGCACCCCGGCACCGCGCTTTCTGTTTGTTGCCAACAATCGCGCGCCCGACGGCGGAAAGACGATCGTCGCCGGCAACGAACGCGTTTTGCGCGCCCGCCTATCCGACGCCCGCTTCTTCTTTGATCAGGACCGCAATCTGCGATTGGATGATCGCGTCGCGGCGCTGAAGGAGCGCATCTATTACGACAGCCTCGGCACGATGCTCGACAAGACCGAGCGCATCGAAAAGCTCGCCGGCGTCCTCGCCAAACAGCTCGCGCCGCAACTCACCGTCACCCCCGCGGAAGCGGGGGTCCAGCGCGGCGACGCCAAGCCTGCGGCGTTGGATTCCCGCGTTCGCGGGAATGACGAACTGGTGGAGTTGGCGCAGCGCGCCGCGCGGCTTGCGAAGGCCGACCTCTCGACCGGCATGGTCGGCGAATTTCCCGAGTTGCAGGGCGTCATGGGCCGCTATTACGCGCTCCACGACGGCGAAGACCCGCGCGTCGCGGCTGCGATCGCCGAGCATTACAAGCCGCTCGGCCCCAACGACACCTGCCCCACCGCCCCGGTCAGCATCATCCTCGCGCTGGCCGACAAGATCGACGCGCTCGCCGCATTTTTCTCGATCGGCGAAGCGCCGACGGGGTCACGCGACCCCTTTGCACTGCGCCGCGCCGCGCTTGGGGTCATTCGCCTGATCGTCAGCAATCGGCTGCGGCTGTCGCTTGGCCAGACGCTCTCCTATGCCGATATCACGGTCCTCCAGCAAACCGGCGGCCGCTCGGTGCAACGTTCGATAAGGGAGGCGGTGCTGCCGTTTATCGCCGAGCGGCTGAACGTGCATCTGCACGAGGAGGGTGCGCGCCACGATCTTCTCGCCGCCGTATTTGCCGTGGACAAGGACGACCTCGTACGCTTGCTCGCACGGGTTGACGCGCTGTCGCGGTTTCTTGCCACCGACGATGGCGCGAACCTGCTCGTTGCCTACAGGCGCGCTGCGAACATTGTCGCGATCGAGGAGCGGCGTGATAGCCGCAAATATGATGATCTCGTCGATCCTAGTGGCTTCAAGCTGCCGGAGGAGACGGCACTTTACCAGCGGCTCGGCGGGATCGCCGTGGCGCTAAAGGCCTTTCTGGAATCTGAAAACTTTGAGGGTGCCATGAACCGGTTGGCGACGCTGCGGCGGCCGGTCGATGAATTTTTCGAAAAAGTAACTGTTAACACCGATGATCGGCGGTTGCGCGAGAACCGTCTCCAGCTGTTGTCACGGATTCGCAACGTGATGAACCAGGTCGCCGATTTTTCCCAGATCGAGGGGTGAACCGCCGATGTTCTGCCAAGCGGACCGGGATTGCTTCGCTGCGCTCGCAATGACCAGGGAAGACCGGTCATTGCGAGGAGCGCAGCGACGAAGCAATCTCAACCCTGAAGGGAAGCGCCGATGACGAAATGGGTCTATCGCTTTGGCCGCGCCCGCGCCGAAGGGCGCGGCGACTTGCGGAACCTCTTGGGCGGCAAGGGCGCGGGGCTTGCGGAGATGAGCAATCTCGGCCTGCCGGTGCCGCCCGGCTTTACGATCACGACCGAGGTGTGCACCCATTTCTACCAGAACGAGCATGCCTATCCGCCCGAATTGCGGGAACAGGTCGCCGCCGCGCTCGCTGCCGTCGAGGATGAGATCGGCGCCAGGTTCGGCGATCCGCGCAAGCCGTTGCTGGTCTCGGTGCGCTCCGGCGCGCGCGCGTCGATGCCCGGCATGATGGATACCGTCCTCAATCTCGGCCTCAACGACGAGACGGTCGCCGGCCTGGCGCGGCAGAGCGGCGACGCGCGCTTTGCCTACGACAGCTACCGCCGGTTTATCCAGATGTACGGCCAGGTCGTGCTCGGCATCGAACATCACCACTTCGAGGAACTGCTCGATGACCGCAAGAACGAATTGGGCGCCGCGCTCGACACCGAACTCGCCGCCGACGATTGGCAGGACATCGTCGCCGGCTTCAAGGACATCGTACGGCGCGAGACGAAAAAGCCCTTCCCGCAGGACGCGCAGCGGCAATTGTGGGGCGCGATTGCCGCGGTGTTCGGCTCGTGGATGAACGCCCGCGCCGTCACCTACCGGCGGCTGCACAACATCCCGGCCGAATGGGGCACCGCGGTCAATGTGCAGGCGATGGTGTTCGGCAACATGGGCGAGGATTGCGCGACCGGCGTCGCGTTCACCCGCAACCCCTCGACCGGCGCCAATGAGTTCTACGGCGAATATCTCGTCAACGCGCAGGG
>JASIAN010000113.1 GCA_030042035.1 Alphaproteobacteria bacterium | reverse complement strand
AGCGGCGCTTCAAGGCGTCGTGGATTTCGCGGGTGCGGTTCGACGTGATGACGACGATCGGCGGATGCTGCGCGCGGATCGTGCCGATCTCCGGGATCGTGACCTGGAAATCCGAGAGCAGTTCCAGCAAATACGCCTCGAACGGCTCGTCGGTGCGGTCGAGCTCGTCGATCAAGAGCACCGGCGGGCCGTCGATTTCCGGTTCCAGTGCCTGCAACAGCGGCCGCTTGATCAGGAAGCGGTCGGAAAAGATCGTGTTCTCGATTTCCTCGCGCTCTTCGTCGCCCGCTTCGGCCAGGCGGATTTCGATCATCTGCCTAGGATAATCCCATTCGTAGACGGCAGAGGCGACATCGAGCCCCTCGTAGCATTGCAGGCGAATAAGGCGCCGCTTCAGTGCGGTCGCCAGCACCTTGGCGATCTCGGTCTTGCCGACCCCGGCCTCGCCTTCGAGAAACAAGGGCCGGTTGAGGTGCAACGACAGATGCACGGCTGTCGCGAGGCTGCGGTCCGCGACGTAATCGGCGCCGCCGAGCAGCGTCAGCGTGTCGCCAACCGAAGCCGGCAAACCCGCCATCACAGAGGGCTGAGGATCGTTCAAGTCGAAGTCCCGTATTCGCAGCAAAACCCTCTCCGGCGTGGAGAGGGATACCGATATCTAGTCACTCCGGGCCGCCCGCGCCAGCCCGCACAAGCGTTGCGGCATTGCCGGGTTTTGTCGATGATCGGCGCGCGCAGCCGTGGAGAAAGGGCATGACGAGCGCCGTCAATATCGCCTACGCCTCCGCCCTCGATCTGACCGAGGCGTATCGCCGGAAGGCGCTGTCGCCGGTCGAGGTCGCGGCGGCGCTGCTGGCGCGGCTCGCCGCCTTGGAGCCGCGGCTCAACGCGTTCTGCCTCGTCGATCGCGACGGCGCGCTGGCGGCGGCGGGCGCGTCGGAAGCGCGCTGGATGCGGGGCGTGCCGCTGGGGGCCCTCGACGGCGTGCCGGCGACGATCAAGGACCTCGTGCTGATGCAGGGCTTCCCGACGCGGCGCGGCTCGCGCCTTGTCGAACCCGTGCCCGACGCCGAGGACGCGCCGGTTGTCGCGCGGCTGCGCGAGGCGGGCGCCGTCATCCTCGGCAAGACGACGACCCCCGAATTCGGCTGGAAGGCGATCGGCGACTCGCCCTTGACCGGCATCACCCGCAACCCGTGGAACCTCGAGCGCACGACCGGCGGCAGCAGCGCCGGCGCCGCGGCGGCGTGCGCCGCCGGCATCGCGCCGCTCAATATCGGCAGCGACGGCGCCGGCTCGATCCGCATTCCGGCATGCTTCACCGGCATCTTCGGCCTGAAGGCAACCTTCGGCCGGGTGCCGGCGCATCCGCCCTCGCCGATGAGCCTCTTATCGAATGTCGGGCCGATGACGCGCCACGTGCGCGACGCGGCGGCGATGCTGAACGTGCTCGCGCGGCCCGACCATCGCGACCCCTATGCGCTGCCGCCCCCGGCGCGCGACTGGCTCGCCGGCATCGAGGACGGCGTCCGGGGCTGGCGCATCGCCTACAGCCCCGATCTCGGCTATGCCACGGTCGATCCCGAGATTGCCGCGTGCTGCGCTCGGGCGGCGCAACGCTTTGAAGAACTGGGTGCCGTCGTCGAGCAGGTCGGGCAGATTTTCCCGTCGCCGCGCGCGACGTTGCTGACGCTCTGGGCGGCCGGCACGGCGCGCGTCCTTGCCGCCTGGCCGGCCGACAAGGTGCGCGAATTGTGCGATCCCGGGCTTGTCGCGATTGCCGCGGACGGCGCGCGGGTCAGCGGCGCCGATTACGTCGCCGCCGATCTCGAACGCAGCGCCTTGGGCCGGCGGATGGCGGCATTCCACCAGACCTACGATCTCCTGCTGACGCCGATGATGCCGGTGCCGGCATTGCCGATCGGCCAGGACCTCAACGATCCGGCGACCGAGACCAACTGGATCGACTGGTCGCCGTTCTCCTACCCGTTCAACATGACGCGCCAGCCAGCCTGTTCGGTGCCGTGCGGGCTGACGCGCGCCGGGCTGCCGATCGGATTGCAGATCGTCGCGCCGCTCTATGCCGAGAACCGCGTGCTGCGGGCCGCCCGCGCCTATGAAGCAAGCGAACCGGTGCGCCGTCCACCCGTCGCGTGATCTCGCCCTCCGCCGGCAACAATACCGGTCATTAGCAGGGAGAAATCGGTATGAAAGCGGATTACGTCATCGTCGGGGCCGGGTCGGCCGGCTGCGTGCTGGCCAACCGGCTCAGCGAGGACCCGTCGGCGCGGGTCATCGTCATCGAGGCCGGCGGCCGCGACTGGAACCCGCTCATCCATGTCCCGGTCGGCTTTATGAAATTATTGGATCACCCGACCCTGACGTGGAACTACAAGGCGGAGGCCGATCCGGGCACGGCTGGCCGCGCCATCCCCTATCCGCGCGGCCGCGTGCTCGGCGGCTCGTCCTCGATCAACGGCCTCATCTACATCCGCGGCCAGCCCGAGGATTTCGACCATTGGGCGCAGCTCGGCAATCGCGGTTGGGGCTGGGACGACGTGCTGCCCTATTTCAAGCAGGCGGAGCGGTGGCAGGGCGAGGCCGGCGAACCGCATGGCACGCAAGGGTTTCTGACGACCTCGCCGATGACCGAGCGGCCGGCGGTGTGCCAGGCGATCATCGACGCCGCCCGCGAGCTCGGGCTCGAATACCGCGCCGACGTCAACGACCTGCCGCCGGGGGCCGGCGACAGCATCGGCTGGTGCCAGCAGACCCGCGGCGGGCGGCGCCGCGCCAGCGCCGCGCAGACCTACCTGAAGCCGGCCGCCAAGCGCCCCAACCTCGAGATCGTCACCGACGCGCTCGTCCATCGCATCACGTTCGACGCAAGCCGCGCAACCGGGGTCGTGCTGTCGCGCGGCGGCCGCGTCGAGATCGTCGATGCGACGCGCGAGGTGATCCTCGCGGCGGGCGCGATCGGCTCGCCGCATCTCTTGCAATTGTCGGGGATCGGCGAGCCGGAGGTGCTGGCGAAGGCCGGTATCCCGGTGCGCCACGCGCTGCCGGGCGTCGGGCAGAATTTCCAGGATCATTACATCGCGCGCATGAGCTGCGAGGTGCGCGGCATCGAGACGCTCAACGAGCGCGGCCGCGGGCTCCGGTTTGGCCGCGAGGTGTGGCGCTATGTCGCCGCCGGCACGGGGATGCTGACCTACAGCGCCTCGCTGTGCGCCGCCTCGGTCAAGGTACTGGAGGAATCGGCGACCCCGGACGTGCAATGCGTCTTTGCGCCGGCCAGCTACAAGCCGGGGCTCATCCGCCGCCTCGACGACGTGCCCGGCATCACCGGCGGACCATGGCAGATGCGGCCGTTATCGCGCGGCTATGTGCTGGCGACGACGCCCGACCCGCACGATCAGCCGGCGATCAACCCGCGCTATCTCGCCGAAGAGACCGATCGCCGCGCGATGATCGGCGGGCTGCGCTTTCTGCGCCGGCTGTTTGCGGCGCCGGCGCTCGCCCCTTACATCGTCGGCGAAAAGCTGCCGGGACCGGGTGTCCAGAGCGATGACGAACTATTGGATTACGCGCGGCAAAACGGCGCGACCGTCTACCACGCGAGCTGCAGCTGCATGATGGGCAACCATGCGATGGCGGTCGTCGACAGCGAACTCCGGGTGCACGGGCTTGACGGCCTGCGCGTCATCGACGCGTCGGTCATGCCGGCCGTCTCTTCGACCAACACCAACGCGCCGACGATCATGATCGCCGAAAAAGGCGCCGCGATGATCCGCGCCGCCGCGCGGGAGCGATTGGCCGCCTGAGGGGAGCGCGGCGCGACAGCGAGGCGATTTTTCGGCAGCGCCTCAGCCATCGCGATTTTTTCTCTTCGGAGCCGGGTCGCCCGGTCATAATGGCGGCTCCCGCAAACCGCATTCCGCGCGCAATGCGGAAGTGATAAGCGCGCAACGTGATAAGGAGGGGACCGCATGTTCAGTCACATCATGGTCGGCAGCAACGACATCGCCCGGTCGAAGAAATTCTATGATGCGGTGTTCGCCGCGCTGGGCGCGCAGCCCGGTAACGAATTGCAGGGCGGAAACCGTCTCGTTTACTCGCACAATGGCGGGCGGTTTCTGGTCACCAAACCGATCGACGGCAAGCCGGCCAGCAACGCCAACGGCGGCACGATCGGCTTCCTCATGAGCAGCGCCCAACAGGCCAAAGCCTGGCACGATGCCGGCGTTGCGAATGGCGGCACATCGATCGAGGACCCGCCCGGCGTGCGGCAAGGTCCGGCCGGCTCGGTGTATCTCGCCTATCTGCGCGATCCTGACGGCAACAAATTGTGCGGGTTGTATCGCGTGCCGGCCGCCTGAATCAGGGCAGATCGGATTACGATCGATCTCGTCGTTCCTGATACGAGACTGTCGACAAATCGACGCCGAAGCCGCGCGCTGGGCGATCAGAAGATGCCGTCGGGCGGGCGGCCGGCGGCATCGGGGTCGAGGTGACGGCGCAGGCGAACGGCGGCGGCATGGGCAAAGCGCAACGTCACCGCGCGGCGCCGCGCCGCGGCCAGCGACAGCGAGACGCCATGCCGCAGGATCGCCGCGCCAAACCCGTCCGCCACGATCAAGCCACAATCTTCGGGGATCAGATGCGCGGGAAATTCTTGCGGTACCGCGAAATAGAGCCGATCGGCATAGTGCTTGTAATCGGGCCATTTACGATCCGCGCGGAAATCGGCAACCGAGCTCTTGATCTCGATGATGATCAGTTCGCCGCTGCGGGCGAGGCCGATGACGTCGGCGCGTCGTCCGTTGGCGAGCGGAAATTCGGCAAGGCTGGCGTAGCCGAGCTGGTCGAGGGCGCGGCAAACGCCGCGCGCGAGAAGCGGCGCGGCAGGCGGGGCGGCGATCA
>JASIAN010000112.1 GCA_030042035.1 Alphaproteobacteria bacterium | reverse complement strand
TTGCTCGAGCCCAATCCGGGCGCCGCGCGGTCGGCGGCGCGGCAGGCCCTCGCGCCCTATCTGCAACTCGACAATTACGTCGACAACTGGCGCCGGCTCGGCTTCAGCGACGACGAGATGGCCGGCGGCGGCTCCGACCGCTTCATTGACGCCAATGTCGCGTGGGGCACCGAGGCGGCGATCCGGAAGCGCATCGAGGAGCATTGGGCGGCCGGCGCCGACCATGTCTGCATCCAGTCGATCAATCCGGACGGCTCGCGCCGCCCGGATGAGCGGGTGCTGGCGCTGCTCGCGCCCGGTGGAGGCGGCTGAGCACCGAGTTCGGATGCGCGCTGCTGCTGGCGGGCGAAGCGGCTCTTGGCGGCGTGGTGATCGCGAAGGCTTACGACGTTTTCGCAACGGCCCCGAGGCCGGTAATGACTGATTTCGTCAGCTTCTACGCCGCCGGGCGTCTCGCCGCGGCCGGCACGCCTGCGCTGGCCTACAACCGGGCGGCGCATTATGCCGCCGCGGCAGCGCATGAACCCGCCGGCAGCTTTTATAATTATTTCTATTACCCGCCAATCTTCCTGCTGCCGTGCGCTGCCCTTGCGCGGCTGCCCTACATCGCCGCGTTTCTGCTGTTCGAGGCGGCGACGCTGGCGCGCCGCGGCGACGCTGCTCGACCGCACCGGCCCGCCGGCGCCTCTGGGAAGCGGACAGCGAACCTCGTCCCTTGACGCGCCGTAACGCGCGACCGAGATTCTGCCTCAGCCTTTGCGGACACCAGTGCCGGCATCTTGCCGGTGCCGGGCGCAGCCGGGGAAGCAGCAGGGCCATGTATTCCGAAACCACCCGCGCGATCACGATCACGGTCCAGCCATTCTATCTTGAAGAGCACTCCTCGCCCGCCGACAGCCATTACGTATGGGCGTACCGCGTGCGGATCGAGAATGGCGGCGGCGAGATCGTGCAATTACGCAACCGCCACTGGCGCATCACCGACAGCCTCGGCCGGCTGCACGAGGTGCGGGGGCCCGGCGTCGTCGGCGAGCAGCCGGTCCTCGCACCGGGCCAAAGCTTCGAGTATACGAGCAGCTGTCCGCTTTCGACGCCGTCCGGTTTCATGGTCGGCGATTACGAGATGGAGACCCAGGCCGGCGAGCGGTTTCTCGCCCGCGTGCCGGCGTTCTCGCTTGACCTGCCGCCGCAACTGCGCGAGGCGGGCGGCGCTCAGCAGCCGGTCCGCCTCAATTGATGCGGGCGCCCGTCGCCCCATGCGCGTCATTGCGCCTGTCCTGCTTCCGAGAAAGTGAGGCCTGATGTCTGTTGCCGATCCGTTCCCGCGTGCGCTGCCGCGCCGCCACAAGAAATATGAGCCGAACCCGGTGCCGCGGCCCTCGCGCGAAGAGGCGATGGCGGCGGTGCGAACGCTGATCCGCTGGGCCGGGGACGATCCCGAACGCGAGGGCCTCGTCGGCACGCCCGATCGCGTCGTGCGCGCCTACGAGGAATATTTCAGCGGCTACGAGGAGGATCCCGTTCAGCTGCTGCAGCGCACGTTCGAGGAGATGGACGGCTACGATGAAATCGTCATGCTGAAGGACATCCGCTTCGAATCGCACTGCGAGCACCACATCGCGCCGATTATCGGCAAGGTTCACATCGCGTACCTGCCGAACAACCGGGTCGTCGGCATCTCGAAACTCGCCCGGCTCGTCGAGGTTTATGCCAAACGGCTGCAGATTCAGGAGAAGATGACGGCGCAGATCGCCAACACCCTCGACGAAGTGTTGCAGCCCAAGGGCGTCGCCGTTGTCATCGAGGCGGCCCACGAATGCATGACGACGCGCGGCGTGCACAAGCCCGGTGTCAACATGGTGACGAGCCGCATGCTCGGCGTCTTCCGCACCGACCCGACGACCCGGCGCGAGGTGCTGTCAATGATCGGCACGCCCGCGGGCGGCGCCGGCGAACATGTGTAGATGGACCGGGAAGAGCGTCTCGCGGCGGCTATCGCGATCCTCGACCGGCTTGTCGCATTCGACACGGTTTCCGAGAAGTCGAACCTTGCGCTGATCGATTGGATCGCGGACTACCTCGCCGGCTACGGCATCGCGTCCGCGCGCAGCAGCGCGTTCGACGGCAAGGCCAATCTGTTCGCGACAATCGGCCCGCCCGAGGAGGGCGGCGTGCTGCTGTCCGGCCACACCGACGTCGTACCGGTCGCGGGCCAAGCATGGCAAAGCGATCCATTCCGCCTCGCCGAGCGCGACGGGCGGCTGTGCGGTCGCGGCAGCGCCGACATGAAGGGCTTTCTCGCGCTCGTGCTGGCGCTGGTGCCGGCGGCGCGGGCGCGGCGGCTCAGCGTGCCGCTGCATCTTGCGTTCACGCATGACGAGGAGACCGGCTGCTTCGGCGCGCCGGCACTGATCCGCACCTTGCCGGAAGGCATCGCGCGGCCACGCCTCGCAATCGTCGGTGAGCCGACCTCGATGGAGGTCGCCAATCGGCAGAAGGGCTGCGGCTTTTTCCGCACCCGCGTGACCGGCAAGGACGGCCATTCGAGCGCACCGGGCCGCGGCGCCAACGCGATCGTCGCAGCGGCCGCGATCATCGCCGAGATCGGCCGGCTGGCCGCCGAGGCCGAGCGCCGGGTGCGGCCGGAGAGCGGCTTCGATCCGCCGCACACGACGCTGTCGGTCGGCACGATCAGGGGCGGCGCGGCGGTCAACATCATCGCCCGCGAGTGCGAATTCGAATGGGATTTGCGCAATGTGCCGGAAGACGACGCGGCGGCGCTGAAGGCCCGCCTCGACGACTTCATCGCCGCCGATTTGCTGCCGCGGCTGCGCGCCGTCTATCCGCAGGCCGCGATCGAGACCGAGACAATCGTCAACGTGCCGCCGCTTCTGCCCGAGGCGGCGTCGCCGGCGGAGGCGCTGGCCCGCCGCCTGACCGGCGCCAATGCGACGACGACCGTGTCGTTCGCGACCGAAGCCGGTCTCTACCAGCAGGCCGGCATCCCGGCGATCGTCTGCGGCCCCGGCTCGATTGCGGTCGCGCATCAGCCGGACGAATACATCGCCCGCGGCGAACTGGCTGCCGGGCACGGCTTCCTTGACCGTCTGCTCGACTGGGCGGCCAACCCTGCGTGACCCTAAGAGCTGTTGACCCGCCTGCACCCGTTTTGGATTACGGTGACAGTCCGCCTAATTCGGGTGTCGTCGGTGAGCGTCTACGCCAGCCCCAGAGATAGGGGATGATGCCGATCGCGATGCTGCCGGCGCCCAGCATGTTGGTCGTCAGGTCGAAATTCGGCACGCTGTACACGGCAATCGCAAAGCAGAATGCGACTCCCACCAGCGGCCAGAGGAACAGCAGAAAAAATGGCCCGACGCCATTGCGCGCCTCGGCCCGGAAGTGCCAGGCGCAGGAGAGCCCGGTCAGGCCGTAATAAAACGCGACCTGGAAGCCGACGGCGTTGACCGTATCGTTGATGACGGTCTTGATGCCGTGCAGGGTGAGAGAGCCGAACAGCAGCACAAGGCCGAGCGCGGTGATCAGCAGCGTCGCCACCCAGGGCGTCTGATAGACCGGGTGCAGCCGCCCGTAGCGGGGATGCAGCGCCTTGTCCCGGCTCATCGCAAACAGGGTGCGGGTGAATTGCAGGATCGAGGTCTCCAGCGTGCCGATGGTGCTCACCATGACGGCGACGACGGCGAGGTAATCCCAGGGATGCGGCATCACCTTCGCTGCGACGACGGAGACGATGTTGATGCCGGCGCGGCTGATTGCCGCATCGCTGAGCAGCAGCAGCGACAGGGCGCTGAAGCCGCTCAGCAGCAGGATGACGATCACCACCGCGACAATGCTGCCGGCTCCGGCAATGCGGCCACCGTCGCGGGTTTCTTCGTTAAGGTTGGCGGTCACGTCCCACCCGCTCAAGGCAAAGAGTGAGGTGGCGGCGCCGGCTGCGAACAGCGCCGGGGTGAAGCCCGTGCCGGTGAACCAGGCGGCAGCCAAGGCATGCGCCGGCTCGGGCGCAAAGCCCAGCGCGGCCAGTGCCAGCAGCAGGCCGAGCACGCCGACCTCGATAACCGTGAACCCGACTTGCACATAGCTGCTCAGCTTGATCCCTTTGCCGACAACGGCGCCGATCGCCACGAGCCAAAGCGCGGCCACCACGGTGATCGCGCGCTGATCGTCCGCGACATCGGGCGCCAAGAGCTTCAGGGTCGCAGCGGCGGCCGGCAGCGTGCCGGACACCATGAACACGACGGAACTGATAATCAGCGCCCAGCCGGCAAGAAATCCGAGCGCCGGCGAGAAGATTGCCCCGACCCAGGCATAGGAGGCGCCGGCATTGACCACCACGCGGTTCAAATGGCGGAAGGCGAAGACGATGCCGAACATGATCAGCCCGCAATAGAGCAGGCTTGCCGGTGCCAACACGCCGACGGCGCCGACCAGAGTCGCCGTGCTTGCTGCAAGGCTATAAGCCGGGCCGCTGCCGGCAATACCCATGATCACCGACTCGGCAAAGCCGAGCGCGTCGGCACGCAGCCCTAAGGTTCTGCCCTCGACTGCGGGCGGGATCATTTCTGACGGCTCAGCGGTGTTGGGCACGTGGCCCGATGCCGGTCACGTTCCACAGATACGGCACGCCGTAACGGTTGCCGGGGTCGGCGGTCGCCGCGATCCTCAGCATGCGCGGATCGAGGTTCTTCAGGTTCAGCAGCGTGGATTTGTTGGGCGGCTTGAGCGCGCCGGCGTTGATCTCGCGCGACAGGCAGGGGCCGGCAGACGGCACGACGACATCGCAGCCGGAATGGCAGCACCGGCGGTTCAGCGCCGATCGCCGCGGCCGGCCACAGCGCCAGCAGTAGCCTCGCCGCACTTCGCCGCAGCCGATTCGCCCAACCCGCCATGCGCGGCATACAGCAGCCGAACGGCGGCTTGTCAATGCGGGCGGCGGCATCGGTACGGCAGCGGCGGGAAACGGCGCGGCGTGCTCCCGCCGCCAATCTGCCCTCTTTTTGCCCAGGAGGCGCATTATCCGCGCCGATCATGCGCTTAGTTCCGTTTGCCGCTCTGCTGTTGCTCCTTGTTCTGTTCGGCTGCGCACCCCGGCATGCCGAAGAACTCAGCTTTCCTGTCGCCGACATGTCGAGCCCGAGCCTGAGCCCGATCGTCGTGTACGAATTCGCCTTTTCGCCGGGCATTGTCACGCTCGATCCGACGCTCGGCTATTCGCTCGCGCGCGGCGCGCCGGGCGTGTCACCGCAGCAGCGCGCCGAGGCGCTCGGCCGCGCCGCCGCGTTCAACCTCGCCGATACGATGATCCGCGAGCTGAAACAGCGAGGTTACGATGTCGTGGCCGGCAGCGGCGCGCCGCAGCCGGGCGAGCGGACGCTCGTCGTCAGCGGCGATTTCAGCCGCATTTACGAGGGCCATCGCCACGCCGGCGCCGCGATTGCGGTCGGCGTCGCGATCGATTACGAAAGCTCCGGGGCGGCGCCGCAGCGACTCACTGCGTTCTCGCTCGATTCAAGGCGCCTGCCGCGCGAAGACCGCGTCCGGGCTGGCCTGCACGGCGAGGACGTGAATTACGAGGCGACGCGGCTCGGCGCTGTCATCGGTCGCTACATTGCCGATGTCGCGCGGACCGAGCACTGGCCTGCCCGCTGACGGCTCGGGATCAGCCGATCGTCAGGAGGATTTTGCCGATGTGG
>JASIAN010000012.1 GCA_030042035.1 Alphaproteobacteria bacterium | reverse complement strand
CGATGGCAGAACCGGGGCGACAGACAGGCGCGCATCTCGCCGCTGCGGCAATCCGCCGAGGGCGATTCTCTCTGATGCGCGGCCGAAGGGCGTACTGAAAACCTGATGAACGTGATGGCGAAAGGCTGACCGGTTCCCAAAATCGGCCAGACGGCGGAGGTACTGACCCCAAGCAAACCAATGATCTCAGCGAGAATTGGGGGGTCTTGTCGCGGACCCGGCAACCTGCGAATCAGCCCTGCCGGCTGCGATACAAATTTCGGCGGCGGCGAAAATCGCCCCTCACTTGAATTTGACGACCGATTCTGCATACGATTCGCTGATTTCGGTTGCCGCGGTAGTGCGTCTTCGGGGGGGATATGAGGCGTCGCGGTAAATGGTCGGGCCCGCTCTATCCGACTCCGATAAAAGCGGCGGGATTGTGCTGTCTCCCGGTGCTTTTTTTGTTGGCCGTTTCCGGCTGTAGTTTGATTTTCGGGTCGTCGCCACCGGAAATCGACACGCGCACAATCAGCGTCGAGGTATCACCGAGCGCGAACCACGATTCGCCGGTCGCACTCGATATTGTCTACGTGTTCGACCCGCAGCTCCTGTCGCAACTGCAGATGCTGAGCGCGGACGATTGGTTCCGCCAGCGGGACGACATTCGCGCGCTATATCCGAAAAAGGTCGCGGCATTGTCTTATGAACTTGTGCCCGGCCAACTCGGGCCGATCGTGCACATCACAGGCAACAAAGAAGACGCTATTGGTTTATTCGTCTTCGCCAAGTATCAGGGCGCCGGCACCCATCGTGCGCGTCTCGACCGTTTCGAGCATGTCGTCGTCCGTCTGGACCCCACTGACATCGTCATCGCGCCGCAAAAAAGCTGACGCGACGGGATGAGATCGCAATGATCGACGGCACCGACATCCCCGAACCGATCCAATGGTCGGAGGGCATGCTGCTCGGGCCGCACCATTTCCAGCAGGCGACGCGGCGCGGCGAGGCGCTCCTCGCCTACCACCTCGGCTGGGCGGCGCCGTTCCATTGGGGCGTCGCGCGGCTGAAGATCGACACCGTGCGGCTGACCGCCGGCATGTTGCGCGTGCTGGAGCTGGAAGCGGTTATGCCGGACGGGCTCGTCGTGACGCATCCGGCGGATGATGGCGCCGATTTGCAGGTGGATCTGGCATCGTTCGCGCCCCAGCTCGAGGCGGGACCGCTGAGGATTTATCTGGTTGTCGCCTCCCATCGCGGCGGCGCCGCTCTGACATCCGGCCATCTCGCACGTTACCGCTCGGTCGATGGCGAGGAGGTCGCCGACGAGAACACCGGCGACAATGCGCTGGCGCTGCCGCGCCTGCGACCGCAACTGCGGTTGCACGTTGGTGCGGCGCCGGCCCAAAGTTTCACGAGCTTTCCGTTGGCCGAGGTTGCGCGCCGCAACGAGGGGCTCGAATTGACTGACTTCACCGCCCCTCTCTTGGTGGTGATGACGCAGTCGATGCTGGCCGAACAGTGCCGCGACCTGCGCCAGCGCGTGCGCGCAAAGGCAGCCTTCATCGCCGAGCGTCTGCACAGCCCGGAAGCGGAGCTGCGCGAAGCAACGATGATCGAGTTGCGACATTCGCTGCAGTGCCTGATTGCCGAGCTCCCCGGCTTCGAAGCGGTGCTGGACAGCGCCGCGGCGCACCCGTTCGCAGTATACGCCGCGCTCGCGCGTCTCGCCGGCAACCTGGCGGCACTCGGCGCCGGGGTCGTGCCGCCGCTTTTCGACCCCTACAATCACAATGAGATCGCGCGCAGCTTTGCGCCGGTGCTGAGTTTTGCGAACCGCATGCTCGATAGCGTCAGCGAGACGCACGTGCCGGTGGCCTTCGTCTATGAGGCCGGCTCTTTCCGCCTCATGATCGAACCCGCCTGGCTGCGCAGCGACCTGCTGATCGGGGTGCGCGCCCGCCCGCGGCAGAGCGAGCGCGAGATCATCGCCTGGATTGAAGAAGCGGTCATCGCATCGAGCGAGCGGGTGTCCGCGCTCGCCGCCACGCGCATTCGCGGCGCCGCGCGCCGTCAGCTAACCGCCGAAGAAGACATCGAATTCCTGCCGGCACGCGGTACTTATATATTCCGCATCGCGGCCGACCCGAATTTCATCCTGCCGCGCCGGGTGCTCGAAATCATCAATCCGGCCGACCGCGCCGGCGATCGGCGGCCAGTCGACATCGTGTTGCACGTTCCGGCCGAGCCGGCCGCCGAGCGCACCGCGCCGGCGCCCGATGCCGGGCGGCCGCCTGGAACGCCCTGATGATGACCGCCTTTGCCTCGGCCTATGGCCGCGAGTCGGGCAATTTTCCACTGCTGGCCCGCCTCAGGGAGTTTCACGTCGAGATTTTGCGCGTCAAGGAAGCACTGCGCACTGGCGGCTGGCCGCCCGGCGAAGGGGAAGAAAACCCCGACATCGTGCTTCGCGTGCATTATCGCCTGCGCCGGGTGCTGGAGCGTCAGGGCCTGGCCGCAAATCGCGAGGGTGGCGGATACGGCGCCGGGCTGTACCACGACGCCCAATACGTTATGGCCGCGCTGGCCGACGAGGTCCTGCTGCATCTGCTCGAATGGGAGGGGCGCGAGCGCTGGCGCGACCATCTCCTCGAAATGGCGATGTTCCAGTCACAAATCGCCGGCGAGCGGATTTTTGATCGGCTGGATGAAATGCTGGCGGCGGGGGCCAACGCCGAAGCGGACCTCGCAGCGGTCTATCTGGTGGCGCTGTCTCTGGGCTTCCGCGGAAAATATCGCGGCATCGACGACGGCGGCGCGCTACGCAGCTATCGCCAGGGCCTGCATGCGTTGATCCGGCGTGCGCAGCCGCTGGCCGAGGACCCGAATCAGCCACTGTTCGAAGAGGCTTACGCGCACACGATCGCCCACGGCGTGCCGGTGCGGTTGCCGCATACCCGGCCTTGGTTTGCGGCGCTGGGGTTGGCCGTGCTCGCTTATCTCATCGCGCAAGGGGTTGTGTGGCATCAGGTCTCGGCGCCGGTGGCCGCTATCGTACAGCACCGAACGCTGCCGATGACGCTGCGATGAGGCCTTGAATGGCGGTGCTGGCGAGTTTGATCCTGCTGTTGCTGGCGGCGCTGGCATTCGTCTTCGTGATGCTCGTCGCCCGTCGCTCGCCGCTTCCGGTCGCCGAGGCCGGGACGCGGCTTGGCCGGCCAGCGCCGGGGCCGAGCCGCCTCGCGCGCTGGCGCGCGCGCCTCCGGCTTGATCGGTCCTTCGACCGCATGCTGGCGCAGATGCGCAGCGTTGTTCCGGGTCGACGATACGCCTACGCCGCACCCTGGTATCTGCTTATCGGCGACGCTGGATCGGCCAAAACTGCTCTGCTCGACGCGCTTGAACGAACAACCGCGACCGGCGTCGCGCCGCTCGAGCGGATCGCGCATCCCGGCATCTGCACGTTGCGCTTTTTCGACGGCGGCGTCGTCATCGACCTCGACGAGGCGATCTCAGAACCCTCGGACGGCAGCATCGCCGAGACCGAGGGTTGGGTCGACCTGTTGCGGTTGCTACGCGATTTGCGTCCGCTGCGGCCGCTTGACGGCGTGATTGTCGCGATCGCCTGCGACGACCTTCTGCCGGGTGATGCCTCGCGCCAAGACAGGCTCGCCGCCAAGGCTGAGAACCTGTACCGACGGCTGTGGAGCATCCAGGCTTATCTCGGGTTGCGGCTGCCGGTGTACCTGACGCTGACAAAGGGCGATCAAGTTCCGGGGTTCGCCAGCTTTGCCCGCGCGCTGATGCCGCTGCATGGGGACGAGATGGTGGGCTGGTCCAACCCCGCCCCGCTCGACCGGCCGCTGCCGCCGCAGGCGGCGGCTATAGCGGTCGCCGAGATCGGCGGTCGGCTGCGCCAGATTCACCTCGATCTCGCCGCCGATTGCGAGGATGCGGCCGAAGGCGACGGTCTGTTCGTCTTCCCGGGCGCAGTCTCGGCGCTCTCCCAGTCGACGCAACAGCTGCTCAACAGCCTGTTCCGGCCGAGCGCTTATCACGAGCCGTTCTTTCTGCGGGGCGTCTACCTGACCGGCGAGCCGGCTGGGGTGCCGCAAGGCACCCCCGGCCAAGTGGACGGCGGCGAACCGCTGCGCATCGTTGCGGGCGAGCGGCGGGGGACGCCGCGGTTGCCGATCTTCGTGCATGACCTGTTCACCCGCAAGGTCTTCGCCGAGTCGGCGCTGGCCGCCGTCACCCGACACGGGCCAACACGGCGCGCGCGCAACGTCAGGTTGGTACAGGCGGCATTGGCGCTGTTCATCGTCTTCGCGGTGACCGGCGTGACGGTCGAGGGGATACGATTGTCCGATGCCATCGACCGCAAGGTGACCCCCGCAGTGCAGGCGGTCGACGCCGGGCTGGGGCACATGCGCGAGGGGGCGGCCGGTTTCACGCGCGCGTCCGGGCAGCTTCCCGGTGCCAAGGCCTTTCTATACACCCTCAGCAACCTCGACCTGCGGTCGCTGCAATCGCCTCTTCTGCCGAGTTCCTGGTTCAGCGATCTCGAAGACGCGACAATCGATTATCTCGGTAACGGCTTCCAACAGGTGTTACTGCCGCTGATACGCCGGCAGCTGGAGGAGCGGGTGCAGGCCGCGCTCGCCGCGGCCTCGCGGCCCGCCGCCGCCCTGGAGCCGGCCTACGCGCTGAGCGCGAGCGCGCTGCAAAATTATATCGCTGAACTGACGCAGCTCGCCGCCGATGCCGACCAGTTCAACGAGCTCAACAACAGCCACTCACTGCATGCGATCGCCGATCTGTCCCACGATCTGCTCGGCATCCGCGTCGGATCGCGGTTCTTCGAAAGCTCCGAACTGTATCACGAGGCGCTGCGCCGCTCCGAGGTGAGGCCGTTCGATTTCTCGGCCTTGATCCCGCGCGCGCAGGACGGCGCGATGGCGTTGTTTCGGCCGATCGAAGCGCAGTTTTCGGACACCGGACCGGTCGTGATGCCGTTCACCGCATTGGCCGCTGCATTCCTTGACCTCGAACAGGCCAACGCGGCCGCCGGCGACGCGGATGCCAAGGCGCTGCTGGGGCTGCTGGCGCGCACGCAGCGCATACTGGCCGATCCGAACATCGAATGGGTCAACAGCCTGAATGCAGGCGAGATACCGGGTCTCAGCGGTGTCTTCTCCGCCATGGCGCAATCGCCTGTGTTTGGGCCGGAAGCGGCCGCCGCCCTGCGCGCCCGCGCCGATGCCGATCTGGTGCAGCTGCAGAAGCGGCTCGCGAGCATCGAGGTGGCGGGGATCGGGCCGCTGCTCGGCGAAAACAATGGTCGCGTTGCGTTGCGGTTCGCGCCGCCGGTGGCCGATCTGGCGCAGCGCCTGCCGGAGATGTTCCGTTACCCGTTCATGGCGCCGCAGCGGTCGCGGGGCGCGGGGCTGCCGCAGACCCCGGGACAGGTGCGCTGGGACATTGACCGCCTCAACGCGGCACTCGCCTATTATCGCGATTACGAGCAATTCGAGGCGAGGGATTTGGAGGCGATGCCGCCGGTGCTGGTCAAGCCGCTCGACGCGTTGGCGCGGCTCCGGCTGGACGCGGCGATGATGACGGCGGTTCTCGATGCCGCCAAGCCCGGCGCGAACCTGGCGGGTGCAACCGGGTTCGATGACGGGGGATCGGTGTTCGAGAATGCCGACAATTTCCGGCGTGCGGCGCCGATCCTGAGCGACATCCTCACCGTCTTCGACGAGCTTGGCTTTTCCGGATCATACGACCAGCTGCATGCGCTGGCGCAGGCCGAGGCTTACGACCTGCTCGAGCGGCTGAGCGGCATCGTGGCGCGCGAGCGCCTCTATTTGCCGCAGCGCGGCTTTGCGGGATTGAGCGGCAATGCAACGGCTCTGGCCGTAGGCTACACTCTGTACAGTGATGTCGAGGCGGCGCAATATCTTGATGCCCAACGCCAGCGCATGATCCAACTCGCGCAGGCCGCCGAACCGGCGGTCACGCTGCTTGGACGGGCCGATATGCGCAGCTCCACGCCGATGCCGCTGATCGGCGAGTGGCGCGGCATCATCATCGCGCTGCAACAATATGCCAATGCCAATCCGAGCGGCAGCCTCACCGCCCTCGAAAACTTCATCCGCTTTGATCTCGCGCGCGCCACCGACCTAAATTGCCCGATCGGCAGCTACGCCGCAGCGCCGCCTGCGGATTTCTTCGCCGACCGGCTGCAGATGCTGCGGTGGCAGCTCGCATCGGTGTGCGGTAACGTCACTTCCACCGCCGCAATCGGCGATTACGATCGGCTGGCCGCGCTGTTCAACCAGCAGCTCGCCGGCCGCTATCCGTTTGCGACGGCGGGTGCGCCGCCTGTCGAGATCGCCAATCTTGCCCGCTTTTTCGACGCGTTTTCGGTTGAAGAAAAGCCGGTGCGGGCGAGCCTTGCGAAAAGCCCCGCGCTGCCGGGCACGGCAGCGGCCGTTGGATTTCTCGATCAGCTCGACGCGGTCCGTGCTTTTTTCACGCCGCTGCTTGCACCGCCGGTCGGCAACCGCGGCGGGGGCTACGATCTCAGGGTCGCGTTCCGTGTCAACCGCGGGCATGAGCGCGGCGCCGACGAGATCATTGCCTGGAGCCTCGATGTCGGCAACACCATCGCCAGCGGCGACAATGCCGGGGCAAGCTGGTTCCCGGATGAGCCGGTCACGCTGCGCCTGCGCTGGGCCAAGAACTCGCCGATGTTGCCGTACGCCCGCGGCGATGATCCGGCGGTCGACGAGCGCACGGCGATTTTTCACTTTGCCGGGCCGTGGTCGCTGCTGCACCTATTGATCGGGCATCTGGCGCCGCCCGCCGATATCGACCCGGGCAGCCCGGATGCGTTGCCGAACCTCCTGAAGTTCACGATCCCGACCAGCATCGCGGGCCAGCGCAGCGCGGCGCCGACCGCCCCGCACGACGTCGTTGTCGCCTACATCCGGATCATGCTGATGGCACCCGGCGCCGTCGGTCCTAAAGCCGCCCCGCTGATCCTGCCGCAATTTCCGGTAGAGGCGCCGGATCTGACGCAACCCGCGCCGGTCGCGCTGATGGGAGCGCCGGCGGCGGCCGTCGCTCGCGGCACGATGCGATGACCGATATCGCGCGGATTTTGCAGCCGATTCCGGGGCCGTCGCCGGCCGGCGTCTCACTGCGCTACGAGGCCGCGTACGATCAGATTCGCGAGGCACGCCGCGAGGAAGATCCGAGCCTGCCACAGGGAGTATGGCGCCGCGACGTAAAGCGGGCAGATTGGCAGCAGGTCGCGAGGCTATGCGAGGAGGCATTGGCGGAACGCTCGAAGGACCTGCAGATCGCTGCCTGGCTCACCGAAGCGCTGGTGCACATCGACGGCGTTCCCGGTCTCATCGCAGGGCTGCGGATTCTGGGCGGTCTTTCGGACGCATTCTGGCCGGAATTGTTTCCGCCGATCGACGGCGACGATCTGACGGCGCGACTGGCGACATTCGAATGGCTGAACGAGCGGCCGGTGCAGGCGCTGTATGTGCTGCCGCTGACCCGCTCGGGCACCGGCGAGCCGGTGTCGTATTCCTGGACCGAATACGCGAACGCGCAACTGCGCGGACCGGCGCGCGGCGATGCCGCAGACCGGCCGACCATCGAGGACATCCTGGCAAGCGCCGCCGCGACGCCGACCGCATTCTACGAGGCGTTGGGCACGCACCTCGCCGAAGCCGGCGCCGGCATCGACAAGCTCCAGGAAATACTGCGCCGTTACTGCGCCGCCGAGGCGCCCGGTTTTGGACAATTGCGCGGCGCCCTCGACAATCTTCTTGGTTTTGCCGACACGACGTTGGCCGACCGGGCGGATGCTCGGCCGCTGCCGCCCGCCCCTCCGCCGCCCCGTGCGCCGGAAAGCCGCGAGCCCGTCGTCGCCGCCGAATCGCCTGCGTCGCCGCTCATCCGAATTGCCAGCCGCGACGAAGCCTATCGGCTGCTAATCCAGATCGCCGATTATCTGTTCACGGTCGAGCCGCACAGCCCAACGCCGTACATCGTGCAGCGCGCCGCCTCATGGGGAATGATGCCACTGCACAAGCTGCTCGTCGAATTGACGAAGGGCAGCAACGATCTGACGACGCTATTCGAGCTGCTGGGCATCGATCCCGAAGGCAGCGACGCCCCGGGCCGGCGTAGCACAAATAAATAATAAGATAATGCAGATTTCCCTAGACCGCTTCCAAGACTTCAACTAACGTAAAGCGCGAGTACGGCTCGAACGATTTTCTGTCCCGGTTCTGTCAGAAGGAGGGTTTGATGCCCGAGAGCACGCAACACAAACTCGATCGGATACGCCCGCCGCGCGTCCAGATCACCTATGACGTGGAAACCGGCGGCGCGATCGAGAAGCGCGAGCTGCCGTATGTCATCGGCATTCTCGCCGACCTGTCGGGTAAGCCGGCGGAGCCGTTGCCGCCGGTCAAGGACCGCAAATTTGTCGTCATCGACCGCGACAACTTCAATGACGTGATGAGCGCAACCGATCCGCGCATCGCGATTCGGGTGCCGAACCGGCTGGGCGCCGGCGGCGACCAGCTCAATGTCGAACTGACGTTCAAGAATATGGACGACTTCAACCCGGTAGCCGTCATCGAACAGATACCGGCGCTGCGCAAGCTGTACGAGGGCCGCAAGCGGCTGCGCGACCTGCTGACCAAACTCGACGGCAATGACGAGCTCGATCTGCTGCTCACTCAGGTGGTCGAGAACACCGAGCGGCGGCAGGCGCTGATTAGTGACTTGGGCGCTGAGGCGCCGGCCGGCCGCGACGGCGCTGCGGCGTCCGCCGAACCCGCCGCTCCGGCCGATGGCGGCGGCGAGCCGGCTTCGGCGTAACCTGGAAGCAGGAGGAAAAACATGTCCGATCTTCAGGGTCAGGTCCCGGCCCAGAATAGCGCGGCCGCTGCCAGCGTCCTCGACCAGATCATCAATGACGGACGTATGGCGCGCGACGAATCGCAGCGCGGCTACGCGCGCGATCTCGTCAACGAGTTCGTGACCGAAGTGCTCGCCGAAGGCGGCACCGTCAGCGGTGATGTCGTGGCGCTGATCAACGACAAAATCGCCGAAATCGACGATCTGCTGAGCGCCGAACTCAATGAGATTCTGCACCATCCGGAATTTCAGGCGATCGAGGCGGCGTGGCGCGGCCTCAATTATCTCGTCATGAATGCGGAGACTGGCCCCAATCTGAAGCTGCGGCTGCTCAACGTCAGCAAGGCCGATTTGCTGAAGGATCTTGAAAAGGCTGTTGAATTCGATCAGAGCCAGCTGTTCAAGAAGCTGTACGAAGAGGAATACGGCACCTTCGGCGGCCAGCCCTACAGTTGCCTGATCGGCGACTACTTCTTCGGCCGGCACCCGCAGGACATGGCGCTGCTGGAGAAAATCGCCGAGGTGGCAGCGGCGGCGCACGCGCCGTTCGTTGCCGCCGCCGACCCGAAGCTATTGGACCTCGGCAGCTTTACCGAACTCGGCGTGCCGCGCGACCTGTCGAAGATTTTCGAAAGCAACGAGCTGATCAAATGGCGCTCGTTCCGTGAAAGCGAGAACTCGCGCTATGTGACGCTTGTGCTGCCGCGCATTCTGATGCGGCTCCCTTATGGACCCAATACGGTGCCGGTCGAGGGCGTCAACTTTGTCGAGGACACCGACGGCCGCGATCATGGCAAGTACCTGTGGGGCAACGCGGTCTACGCGATGGGGCAGCGCATCGCCAACGCCTTCTCGCTGTACGGCTGGACCGCGGCGATTCGCGGTGTCGAGGGCGGCGGCATGGTCGAGGGGCTGCCGACGCACACGTTCATGACCGATGAAGGCGACATCGCGCTGAAATGCCCGACCGAGATTGCAATCACCGACCGCCGGGAAAAGGAGCTGAGCGACCAGGGGCTGATCGCTCTCGTGCATTGCAAGGGCACCGATTACGCCGCATTCTTCAGCGGCCAGACGATCAATAAGCCGGCCAGATACAACACGGCCGCGGCGAACGCCAATGCCGAATTGTCAGCGCGGCTGCCCTATATTCTCAATGCTTCGCGATTTGCGCATTACATCAAGGTGATGATGCGCGACAAGGTCGGCAGCTTTTTGACCGGGGCGAATGTGGCGAACTTTCTCAATACCTGGATCGTCGACTATGTGCTCGCGATGGACGACGCACCGCAGGTCATCAAGGCCCGATACCCGCTGCGCGAGGCGCGCGTCGATGTCGTCGATGTCGCCGGCAAGCCCGGCGCCTATCGCGCGACGGTGTTTTTGCGGCCGCATTTCCAGCTCGAGGAGCTGACGGCTTCGATCCGGCTGGTTGCCGAGCTGCCGGCGCCGGCGGCGTGAGGCGGCCAACAACGGTTGCGATGCATCGCTGAGCGGCACGGCGCGGGCCGGCCAGCGGGGCAACAAGGAGCAAGACAATGGCAAACGACGTGTTTATCCAGTTCAAGGACTCGAAAGGTACCGCCGTCGCGGGTGAGTCGACTGATGACAAATTTAAAGATAACTGGTCGGATGTACTGAGCTGGGGGGTATCCTCGATCCAGGAGCAGACCCTGGGTTCGGCGACCGGCGGGGCGGGAACCGGCAAAGTGCGTCTGGGGGATTTCCAATTTTCGAAGTATTGGGACAAGGCAAGCCCGCCGCTGCTGAAGCAGTTGTATACCGGTGAGCACTTTAAATCGGTGCAGGTCGTCATCCGGCAGGCCGGCGGCGGCGACACGCCGCAAAAACCCTACCTCGTCATCGACATGGGCGAAGTGTTTGTGACCGCGCAGTCGATCTCCGGCGGTGGCGACCGGCCGGCGGAGAGTTGGACGCTGACCTATGGCCAGATCGGCTATACCTACAAGCCGCAGAAGACCGACGGCACCGAAGACGGCGCGGTTGTGGCCGGTTGGGATCAGATCACGAACAAGACATGGAGCCCGCCCGGGCTGTCGTCATGACGGGGCCCAAGCCGATCGACGGCGCCCGCGCGCCGCTGTTCGATCGGCTGGTGGACGACGACCCGGCGAACGCCGACGAAACGCGCCTTCCCCGCCGCGTCCTCGACGCGGCGAGGCTGCGCCAGTCGGTCGCGGCGGAACTTGCACGTCTCGCGAATACCCGCGTGCCGGTCTCTGCCGAGCGGCTCGCCGACCACCGCCGCAGCACGATCGATTACGGTTTCCCGGACCTGTCGTATTTCCTGTCAGGGGCAGGCAGCAACCGGGCCGAGCTGGCGCGCCTGATCGAGCAGACGATCGCCGCGTTCGAGCCGCGCTTGCGGTCGCCGCGGGCGACGATCAGCGACGCCGCGGACCGGCGCGAAGCGCTGTTCGTCGAAATCTCGGGCAAGCTGGCGATCGATACGGTCATGCAGCCGGTCAGCTTCGCCCTGGCGCTGCCGGCCGAAGCGGCCGCCGATCCCGATGAGTGACGGGCTCGACGATCTCCTCGTGCACTACGAGCGCGAATTGGCTTACCTGCGGCATCAGGGGGCCGACTTCGCCCGGCTCTATCCCAAGGTGGCGGCCCGACTCGACTTCAGCGGCGGCGAATCAGCCGACCCGCATATAGAGCGGCTGCTCGAATCCTTCGCCTTTCTGACGGCGCGATTGCAGCGGCAGATCGACAATGGATTCGTCGAGCTGCCGGCCGCTCTGTTAGAAGCACTCTACCCGCACCTCGTCAGCCCGCTGCCGTCGATGGCGATCGCCAGGTTCGATGTTGACGCGGCGCAGGCGCGCGTTGCCGGGGGTTTCACAATCCCGGCGCGCACGCCGCTCTATGCCGATGCGACCGGCACGGACGGCGGCCGGCTGACATGCCGCTTTCAAACCGCCTACGCGGTCGAATTGTGGCCGATCGCGGTCGCCGGCGCTGCCGTCATGTCGCCAGGCGAGTTCCGGTTTCTCGATGATTCGCCGCAGGTGGCCGCGGTGCTGCGCCTCCGGCTCGCCTGCCTCGGTCAGCCGAGTCTCGCCGATCTCGCGCCGCCGCGGCTGCGCTTCCACATCGCCGCCGATGCGACCGTAGCGGGTGCGCTGTACGAGCTGCTGGTCAACAACGTGCGCGATATCGCCGTCCTGCCCGAGGGCGCAAACGCACCGAGCGCGATGTTGCCGGCCGCTGCCATCCGACCTGTCGGATTCGCGCCCGACGAGGGGCTGTTGCCCTATCCGGCGCAGGCCCATCTCGGCTATCGGCTGATCCAGGAATATTTCGCATTTCCGGAAAAGTTTCTGTTCTTCGATGTCGATCCGCTGCCGGCCCTCGGCGGCGGCCGCACGGCCGATCTGCTGTTCCTGCTCGACACGGCGCCGCAGCAGCGCATGCAGCTCGAGGCAGACAGTGTTGTGCTCGGCTGCGCGCCGATCATCAACCTGTTCCCGAAGACCAGCGAGCCGATCGCGGTCGATCAGACGCGGCTCGAATATCCGCTGCTGCCCGACGCCCGATTCGAGCGCTCGACCGAAATTCATTCGATCCTCAAGGTCGTCGCGGCGTCGCCCTATACCGACGACAGCAAGGTGTTCTATCCGTTCTATTCCTATACCCATGACATGATGCGCGACCGCCAGAACGCGTTCTGGATCGCGCGGCGCCAGCCGACGATGCGCGCCGACCTGCCGGGCACAGAGATCCTGATTTCCTTTGTCGATCTAAACCTGCGCCCGACTCGACCGGCGGCGCAGACCGTGTTCGCTCACACGCTGGCGACCAACCGCGGCGTCGCCGAGCAAATCCCGGCTGGCGCGCTGCTCAGCATCGAAATCGACGCGCCGCTGCAGTCCGTCGCGACGCTGGCGAAGCCGACGCGGCAGCTCGCGCCGCCGATGCGCGGCCAGACCCTATGGCGGCTGGCGTCGCACTTGTCGCTCAACCATCTCTCGCTGGTCGGCGGTGAGGAAAGCCTTATCGCATTGCGCGAAATCCTGCGCCTCTACAGTTTTGCCGCGACCGAGAGCAGCGAGCGCCAGATCGCCGGGGTCCGCAGCCTGTCGAGCCGGGCCGTCGTGCGCCGCATGGGCGGCGAGGCATGGCGCGGCTTTTGCCGGGGCATCGAGGTGATGCTCGAATTCGACGAGAGCCTCTATGTCGGCACCAGCGCGTTTCTGCTGTCGGCGGTGCTGAGCCGCTTTCTGGCGCTGCACGCGGCCGTCGATTCGTTTACCCAGCTGGTAGCGCGCAGTCGGCAACGCGAAGGGATATGGCGGATATGGCCGGCTATGGCTGGCGAAAAGATCGTGCTCTAAGCGAGCAGCTGTTCGCGGAAAGCTACCGCTTCGACTTCTTTCAGGCGGTGCGTCTGCTTGAATTGTTCACGCCGGACGCGGCGACGCTCGGCGAAGGGGTGCGCCACCACCGCGAGGCGGTGCGGTTTCGTTCGAGCCTTGGCGCTCAGTTCCCGCCGAGTGAAATCGACGCGGTCCGGCCGGCCGCCGGCGCCGCATCGCCGCCGGAAATGACTGTCAACTTTTTCGGTCTGGCCGGCGCGTTCGGCCCGTTGCCGCGGCCGATCGGCGAACAGATTGTCGAGCGTGTGCGGCGGCATGATACCGCCGGCCGCGATTTTCTCGATATTTTCAACCACCGCCTGATCTCGCTGTTCTTCCGCATTCGCCGGCGCCACCGCGCCGCGCTCGCCCGTGGCGCGCCGCAGCATGCCAGTTTCGCACGGTATCTGTTCGCGCTGATCGGGCTTGGCACCAACGGCCTGCAAGGCCGGCTCGACGGCCTGCCGGACCGCGCGCTGTTGCATTATGCCGGCCTGCTGGCGATCGAGCCGCGCAGCCTGCACGCGATCGAGCGCACTGTCGCGGCGCATTTCGCTGTGCCGGTGCGCGGCGAGCCGTTGGTCGGGCGCTGGATCGCCCTCGGCGCCGACCAGGAAACGCGGCTCGGGGCGAGCGGCCGCAACAGCCGCCTCGGTGATGGGCTGGTGCTCGGCAAGCGCTATTGGGAACAGAGCGCGGCGATCCGCCTCACCCTCGGTCCTCTTGGTTTCGCCCGGTTCCGGCAATTCCTGCCGATCGGCGACGGCTGGCGGCCGTTGAAGGCGCTCGTCGGCCTCATCGCCGGTCACAACACGGATTGCGAACTGCGCCTCATCTTGGCAGCGGCCGAAATACCGAAGCTGCGCCTGTCGACGACCAACGGCGGCCGCCTCGGCTGGACGGCGTGGCTCCAGACGCAACCGCCCGCCCGAGACGGCGAGGTGACGGTGCAATTGCCGGCGCCGACATGATCGCGCTGCCCCTTGCGATGCCGATTGGATCTCAGTCGGCCATTCGCTGTTGGCAACCAGTGACATTAGATTCCCAAGAGGAAACAAATACTTAACTGAAAGGAAGGGTTCGTACGATGGCCGCCAACTGCTTTAGCCGGATCAATATGGCCAGCCTCGAGCGTAGCAACTACATGCGTGTATGGCACTCTTTTACCAATTTCTTCGGCGGCAGCGAGCGCTCCGATTTAGAGGCCAGCACAACCACGGGGGTGGGCAACGCTGTCGGCATTGCAGGAATGGGCTTGGGGGTCGCCGCACTCTCGAGCACCGCGACCGCCCTCGCGATCGCCGGAGCGGCAACGGGGATCGGGGGGGCAGTTATCGCTCTGGGCTTGTTCGCGTACTCGGCCTATTCGAACCGCGACGCAAAGCATCGTGATTTGCAACCCTATGTCTGGAGTCTGGTTGATGATACGCCACCGAAAGGCTTCTCTTCACCACAGGAACTGAACGAGGCTGCGAAGGCAGCCGGGTATTTGATAGTGGAGGGAAAGAATCAGATAAACGATTTCGTATCTAAGATAAAAGAAGCATCCGAGCTTTTTGACCAATTCACACATAACGTAGATTTTCGTATTGCGATAATTAACAACTTGCGTATACAGCCACAATTCATTCAAGGCGACGCAGCAATACATGATCAAGTTAAATCTTTGCTCAACTCATTGAAAGAGGAGTGGGATGAAGCAATCAAGGAGAACGGCCCCGTCTTCGAATGGCTGCGCCGGTGCCACCATGCTGCAAATTATTTACAAGCTCCGCACATCATGTCGCTCGCCATGAAAGAGAAAGTTTCGCCAGGCTCTGTGGTTAAGCAGGCGCAAAACGATTATTTTGCAGGCGTCCCCTTTGCTATGCAAACGCGGCAGAATTTCGCCAAATACGATAAACTTTATCAGGACAACAGGACCGGACCGTATTATACTCCTCCTCCACCTATTCCTCCGCGTCCCCACCGCCAACCGCCTCCCATTCCTCCCCGCGCCCATCCCGCGGCGGTTCAACCGCCTCCCATTCCTCCCCGCGCCCGTCCCGCGGCGGTTCAACCGCCTCCCATTCCTCCTCGTCCCAACCGCGTGGCCGCTGTTCCTCCTCCTATTCCGCCTCGCCCTCGCCGTCCCTGAAGGCTGGTCCCTGTTTTGAGGCGGGATCTTTTCCCATCCCGCAGGGCTACCCAACCGGCTGGATTACGCAGCAAATAAGCCATGCTGTTCACGATCTATTGTTGCGGCACCTGCGCCAACAGTTCCGACGCCGAGGGTCAGTGGAGCAGACCGCAGGACGAGTGGGATCAGCGAGGCAAGCCCCGGCTTTTGCGGAGCGTACCGTTCTTCTGCAGGGTGACTATTACAGCCGCGACGACACCGACGACCTGTCGCTCGCAGCAGGTGACCAGCCTCACTTGCCGGCCGCCGTGGCGGGAACCGCCGCCGGCTGGGCCGGTAGCGTCAATGACCAGCTGACGATCTCGGCGCTCTGCTGCTGGTCATGGGCGAATTGCCGGCCGGCGCGCTGCGCCGCCGTCCAGTCCGGGGTCGGGTCGAGTACGACAGAATACCAAGTCAGCCCTTCTTCCGGCTGGCGGGACGACAGGATCAGCGGCGTATAGCCGCGCTCTTTCAGAAATTCGGCGCGGCGCTGCGCCGCGTCGGCGTCGAGATAGGCGCCGACGCGTATCGCAAAGGCGCGGTTCGGCGCCGCCGCGCCGGCGCCCGCAGACATCTTCGGCCCGGCTTCCGGCATTCCCGGCTTGGCTGCTACGGCCGCCTCCTTGACAAGACCGCCGCGCAGTACAGATGGGAACTGCTCGTCGGCCGGCAGACCGACCTGCAGATCGGCGACGCTTTTGACCGGGAATGCCGCCGCAGCGGCCGCGGTCGTCGCGACTGCCGGCGAGGCAGACTGGATCGGCCTTGCTGCCACCGCCGCTACCTTGCTCGCATTTCCGGGCGCCGCCGCGGTGTTTTGAGCGGCGCCCGGCGTTGCGAGCGAGCGGGCCGCTCCGCCGCGCAGTTTCGCTGCCACGGCCGCAGGCAAAGCGGGTCGCACCGCGCTGGCGAGGTGCGGTGCGGCGCCCCATAGATAGGGACCGAGCAGCAGGCCGCTCCCGAAACACAGGACGCCGAACAGCAGCGTTCCGCCGGTCATCAGGATCAGCCATCGCGTCGCTCGCGTCATGACCCCACCTGTTCTTCAGGTGCCGTCGCAGCGGCGCGCCAGCTAGTGATGAGCAATCGGCGTCACATCGGTGAGATTTTGGTGCCCACCCACCACCGGTGTCGGTGACATCGGCGCGACCGGCCCGTTCTTGTCAGCGACCGCCGACGCGGCCCAGCCATGCTCGATATTGTCGAAGGCTTCGGGAGATATGCTGACCTCGCCGCGCAGCGGCCAGTCCATTGCAACGATGAGCACGATGACCAACGACAACGAGCCGGCCAAAGCCGCCGTCATCGTCAAGTGCATGCGGAAATTTTCGAACCCGAATAGATAGCTGAACCCGGTCGTCACCGCCCCGCCGATCAGGATGATGTACCATATGACGACCGGCACATGCTCTGTGGCGGCGCTCAGCCGGGCTTCGCGCGCCCGGTACAGTTCGTTCAAGTTGCGCAGAAATTCGGCTTGAACGACCGCCTGGCCCCGGGTTGCCGGCTCATAGGTGACAAGTGCCTTGTGCAGCTTGTACAGTTCGTGCCAACCGGCGGTCGGAACCTCGCCCTCCATTTGCACAGGCCATTCGTCGCGGATCACGATGTCGGTATAGACGCGCAGCTGGTGGCGCAGCGCCGCGCCTACCGCTTCAGGGAACCCGTGGGTGTCGCGATACAGATTGTCGATGTAGCCGGCTTCCGTCTGCACCATCGTGTCGGCCGCCGAGAAGGCTTCCCAGGTCGCGACCGCAATAAAGGCCAACAGCACGGCATAGACGACGCCGATCAGCCCTAGTACGAAGCCCGCCAACTCGTTGTGTGCTCGTCGCATCGAGTGATCGACGAGGTGGTGGAAGATGACCAGCCCGATGCAGGCGAGTGCCATCGTGCCGAAGACAAAAATCGACCCCCACAGCCAAGTCGGGTTCCCGTAAATCCAATTGGCGATCATGATCCCCCCACCCCATAACGATCGCCGGCAGCGACCCGCGCGTAGCGATCATCGCACGGCAATCGTGATCATCGCGTTGCGCAAGACGCGGGCGATATACCAGGCGACCTCCAGCGGCAGTCGCTCGGGGTCGCGGCCGCCGGCGATCCACCTGTCAACATTCGCCGGTCCCCAGTTGTAGGCGGCGAGCGCGTCGGGCCAATTGCCATAGCGGCTGAACATCTGCGCCAGGTAGGCACGGCCGAGGATGCGATTCTGCTGCAGGTCGAACCGGTTGCCGCCGCCGACATCGAGCGCTGCGGCGGCGGTCACCTGCATCGGACCCTGCGGACCATCCACCGCCGGCCGCCACATTGCTGCATCGGCACCGTGGCGTGATTCGAGGGCGTCGACCGCAACGGCGATGCGGTTGAGTTGGTCGCGATCGGCCGGCTGAAACAGATTTGCGCCTGTCGGCATCGCGGCCAATCGCGGCGTGCGCATGGTCGTCGCCATGGCGCGCCAGGGATCGGCAATCCCGGCGGTTCGCGCTTCCGCCCCTGTAATGGCAGGTGGCATTGGCGGCGCGGCCGGCGCGCCGCCAAGCCGGCGGGTGGGCTGCAGCAGGCGCCAGCTGACGATCTCGGGGCGCAGCTCGTGGTCGTCGCGCTCGAACGCCTCGGCCTGCTGTCGCGCCGCCGTCAGATCGTCGTCGCGGCCGAGCACGACCGAGTACCAGGTCAGCGCTTCCGCCGCCTGGCGCGATGACAGGATCAGCGGATGATATCCCTGGCGCTGCAAGACGGCAGCGCGGCGCTGCGCGATCATCGGTTCGAGATAGGCGCCGACCCGCACCGCAAATGTGCGTCGCACCCGCAACGCTTGCACGCCGGCAGCCAGCGGTGCACGCAGCTGCAATTCCGGCGGCTGATCGGCCGGAACGCCGATCTGCAGGTCCGCCACCACCGTCACCGCAACAGCGGCGGCAACCGGTGCGGGCGGGCTCACTGGCGCCGCGACAGCGGAAACCTCGGGGTCGTTCGCGGGCGGCGGCCGTTGGTTGGCCATCGCCCGGGTTGGCGAGGCAGGATCGAGCGGCTCAGCAATCGCCACCGCTGCAAGCAATGCTCGACGATCGGGGCCAACGACCGATGGCGCGCTGCCGACAAAATGCCGCCCTGCCAATAGCCCACCGGCAAAGCACAGCACGCCGAACAGCAGCGTTCCGCTCAGCATCAAGCTCTGCCGCGACACGGCGTCGATCATCGACCCGCCGGTTTCGTCCGGCATTGCCGACATGATCAACAGCCGATGCCGTAGGCGCGGACGGCGCGAATCGAACTGGCCAGCCTTGTGTTATGCTCGGCCAGGGGATCGGCGCGAGGAACGCGGCGATGGCGCAGCAAGTCACGATGAACGCGCAGTTGTCGTGCTCCTTCGGCACGGCCCCATCGACCCTGGTCGTGCTGCCGACCAATCGCGTTCTGAGCAGTGATCTGCCGGCGGCCAATATTATGGATCATGTCCCGATCCTGAACATTCCGCCTTTCGCCATGTGCACGAGCCTTGCCAACCCGACCGTCGCCGCCGCGACGGCCGCGGCGCAGGGCGTGCTGACACCGATGCCGTGTATTCCGGTGACGCCCGCCCCGTGGGCGCCGGGGGTTCCGACCGTGCTCATCGGTACATTTCCCGCGCTCGACAGCACCTCGAAATGCATGTGCGCCTGGGCCGGGGTGATCTCGATTGTGACGCCCGGGCAGATTACTGAAGCGATCCCCTGAGCGATCGGACAGCGGCCGCAGCACGGGCGTCAGCCGCTGCCGAGCAGCCGGTCTATCCAACCCGGCGATCGGGTTTGCACCGGTGCCGGCGCCGCAGCGATGGCGGGCGCCAGCGACCGGTTTGCAACCGGCTGCCCGTTCTCATAGATGATCTCCCGGTCGGGTTCGCCGGTCGCCAGCCAAGTGCGTGTCGGGCCTTGCTGCACGCCGTCCTCATAAAGCGCGCGCTGGCGAACGTTGCCGTTGTCCCAGTAGTCGATCGCCTCACCGCTCAGCCGGCCCGCGCGGTACTGCGCCATGCGGACAAGCGATCCGTCGGGACGCAGTGTGCGCTGTTCGCCGTCGAGCACGCCGTCGGCGTAATTTGCCGCCGCCGCGAGCGTGCCGGCGGCGTCGTAGCTGCGCATCTCTCCCGTCAGAACGCCGCCGGCATAGCGCATCTCCTGCACGATGCGGCCACCGGCATAAATCGTTGCCGGCCCGTCAAGCCTTCCCTTGGCAAAGGTGAAGCGGGCGACAACATTGCCGACGAAATCATGCTCGACAGCCTCGCCGTCGAGTTGCCCGGCCTTGAAGCGGGCGACCCGCACCAATGCACCGCCGGGCGCGTAGCTCTTCGCCTCGCCCTCGATCACGCCGCCTGCAAACGGCGTCTCTTCTCGCGTGCGCCCGCTTTCATCGGTATGCACCACCACGCCATCCGCCGGCACCGGCGGCGTTTCGGCCGGCCCCGGAGTGGCCGGCGCCACAAGGGCATCGCCCTCGGTCATCAGTTGATCTTCACCATTCCGCCCTTCAGCGCCAGCATGCCGGAGCCTTCGACATTGGCACTGGCGCCGCCCTTCAATTCGGCGTTGACGTTGCCGGCGAGGCTGAGGTTGGTGCCGGCGCTGCCGGAAAGGCTGGTGCCGGCCTTCAAGGTCAGCGACGTGCCGGAATCGAGAGTCAGCGAGGTGCCGGACTTGAGCGTAATGGCGCCGGTCGCCTGGATCGTAATGCTGCCGTCAACCTTCAGCGTGAAGTCGCCCGTCACCTCGTGGGTAAAGCCGGCCTTGCTGGTCCGCGTATCGCTGCCGGTAACCGTGACGGTGCGCGTCCCGCGGCGGACCGTCAGCTTGTCATTGCCTTCAATGAGTGTCACGCTGCGGTCATACCCGACGGTCGCGGACTCGTTATGGTCGATTGTCCAGCCGAGGTCGTTGACCACCGCGACGTTCATGTCCTTCTCGGCGTGCAGATACAGTTCCTCGGAATCCTTCTTGTCCTCGAAGCGGATCTCATTGAAGCCGCCGCCGCCCTTCGACGTGTTGCTCTTGAGCGTGCTACGCGTGATATTGTCGGTCAGCGCGTAAGGAACCGGTTGCTCGCCGTTATAGACCGAGCCGACGACGAGCGGCCGGTCGGGGTCGCCGTCAAGAAACGCAACAACCACCTCCTGTTCGACGCGCGGCAACCATATCGCGCCCCAATTCTTGCCGGCCCAGCCGTGCGCGACCCGGATCCAGCATGAGCTGTTCTCATTCTTCTGTCCCAGCTGGTCCCAATGAAACTGCACTTTGATGCGGCCATATTCGTCGGTATAGATTTCGTCGCCCTGCTTGCCGACGACTTTGGCCGTCTGGATGCTGGTGAGGCGCGGCTTCACCGCGCTGCGCCGCGGCCGGAACGCGGTGTTGGAGGGAAAGGCGACAAATCTGTTCGCATACATCCCTTCGCCGCCGCGATGCTCGATCGAGTACAAGACATATTCCGTATTTGCCGCTGAGCGCGGGTGCTTCGCCAGAGTGAATTTGTGACCGCTGCGAAAAGTGGGACAGATGCTTTCGCCCCACAGCGTCTTGGCCAGCGACTGTGCTTCGTCGAGACGGATTTTGACCCGCGCGTCGCCGTCGTCTTTCTTGGAGTAGAGCCCCGGATATTCGTAAAGGCTGCGGCTGCCGTTGCCGGTCTCGCACAGCAGCGAGGTCGACGGCGTCGTGAATTCATAGTCGCTCGCCCGGTATTTGCCCGCAACGACGAGCTCCTCCACACCGGCCGCGGTGACGACATCCGGCTCGTCCCACACCCGCGTCGCGCCGGCCTTGAAATTGACAGCATCGAGATCATCGTAACAGTTGGGGCCGTTGGGCGGCTGATCGGCCAGCATCAGTGTGTGCTTGTCGTCCGAGTGCTTGAAATAATAAAATATCCCTTCTTGCTCCAGCAGCCGGCTGACAAAATTAAACGTCGTCTCGCCGTACTGCACGCAATATTCGTATACCGGGTAGGTTCCGGTAAGATTGTCCTTGTTCAAATCGGTGATGCCATGCTCTTGTAGCACGGCGGTCACGATATCCGGAACCGACTGGTTCTGAAAGATCCGATTGTCGGAGGCGAGCGTCAGCTCCCACATTTTCGGATAAACATCGGCGGTGTAGATGCGCCCGTCCTGGCGAAAGCGGCCGACAATTCCGTGAAAGCAGCTTTTCCTGCCGTTGTCGTCAGTGCCGGACACGGTGACCGGCTGCCCGACGATCCGGGTGAAATCGAGATCATCGTGCTCCGAAGCCATTGTCAGCCGCAGGTGAAACAGCGAGGAGATTCGCTCGCTGAATTCAAACTCTTTCAATAGCAACTCGTCATCGCCGAACGGCGTCGTGACCGAAAACCAGTAGCCGGCCTGGGTGTAGCCGAGAATGTCGTTCATGCCGCCTCGTCCCGCGCCGCCCGGCCCATCGGATCGCGCGTGAAGTGGTAGGCGAAATCGCCGTTCGCATCGAGCGCGATGCGCACCAGATCAAATTCGCTGCCGTCGGCGATCCGGTCGAGCATCTGCTCGGACAGGTCCGGCAGCAGGTTTTGCGTCAGCAGATGATCGATCATGCGCGCGCCACTGTCCGTCTCGGTGCAGCGCGCAACGATGGCGTCGACCACCGCCGCGTCCCACAACAGCTCGGCACGGTGCGTCCGCCGCACCCGCGCCTCGATCTGTGCCAGTTTCAGCCTGGCGATCTGCCGCAGCTCGTCGTCACCGAGCGGCAGGTACGGCACGATGACGAGCCGACCGAGAAAGGCCGGCTTGAAGCGCCGCAGCAGGGCCGGCCGGACCGCGGCCGTCAGTGCGTCGCCCCGTGCGTCGGCGCCGCGCCGCGCCACGAGATCGACGATCGCCTCGCTGCCCAGGTTCGAGGTCAGCAGGATGATCGTGTTCTTGAAGTCGACGATCTGGCCTTCGCTGTCTTCGAGCGTGCCCTTGTCGAACACCTGGTAGAACAGCTCCATAACGTCAGGGTGGGCCTTTTCGACTTCGTCGAGCAGCACGATGCTGTAGGGCGCGCGACGCACCGCCTCGGTCAGCACGCCGCCCTGGCCGTAGCCGACGTAGCCGGGCGGCGCGCCTTTCAAACCCGAGACAGAATGCGCCTCCTGATACTCCGACATGTTGATCGTGACCATGCTGCGTGCCCCGCCATAGAGGATGTCGGCGAGGGTTAAGGCGGTCTCGGTCTTGCCGACGCCGCTCGGCCCGACCAGCAGAAAGACGCCGCACGGTTTATCGGGTTCGCCGAGATCGGCGTGAAACGTTTGGATACGGCGGTGGATCGCGTCGATTGCGGCATCCTGGCCGACGATCCGTTCCATCATGCGTTGGCGCAGGGTGCGCACGGCATCGAGGCTGCCCGAGAGCATCTTGCCGGCTGGAATCCCGGTCCAGCCGGACACCACCGACGCCACAACCTGCCCGTCGACACAAGCCGGCACCATCGGGTCGCCGTTCTGCAGCGCCTCGAGTTCGAGCCGCAGCCCGCCCAACTCGCCGACCAGTGCGGCGACGCTCCGATCGGTCGTGCCGGCCGTTTCGATCTCGCGCTCGAGGGCTTCCATGCGGCCGACGATCGCCTTTTCCTGCGCGAATCGCGCCTCGAGTGCGTGCCGCAGCTCCTCGACGCGGCCCCGCTGCGCGCACAACTGTTCGATCCGTTCGGCGTGGTCGCGCCCGCTCAGCCCCTCGCGGCCGAGGATCGCGATCTCCTGCGCCAACCCCTCCTGGCGGCGGATCGCATCGAGCAGCTGCGGCGGCTCGCCGGCGCGGGCGATCGCGACGCGGGCACAGGCAGTGTCGAGAACGCTGATGGCCTTATCGGGCAGTTGGCGGCCGACGATATAGCGGTGCGACAGCCGCACCGCCTCACCGATCGCGGCGGCGAGCACCCGCACTCCGTGGTGCCGCTCGAGCTTTGGTGCGAGCGCGCGCAGCATGCGGCACGCGGTCTCCTCCTCCGGCTCGGCGACCTTGATCACCTGGAAGCGGCGGGCGAGGGCCGGATCCTTCTCGAAATATTTTTTGTACTCGCCCCATGTCGTCGCCGCGATCGTGCGCAGCTGCCCGCGCGCCAGGGCCGGCTTCAGCAGGTTGGCAGCGTCGCCTTGACCGGCCGCGCCGCCGGCGCCGATCAGCGTGTGGGCTTCGTCGATAAACAGGACGATCGGCCGCGGCGAGGCGGCAACCCCGTCGATGACACCGCGCAGCCGATTCTCAAATTCGCCGCGGATGCCGGCGCCGGCCTGCAGCAACCCGAGATCGAGGATATGCACCGAGACGTTGGCGAGCGGCGGCGGCACCTGCCGGGCGACGATCTGCTGCGCAAAACCCTCGACGATGGCGGTTTTGCCGACCCCTGCCTCGCCGGTAAGGATCGGGTTGTTCTGCCGTCGTCGCATCAGGATATCGATGACCTGGCGGATTTCCGCGTCGCGGCCAACGATCGGGTCAATCCGGCCGGCGGCGGCTTCCGCCGTCAGGTCGATCGTATAGGTGTCGAGCATCGTCGTGCGCCCGGCTCCAGACGCGGGCGCCGGCGCCGCCGAACCGGCGGATGCCGGCGGTGCCGCGGTCTCGTCCTCGGGCGAGCCGCGGATCAGCTCCGGCGCATCCTCGATCAGCTTGCCGCGTGGCACGCGCAGCAGCAATGGCGCCGATTCGAGCACCAGTGCGCGCAGCGCCTCCTGTTCATAGAGTGCGGCAAACAGCGCGCCAGAGCGAATGCTCTGCCGCCCGAGCCGCAGCGAACTGAACATCCAGCCGGCTTCGAGCCACGACAGCAGGTGCGGCGACAGCGCCGGGGTGCGGCTGTTGCCGCGCTTCAATCTCTCCAGCGCCTGATTAAGCTGCGCTGTCACCTGGTCGGCGGCGATATCGTAATGACGTAACAGGCGTGTCACATCGCCATCAGGGGCCTCGACCAGCTGACACAGCAGATGCTCGATCTCGACTGAAAAATGCGTCTGCGCGAGGCAGCGCTCGGCTGCCGTCTCTAACGCGCGTTTGCACGCGGGGTTGAGCTTGGCGATAAGGGTCTTGATGTCGGACACTACCGTCCCTCAACCTGTGGCCGAGCAACGGCCATGCGCGGCCCCGGCGTCCCGGCTGGCGGGTTTATTGTCGCGCAGCGCCGCCGTTACGGCAAGAAGCGGTGCCGGAGACCGCCGCCGCATCGGCTGCCGCTCCGCGAGGAATGGGTGCGGCGGCCGAACAAAGGCCCGCTCTATCAGGGCCGGCGGCCGGTCAACGCGATGATCGAAGGCGGCATTCCGAAGATGGTCAAGAATCGGCCGCAACGCGACGCGATTCGCGGCGGCCTTTAGATGCCGCAAACTGCGCCGTTAACACGGTAACTGTTTGCGAATGGCTTCTCGCAGTTTACCTGCGAATCGGCACGTTTCGGTGCCGATTGACAGTTTGCCGGGAGAAGCAGAACCGGTAGCCGGTAGCAATACAGGGGCCCCTTTGCGGTGTGGCGCCCAGGCTGCGGCCGCCGCACAGAGCGCCTCCGCGCCGGCAGGGTCTACTCCCACGGTGCCTCGGCGGCGGCGTTGCGGCCGGAAACCCGCCCGAACGCCAGGCACTCGCCGATATTGCCGGTGCCCTGATAAAGATAGCTGTAGATCGAGCCGAGCTCGCCGGCGCTGTAAAGGCGCAGGATCGGCGTGCCGTTCGGCCGCACGATCTGCCCCTTCTCGTTGCGCCGCGGCCCGCCCTGCGTGTTGAGCATCGAGGGCGACAACTCGACCGCATAAAACGGCGGGTCGCCGATCGGCGCCCGCATCAGCGTGCGACCGAATTCGCCATCGTGCCCGGCGTCACAGCAGCGGTTCCAGCGGGCAACCGTGTCAGCGAGAGCCGAGGGATCGAGGCCGATGAGCCGCGCCAGCGCCGCCATGCTTCCGGCGGTCTTGATCCAGCCCTTCGCCAGTTCGGCCCGGTTGTCGCCGCTCCAGTCGTACCGCTCGACGATCTGCGTCCAGCCGTGGCTCGGATGCTTGTCGTAGAGCGGCCCGGCCGAGAACAGGCGGTGGTCGAAGATCATGAACATCGGGCATGGCGTCGCGAGGGGCAGCCAGCGACCATGCACCGGCACCTTGCCATGCCGCGTCTTGAATTTCTCGTCGGTGAAGCGTTTCGCATCCGGCCCGACGACGATCATGCCGCCCGGCATCTCCTTGCTGAAATGCAGCGCCTGCATTGAGAAGCTGCTGCGGATTTCCGGCACTTTGAGCGCCATCGAGGGGCCGGCGTAATTGTTCATGTGCCAGAGGTCGGCGCCGACCGCCATCGCCATGCGGATGCCGTCGCCTTCGTTGTACGGGCTCCCCGAGGTATAGCAGTACGGCACGCCCGGCAGATAGTCGCGGATCATCTCCTGGTTGTTCTCGAAACCGCCGCAGGTCAGGACGACCGCGCGGCGCGCCTTCAGCGATAGCGATTTCTTGCCGCGCTCGGCATGTACGCCAAGCATTTCCTTTGTCACGTCATGCTGGATCAGTTCGCGCGCCGGCGTCTCGTAGAGGATAGGGATCGGCCGCTGTTTGACCAGCCGCTCGAACAATTTCCAGGTGTAGGAGTAGCCATAGGTCGGGCCATCGTGGAATTTGTGCACGCAATCGGCCCCCGGCAGGTCGGGGAATTCGATGCCGACCGGCTGGTGCTGGTGCTCTTGCGGGTCGCCACCGAGGCTCGTCAGCCATTCGTTGTTGCGACACATCTCCGCGGCCCAGACCTTGACCATCGGCTCCGGCACGGTATAGGGGCCGCACAGCGCCCGCAGATAGGCGGCCGCCTTCTCGGGCGACGACGTATTGAGATAGCCCTGGCCGGCGACCCGCGTGTTGCCGCCGTGCTCGCCCTCGGGCGCTTTTTCGAGGATCAGCACCTCGGCGCCGAGGTCGTGCGCCGTCACAGCGGCGGCGAAACCGGCCGCCCCAAACCCGACCACGACGACGTCCGCTTCCAGGTCCCATCGCCGGGGTGCCGAAGCTGCGTGTTCCATCCGCCTTCCTGCCGCTACGCCGTGACGCCCGCAGGAGATACTCGAAAACGCGGCCGTCATGCGATGGCACAGTTTCGGGGATCAGACGCGCGCCAAGTTCGCCCTGGCGCAGCGGTGGCGTCCGGCACCCGGAGGTTGCCTCATTTCCCGGCATCTGGCATGGTGCGCCGGCTCGGCCTGCCACGGCACGTGCCGGCCCTTAGGGCTGCGTCCGAGGCGGGTTGTTCTCATTTACATTGCGCGATCGTGGGGGAACCTGACTGATGGCGTCGGCCGATATTCTTGTCATTGCCTGCGGCCTCCTAGCGCTTGCCTACGGCCTCATCACCAGCCGCCGGGTGCTCGCGGCCAATGCCGGCAGCGCCCGCATGCAGGAGATTTCCGGCGCTGTGCAGGTCGGCGCCAGCGCCTATCTCAACCGGCAATACCGCACGATCGCGATCGTCGGCATCATCATCCTGATCATCCTTGGCCTGACGCTCGGGCCATGGGTTGCGCTCGGCTATTTGATCGGCTCGGTATTATCGGGCGCGGCCGGCTATGTCGGCATGAACGTGTCGGTGCGGGCCAATGTGCGCACCGCCCAGGCGGCGCGCGCCGGCCTCGCCGAAGGGCTCAACATCGCATTCCGCGCCGGCGCGGTGACCGGGATGCTGGTGGTCGGCCTCGCGCTGCTCGGCGCCGGCGGCTACTACTTCATCCTGCGCGGCGTTATCTTCCACGGCAGCACCGATTTGCGGCCGGTGCTGGAGCCGATGGTTGCGCTCGGCTTCGGCGCCTCGCTGATTTCGATCTTCGCGCGGCTCGGCGGCGGCATCTTTACCAAGGGCGCCGATGTCGGCGCCGATCTCGTCGGCAAGGTCGAGGCCGGCATCCCCGAAGACGACCCGCGCAACCCCGCCGTCATTGCCGACAATGTTGGCGACAATGTCGGCGACTGTGCCGGCATGGCGGCCGACTTGTTCGAGACCTACGTCGTGACGATCGTTGCGACGATGCTGCTGGCCGCGATCTTCTTCGCGCCGCCGTTGCGCGACAAGCTCCTGGTGCTGCCGCTGGCGATCGGCGCGGTATGCATCGTGACCTCGGTCATCGGCACGTTCTT
>JASIAN010000111.1 GCA_030042035.1 Alphaproteobacteria bacterium | reverse complement strand
TCCGTCGCGTAGCGCAGTTTTTTCAGCGCGATGCGCAGCCGGTGCCGTTCCGCCGGGGCCTGCCCGGTGAATCCTTTGGCGCGCCGCCGCGCGACGGTGCGACGGCGAGCGAGGATCTTGGGCGCGATCTCGCCGATCGATGCGGCAAGCGGGTGCTGTGAACCACCATCGCACCAACCCTCGGTTGCGAACCAGCGCAGCATGCGCAGCAGCGATGCGGTGTAACGCGTCGAACGGATTGCCTTGGCCGCCTTGATGTAGGCCGCCTTGCGCTGGCGTTCCACCGCAGCGCTCAATGCCGCGAGCTCAGGGGAGGCGCCCAGCGCCTTGCGCGCCGGTGCGATCAGCGCGCCCGCGAACACGTCGAGATTGCGCGCCGCGCCGAGCGCGTCAGCCAGCCAGCGCAACTCTTGCGACGCCCAGCGCCGCTCTTTGGTCGGCAGCATTTTGCCGAACGTCGTCAACGCCGCACGCAAGCGTCGCACGCCAACGCGCATCTGATGGATCCCCTCGGCCAGTCCGGCGAGCGCCGCCGCCTCGTTTTGCATGATGTGATTGAGGCACGCGAGGCCGATGCGCTGCAGCGCAACGCTGCCGCTCATGTCGGGCGACAGCTCGATTGCCGCGCCGTGCACGGCAGCGACCGGCGCCGCGTCGGGTGCCGCGAGCCGGTAGCCGCGCTCGGCTGTGCTGCGGCGTTCGAGGCGCAACGGCGCCACCGTCATCAGATCGAGCGCGACGTCGTAGAGCGCCGCAGGGCGGCCGCACTTCAATTCGAGCTCGACCTCGCTGATCGGTTCGCTGGCGGCGCGATCGGCCGCGCAGATGCGGCCGCGGTCGATCGCCACCGCGATCTCGGCTTCCGGCGCGGCCGACAGGGCGATCGTGCGGCGGGCGATTTCGGTGCGGAACAGCGGCGCCAGGCGCCGGGCGGTTTCCGGGTCGAGAAACCGGCCGGTTTCCGGCGCCGCCGGGTCGGGCGCGGCGCCGGCAATGTTGTCCTCCCACTCGCCGCGCACGAGTGGCGAGGTTGCGCCGGTGCCGCCCGCCCTCACGGTTTGCACGAAATGCCCGTTCGTCTCGCGCACGCGAAACGCCATGCCGCGCCGCGCCAACGCGTGGTCGGGGGTATCGAAATAGGTGCTGACGAGCCGGGCGTGTCTGCCATCGGCACGGCAGCCGGCGCGGCCCTCAAGCGCACGCGCCAAGAGCGGCAGGTCGCGGGCGCGTGCGGCGAGCTTCAGCTCAATTTCAGTCGCGATGGTCGCCTCCCTGGGGGCGGGAAGGTGCGGTCACGCTCGCAAGCGTCCAGTCTCTTTACTCTCGCGTCCGACGCAAGAATCGGCTCAGCGCCGGCGGCCGCTGCCCACCCGGCTGTCCGGGAAATCTCCCAAACCTTCCTCACTCCATTTAAACGCGTTCGACGCCGTTTTCGGCTTCACAAAACGCAGACCGGGATCGACATGGCGAAGGGGTTGCAGCCGCGCGACTATCGCGGAGGTCCCTGCGAAAGTCAAATCGGCTCTGTGCCCCACCGCTTGCGTGCGGCTGCGCCCGGTCGCAATCTCGCCTGATCTCAGTGAGGAGGATGTCGATGGTCGAGACCGCAAGCCGTATCGCGCTCTACGCCGCCGTCGGACCCGACTTGCGGCATTACGAGGTCGACGTCGAGAGCGCTGCGCTGACCCGCCGAAGCACTGTCAGCCTGCCGGCCAACGTGCAATATGCCTGGCCGCACGCGTCGGGGCGGTTTCTCTACGTCGCGTCCAGCGACAGCGCCAGTGGCGTTGGCGGCTTTGTCGGCAATACGCATCACGTCAGCGCCTTTGCGATCGACCCGACGAGCGGCGCGCTCGCCGCGCACGGCAGTCCGATCGCGCTGCCGACGCGGCCCATTCACATGACGACCGACATCGCGTCGGCATACATCCTCGTCGCGTTCAACAACCCGAGCGGGCTGCGCGTCTATCGCATCAATGGCGACGGCACGCCGGGCGAGGAGGTGCGGCAGCAGGAAGACGTGCGCCCCGGAATTTTTGCCCATCAGGTGCGCGTCCGGCCCGATAGCCGCAAGGTCATCCTCGTCGCGCGCGGCCACGACGCGGCCGCCGACCGACCGGAAGAGCCGGGCGGGCTTCTGGTGTTCGATTACGCGAACGGCCAGCTCACGAACGAGGCGATCGTCGCGCCGGGCGGCGGCTTCGGCTTCGGGCCGCGCCACCTCGACTTCCATCCGACGCATCCCTGGGTCTATGTCGCGCTGGAACGGCAGAACCGGCTCGACACCTTTGCGTTCCACAATGGGACGCTGCTCGCGACGCCGATCTCCCGGCAGACGACATTGGCCGATCCCACCCATATTCGCGCCCGGCAGGCAGCCAGCACCGTGCACGTCCACCCGAACGGCCGCTCGGTGTACGTCGCCAACCGCGCCTCGACGACGACCAGCATCAGAGGCCAGGGGCTGCCGGCAGGCGGCGACAACACGATCGCCGTGTTCGCGATCGACCCGGCGAAGGGCGAGCCGGAACCGCTGCAGCACGCCGATACGCACGGCGTGCACTGCCGCACGTTTCACATCGACCCGAGCGGGAGGCTTCTCGTCGCCGCGCACATCATGGCCGGCGAGGTGCACGACGCGAGCGGCCAGAGCCGTTTTCTGCCGGCTTGCCTCGCGCTGTTCCGCATCGCCGATGACGGGAGGCTCCAATTCGTGCGCAAATACGATGTCGATGTCGGCGAGCGGCAGATGTTTTGGATGGGCATGGTCGGGCTATAAGCACCCTGATCTGTCGCCCCCCGCGAAAGCGGGGTCGAGAGCAAACGACGGCTTGAACGGCCCTGGATTCCCGCTCGCGCGCGAACGACAGTCTGAAACGGAGATCGGATCGTGGATCAGGCGGACGACGCAGACCTCTTCGAGACGGCGCGGCGCGTGCTGCCCGGCGGCACGTTCGGCAATATCGCCGGCGACATCATCATTCGAGAGGGCAAGGCGGGCCGCGTCTGGGATGAGAGCGGCAAGGAATATGTCGATTACCTTCTCGGCTCCGGGCCGATGCTGGTCGGCCACGCCCATCCCAAGGTGACGGCGGCGGCGCAGGCGCAGATCGCCCGCGGCACGACGTTTTTCGCCAACAACCGGCTCGGTATCGAATTGGCGGAGGCGATCGTCGCGGCGGTGCCGTGCGCCGAGCAGGTGCGCTTCGTATCGTCCGGCAGCGAAGCCGACCTTTATGCGATGCGCACCGCCCGCGCCTTCACCCGACGCGACAAAATCCTCAAATTCGAGGGCGGCTATCACGGCATGAGCGATTATTCGCTGATGTCATTGGCGCCGAAGCGCTCCGGCAATTTCCCGCTGCCGGTGCCGGATTCGGCCGGCATCCCGAAAAGCGTGCGGGAAGACATGCTGATCGCGCCGTTCAATGACGCCGACGCGGTCGCGGGCCTCGTGCGCGACCACAAGGACGAGCTGGCCGCGGTTATCGTCGAGCCGTTGCAGCGCATCATCCCGCCCCAGCCGGGCTTTCTGCCGGCGCTACGCAAGATCACCGCCGACAATGGCATCCCGCTCATTTTCGATGAGGTGGTGACCGGCTTCCGCCTCGCCTATGGTGGCGCCCAGGAATATTACGGCGTCGTTCCCGATCTCTGCACATTGGGCAAGGTGGTCGGTGGCGGGTTTCCGCTGGCGGCGATCGCCGGCCGCGCCGAGATCATGGCGCATTTCGACAAGGCGAAAGTCGGCGACGACAATTTCCTCGTGCAGATCGGCACGCTGTCGGGCAACCCGTTGGCCGCCGCGGCGGGCCTCGCGACGCTCGACATCCTGCGCCGCCCCGGCGCCTACGAGCAGATCCACACGACCGGGCGCGAGTTGATGGCGGCGCTCGGCCGCCTGCTCAAGGAGGCCGGCATCCCGGCGCAGATTTCGGGCGAGCCGCCCTTGTTCGATGTCGTCTTCAGCCCCGAGCGGGTGCGCGACTATCGCGGCACCTTGGCCGGCGACGCGACGCTAATGCGCCGCTTCAACGCGCTGTTGCGCGAGCGCGGCGTTTTGAAGGGCGAGTCGAAATATTACATCTCGCTCGCCCACACCGACGACGACATCGCCTTCACGATCGCCGCCTGGCAATCCGCCATCGCGGCGTTGAAGGAATAAACATGTCCGACGCCCAAACCCTCTTGCAGAAGATTCAGGCCCTGCCGCCCGAGCGGCTGAGCGAAGTCGAGGACTTCGTGGATTTCCTCGCGGCCAAGACGCGCCGCGAAGCCGCGCTCGACCGGCTGCTCGCAATCGCCCCGGCGCTGGAAGCGGTCGGCATCCCACCCATGACGGAGGAGGAGATTCAGGCCGAGGTCGATGCCGTGCGGGCCGCGCGGCGTGCCCGGAGCGGCAGTGCGGATCGTTCTTGATACTAATGTCGTGCTGTCGGCGCTGCTTTGGCGCGGCACGCCCTATCGCCTCTTCGAGGCTGCCCGGCAGCGGGAGCAGATCGATCTCTTCACCAGCACTGCGCTCCTTGAAGAACTGGCCGAGGTCCTCATGCGACCCGCGCTGGTGAAGCGTCTGGCCGCGCTCGGCCGCACCGCCCGGCAGGTGCTCGCCGATTATATCGAGGCCGCCGACCTTGTGACGCCGCTCGCGGTGCCGCCGGTGATCGCCACCGATCCCGACGACGATCACGTCATCGCTGCGGCTGTCGCCGCCGAAGCCGATCTTATCGTCTCCGGCGACCGCCACCTGCTGGCGCTCGGGATGCACCGGAGCATCCGCATCGTCACCCCGACTGAAGCCCTCACCCGGATCAGGGCGTAATTGTCCAAGGAAGACCGCATTACCCCGAGTAGAGCGGAAAAGTGCCGCGGTTTCCGTCAAATCAGGTCTGACCGCGGTGATTACGCCCCGCTTATCCGCCCTACGCTTGCTTGACGTAGTAAACGCAAAACATAACATTGCCAAAAAAGCTACGCGCCCACATCGACGGCAATCACTTCTGGCTAGGCTGATAAGGGGTATAAACTGTCTAGCGTCAGCTCAGCTCGAACGTAATATTTCCCGGGGCGAATGAGGGATCGTTAGTGAAGCTATAGTCCATCGTACGCGCCGCCGTCTGCTCTGGGGCGCGGTCGCTCGCGTTTTCCATACAGCCGTCAGAGTCTTACGGGGTATTACGGTGACTGTATTACGGACAGTATTAACGGTGACAGTGCACTGAAAACCAAAGCGGGCGCCGGGAGCAGGCCGTGGCGACATGATGGCCGTCGCGCTCCCCGTGGCGTCGCTCGCGTTTTGGCGTTAGCTTCCCGCCGATACGGGTTTGGAGAATGCCATGGATGAAGCTGCCGTTGCGCCGAACTGCCTTCAGGGCGTGCGGGTGCTCGACCTGTCGCAGTTCGAGGCCGGGCCGACCTGCACCGAGGTCCTGGCGCAATTGGGCGCCGAGGTTGTCAAGGTCGAGAACCCGAAGGGCGGCGAGCCGGGCCGCATCCTCGGCACCGGGCCGAAGCCGGGCGCCGACGCCTATTATTTCATGATCTACAACGCCAACAAGAAATCGGTCACGGTCAATCTGAAATCGCCGCGCGGGCTGGCGCTCGTCCGCGAAATGGCGGCCAAGGCCGATGTGTTCATTGAAAACATGGCGCCCGGCACGATCGAGAAACTCGGGCTCGGCTGGGACGAACTGCACAGGATCAACCCGCGGCTGATCTATGCCCAGGTCAAGGGGTTCGGCGATGGCAGTCCCTATGAGCACAGCCTCGCGTTCGACATGATCGCGCAGGCGGCCGGCGGCAACATGGCGATCACCGGCGAGGCCGGCCGCCGCCCGGTGCGTCCCGGCCCGACGCTCGGAGACACCGGCACCGGCATGCTGATGGCGATCTCGATCCTCGCGGCGCTCTATCAGCGCGTGACGACTGGAAAGGGCCGCCGGCTGCAGGTCGCGATGCAGGACGCGCAGCTCAATTACACGCGCGGCGCTTTTGTCAACCACGCCCGCACCGGCAAGCCGGTCGTGCGCGGCGGTGGCGGGTTTGGCCCACCGGTGCCGCCGTCCGACATTTTCCCGTGCAAGCCGGGCGGTCCGAACGACTGGATTTACGTGTTCAACAGCCACAACAACCCGGAGCACTGGCGCCGCATGGTCAAGGTCATGGGCCGGCCGGAATTGGCCGACGACCCGGACTATGTCGATCGCAACAAGCGCCTCGAACACGCCGACGAAATCAACGCGATGGTGACGGCGTGGACGCAGCTTCATACAAAGCATGACGCGATGAAGATCCTCGGCGATGCCGGCATCCCGGCGGGGGCCGTGTTCGACACCGGCGACCTGCTCGCGGAGCCGAGCTTTGAGAGCCGCGGCATCATCCAGAGGCAGCATCACCCGAATGGCGAGTTGCGCATGCCGACCTTCCCGGTGCGCTTCGACGGCAAGCCGCCGAAGATCGCGCCGGCGCCGCTCTTGGGCCAGCATACGACGGAAGTGTTCGGTTCCTGGCTCGGCCTCGACGAGAAAGACGTGCAGGGCCTCAAGGACGACGGCGTGATCTGAGCCGAGGCTGATCGGGCATCGCCACCATGGTGAGCAAGCTGACCGACGACCGCGCCGCCTGCCGGTCACTGCTCGGCGTCGATCTCGCCGGCACCGCCGACGATCCGTTGGCGAGCCGGGCGCGGTCGCTGCTTGCCGGCCGCGTCGTCTCGCTGCTGGTCGGACTCGTGACGATCGGTATCGGCGTCACGCTGATCGCCAAACACTGGGCCACGCTCCTCGGCGCCGCGCTGATTGGCGTCGGCCTGCTGCGGTTCCTGCTGCTAGTACTCGCCGGCAGTCGCCGCAGCGTCGTCTACCTGCTTCATAATCTGACCGGCGCCCTGCTCGTCGCGCTGGGGTTGTTTGAGCTCGGTACCGCCGCCGGCCTCGAAGCTTGGGGCATGCTGGTCATCGCGGTCCCGCCGCTGTTGATGGGGGCGCAAGACGGCCGCGCGCGACGAGTGATTTACGGGATCAGCGTCGGCATCGTTGCGGCCGCCGAGATCGCTTGCTGGCTGATGCCGCCGCGGCCGACTATACCGCCGGACATTCTCGCCGATTGGCGGCTGGTCAACTTCGCCGCCGCGGCGGTCGTGCTGGCGGTGCTGACGATCGTCTACCGCAAGACGCTCGACCGCGCCGAAGAGCGCATCGTCGAAGAGCAGCAGGTGGCGGCGCGCCTCCTCGCCAACATCCTGCCGGCACCGATCGCCGAGCGTCTGAAGCGTGACGAATACCCGATCGCCGACGCCCACGAGCGGGTCACGGTCATGTTTGCCGATGGCGTCAATTTCAGCGGCTTCGCCGCCCACAACCGACCGGAGAGGGTGGTCGATCTGCTCAACCGCATCGTCGGCGCGTTTGACGACATGGCGCTGCGCCGCGGCGTCGAAAAGATCAAGACGATCGGCGACGCCTACATGGCGGCGGCCGGGTTGACGCCGCCGAGCGGCGACAACGCGGCGGCGGTTGCCGAGTTGGCCTTCGAAATGCTCGATTTCGTCCATGCACTGGGGCGCAGCGAGGGGCTGCCGATCGATCTGCGCATCGGCATCCATACCGGGCCGCTTGTCGCAGGCGTTATCGGCAAGCACAAATTCGCCTATGACGTGTGGGGCGACACGGTCAATATCGCCGCCCACCTGCAGACCACGAGCGACCCTGGCCGCATCCATATCTCAGAGGCAACGGCGCGCGCGCTCGGACCCGACTGGCGGGTCGAGCCGCGCGGGCCCATCCTGCTGAAGGGCACGGGCGCGGTCTCGACCTATTTCCTGCTCGGTTCGGCGGCGGCGGAGATCGCCGCGCAATAGCGCCGGCGGCGCAGGCCGCGACAGTCACGTTCGACGCGCGCCAGATGCCGCGTGCGCCGCGGCACGAGGTGCAGGATTAGGCGATGGGTCCCCGGCCTTGACGCCGAAAGAGGTGCGCGTCCGCCTTGCGGCGCTCGCGACGGCCGGCCGATCCACCAATCCGTTCGTCCGCGAATATCCGTTGGAAGAGGACCGCATGATCGCGCTCGCCGAGGGCTGCATCAGCGACTACGACGAAGCCGGCTGGACCGCTCCGCCCTGGCGCGACCGGTAGCGCCCCACCCCCATTGCGGAAGCGGGGTCGTTGCGAGGAGCGCAGCGACGAAGCAATCCCGAAGAAGCCTTCACGCCACGAGATTGCTTCGCTTTGCTCGCAATGACGGCGCATGCGGAGGGGTGTAGGCTGCCTACCGAAGAGCGGGAGGGCGGCGATGGGACAGGTCGACGGCAAGGTGGCGTTGGTCACGGGCGGCGCGTCGGGCATCGGCGCGGCATGCGCTGAGACCTTGGCGCGCGAAGGCGCGGCGGTCATCGTCAGCGACATCGACGACGCCGGCGGCAACGCGCTCGTCGCAACGATCGCAGCGGCCGGCGGCCGCGCGGTCTACCTGCCGCACGACGTGACGAGCGAAGAAAGCTGGCACATCGTCATAGGCGATATTGAGCGCCGCCACGGCCGGCTCGACATCCTCGTGTCGAATGCCGGCATTGGCATCATGTGCACGTCGATCGTCGAGATGAGCCTCGCCGATTGGCGGCGGCAAACCGCGGTCAATCTCGACGGCGTCTTTCTGTCGGTCAAATATTGCCTGCCGCTGCTGCGCAAGTCGGGCGGCGGCTCGATCATCATGACCTCGTCGATCGCCGGGCTGCGCGGCTCGGCGACGCTTGCCGGCTATTGTGCGACGAAGGGCGGCGTGCGGCTGTTCGCGAAGGCAATCGCGATGGAATGCGCCTCGCGCGGCGACAATATCCGGGTCAATTCGGTGCATCCCGGCATCATCGACACGCCGATCTGGGGTAAAATCCGTCCCGATCTGGCCGCTGCGGCGGGCGGCCGCAACGCCCCGGCGATCGATATCGAAGAATACGGCCGGCGCGGCGCCCCCTTGGGCCGCGTCGGCAAGCCGCAGGACATCGCCAACGGCGTATTGTTTCTCGCGTCGGACGCGTCGAGCTACATCACCGGCAGCGAACTCGTCATTGACGGCGGCATCACCGGCGGCCAGATCACGCGTGTCGGGCCGCTGGCGATGAGCTCGGCGCATGAGTGAGGCGGCCGGTCATTGCAAGGAGTGGGCGCGATGAGCGATCCCGCGACGAAGAGAATGACGCTCGACGAGTTTCTGCGCTGGGACGACGGCACCGACACTCGCTACGAACTGATCGGCGGTTTCCCGGTCGCAATGGCGCCGCCGGCTCACAACCATGGCGCGCTTGCCGCTCGGCTCGCAGGACGGCTGGAGGGCGCGCTGGCGTCGCGTCGTCCATGCCGGGCCATCGCGGAAGCTGGCGTTCTCGACCCAGACCGGGCCGACGACTTCTTTGTGGCGGATCTGGCCGTGACTTGCGCACCCTACAGTCGGCGGCAATATCTGCAGGACCCGATCCTGCTCGTCGAGATCCTGTCACCGAGCACCGAGCGGCACGACCGCCGGATCAAGATCCCGGCCTATCAGCAGATCGCGTCGGTGCAGGAGATCCTGGTTGTCGATTCGGATGCCCGCTATGCCGCGCTGCACCGGCGCCAGGGCGATCAGTGGATCATTCAGATCAGCCGGGGCGACGCAGGTATCATCTCGCTTGCGTCGGTCGGCAGCGAAATCCCGCTGGCGGAACTTTATGAGGGGCTGGTGTTCGAGGATGACACCAACGGCTGACCGATCATGCTGACGATGCGGAGGTTTGCCGCGTTTGCACTGGTCGCGAGCGCGGCGGTTCTGGGCGGAGCGCTCGTCTCGCAGTATTGGGGCGGGCTTATTCCGTGCGAGCTTTGCCTGTTCGAGCGCTGGCCATGGTGGGCGGCGATCGTGATCGCGCTCCTCGGCTTGTTGATCGGCCGCCGCGCGGCGCTGCCGTGGGCGGCGCTGCTGCTGGCGATCGTCTATGCGGTCGGCAGCGTATTCGCGTTCTACCATGTCGGGGTTGAGCAGCACTGGTTCGCCGGCCCGTCGGCATGCACCGCCGCGCCGAGCGGCGCGATGACGCTGGAACAGATGAAAGCGCAGCTCCTCGCAACGCCGGCCGTCATGTGCGACCAGGTGCAGTGGTCGCTGTTCGGCGTCTCGCTCGCGGGCTGGAATCTCGTCGCTTCACTGATCATGACGGCGATCTGCGGCGCGGTGTTCATGCGCATCCGCCGCGCCGCCGCGCGCCGGCCGGCGCACGCGTGATGCCCAAACGGCCGCCTCACCTGCCCGGCGACGCGTCGTCCGACACCGACGTTGCGGCGATGATCCGCGTCGATCACGCGGGCGAGTACGGCGCCGTCAGGATTTATGAGGGCCAGCTCGCGATGACCGGGCGCGGTCCGGCTGGCGACGAGATCCGCCGCATGGCCGAGCAGGAACAGCGGCACCTCGCCGCGTTTGACGACCTCGTGCGGGCGCGGCATGTGCGGCCGACCCTGTTGCAGCCGCTCTGGCATGCCGCGGGATTTGTCCTCGGCGCGGCGACGGCGCTTCTTGGCGAGCGAGCCGCGATGGCCTGCACGGTCGCGGTCGAGGAGGTCATCGATGCGCATTATCGCGCCCAGACCGAGCGGCTCGCCGACCGCGACCCCGAACTCGCCGCGATGATCGCCGAGTTCCGCGAAGACGAGTTGCGACACCGCGCCGCCGCGCTCGAACATGGCGCGACTGAGATGCCTCTCTACGAGCCGCTGGTGGCTGCGATCAAGGCCGGCTCGCGTCTCGCGATCTGGCTCTCGACCCGGTTCTGATGCATGGAAGGAGCGAGCGCAGCGCGGTTGTAAACGCCGCGTCGGCGGGTATTCTGCACACCATTCGAATTTCCGAATGAGGGCGCGCGATGCAACAGAAGCTGATCTCCGGCGACAATCACATCGATCTGACCTATTGCCCGGCCGATTTGTGGTCGTCGCAGGCGCCGGCGAAATGGAAGCAGGCGGCGCCCCGCACCGAAATGCGCAACGATGGCCTGCACTGGTTCATCGGCGATGTCGATCGCGGCATGTGGAACGGCGTCGGCCCCGGCTTCCTACCGTACCAGAAGGGTTCGTTCGGCCATATCGACGAGATGAAGGAGTTGGGCTTCGAGTGGAATTATTTCCCCGGCGCCAAACCGCGCCCGACGACGCCGGAGCTGCGGCTCGCCGATCTCGACCGCGACGGCATCGAAAAGGAGATCGTCTACGGCTGCCTGTTGGCCAACGACTTGATCGACGATCCCGAGCTGCGCACCTGGGTCTACAAGATCTACAACGATTGGGCAGCCGATTTCGCCAAGCGCTCCGACCCCAACCGCATCTTTCCGCTGGCCATGGTCCCCAACACCGATCCCGCGCTTGCCGCGGCCGAGGTGCGGCGCTGTGCCAAGATGGGCCTCAAAGGCGGCGATCTCGCGTTCAAGGGCATGAGCCCGCCGCTCTATCACCCGGGCTGGTTCAAGCTGTGGGAGGCGGCGGCCGAGTGCAAGTTTCCGATTTCGTTCCATTCGACCGGGTTCAAGGCCATTCGCGCTCCCGACACGCCGGAAATGCAGCAGGAGGTCCTGACCCAGTGGCGGCTCGTACGTTCGGCGCTGTTCCAGCTCGATACGATGGAGGTGCTGGTTTCGCTCCTCGCCTCGGGCGCCTGCGAGAAATACCCTGAGTTCAATTTCGTGCTGGGCGAGAGCGGCGTCACCTGGCTTCCCTATGTGTTCGACCGCCTCGACACCGAATACGAAGACCGCGCGAAAAGCCTCAATTTCAAACTGAAGCCAAGCGACTATTTCCGCCGCCAGGGGTTTGTCACCTACCAGCAGGATAAATACCTTGAGCCGATCGTGCCGCTGATCGGCGAAGACAACATCATCTGGGGCGCGGACTATCCACACCCGGACTGCATCTGGCCGAACTCGCACACGACGTTGGCAAAAAACCTTGCCGGCTTCTCGCCCGCAGTGCAGAAAAAGATCACCTACGACAACGTCAGCCGGCTCTACGGGCTGAACTGAGCGGCAACCGGCGCGGGGACCTCCCCGCGCCACCTTCTCCCGCATCGCGCCGGTGGCGATAGACCGCTGAACAGCGGCAATTTTACCGCGCGTTGCGTCACCGCAATCGGTTACAGTCGGCGCAATCGATCGCAGGGGAGGGAAAAATCATGCCAAGAGCGCCTATCTCACGCCTGCTTGCGGCGGGCGCGCTCGCCGCTTTGTCGGCGATCGGCGCGGTCGGCGCTGGGTCGGCACAGGCGGCCGAGCCGATCAAGATCGGCTTCGGCATGGCGTTGACCGGCGGCCTCGCCTCGGCCGGCAAGGGCGCGCTGTTGGGGATGCAGATCTGGGCAGAGGAGACCAACGCCAAGGGCGGGCTGCTCGGCCGCCCGGTCAAGCTCGTCTATTACGACGACCAGAGCAACCCGGCGACAGTGCCGGGCATCTTCACCAAGCTGCTCGATGTCGACAAGGTCGATCTGGTGGTCGGCGACTACGGCACCAATCTGATTGCGCCGGCGATGCCGATCGTCATCGCCCACAAGATGGCGTTCCTTGCGCTGTTCGGCCTCAACGTCAACAAGAACTTCCATTACGATCGTTACTTCTCGTTTGTGCCAACTGGCGGGATGCACCCGTCCGAGAGCTTCTCGGAGCCGTTTTTCGAAGTGGCGGCACGGCAGTCGCCGAAGCCAAAGACCTTGGCGATCATCGCCGCCGATTCCGATTTTGCGCTGCACGGCGCCGAAGGAGCGCGCGCCAACGCCAAGGCGATCGGGATGCAGATCGTCTACGACAAGACATATCCGCCCGGCACCGCCGATTTCACCCCGATCGTGCGCGCGATCCAGGCCACCAACCCCGACGCCGTGTTCGTCGCGTCCTATCCGCCCGGTTCCGCCGGCATGACGCGCGCCATCGCCGAGGTCGGGCTGAAGACCAAGCTCCTCGGCGGCGGCATGGTCGGGCTGCAATACGCCTCTCTCAAGACCAATCTCGGCCCCGAGCTTAACGGCATCGTCGATTACGATTTCTGGGAACCGGCGAAGACGCTGCTGTTCCCCGGCGTCGACCAGTTCCTGAAGATATACCAGGCCAAGGCCGAAGCCGCCGGGGTCGATCCGCTCGGCTACTATCTGCCGCCCTTTGCGTACGGCTATCTGCAGGTTCTGGCGGAAGCGGTGAAAGGGACGCAGAGCCTCAACCAAGCGAAGCTCGCCGCCTACCTGCACAGCCATACGTTCAAGACGATCGTCGGCGACATCAAATTCGGCGCCAACGGCGAGTGGGCCGTGCCGCGCGTCCTCGAAGTGCAGTATCACGGCGTTGTCGACCGCGGCCTCGACCAGTGGAAGAGTGACGAACGGCAGATCGTTTTGTGGCCGCCAAAATATGCGACCGGCAAGGCGATCTATCCCTATACGGCGGCGCGGGAGAGCCAATAAGCGAAACGGCGGTCGCGTCGTCCGGCGCGACGCGGCCGGACGGCGCTCTTTCTCGCCTCAGTTCGAGCTGCTGGCGGTGTAGCGCCAGGTCTTCGTGTCGGCGACCTGTTCGGCGGCGTGCCGCGCCTCAAGCTGGCCGAGGGCATGGCGGATCGACGTGAACGCCATCGCCACGCCCTTGTCGCGCTGGATTGCACTGCGAATCTCGGCCGGACGCAGCGCGCGCGGCGCATTCGCCTGCAGCACCTCTTCGACGTAGCGGGCGTTGGTGCCGCGCAGCGGTCGCGGTGC
>JASIAN010000110.1 GCA_030042035.1 Alphaproteobacteria bacterium | reverse complement strand
GGAGTGGCGAACCCTTCCGTAAACCAGTTGTAGACGGGGGCGAGGAGTTGCCGCGCCGCCGTTGCTCGGCCGTGCCGGAGTCGCAACCTGGCGCAACTCGTTGCCGCGCGTAACGCCCACAGGCGGGCACTCTGTCCACACGCGACTGATAGCGCGCGGTCAAACTCAATTTCTGCCTCGCTCTCCCGTCCCATATCGCACAGCAATTCTCCTTTGAAGCGGTGGAGTTCGGCATCAAATAGATGCTCGCCTGTCTTCGCGGAGAGCGCCATCGCTTCGTCCAGCAAAGAGAGGCCGATTTGCGCTTGGCCCAACTTGGCTTGAACAAGCGCGAGATGACCTTGATGCAGCGGTCGAAATAGCCCGGCGTGATCCGCGGCGGCTGCCTCCATCGAATGATTCATGATCGCGATTGCAGCAGCTGGATTACGCTGCCGCGCCAATGTGATCCCTTGATAAAACCTTGACCAATGTTCGTAGGTCGTAATGCCGTGTTCAACACAATACGACACGGCCTCGTCGCCGCTGCGCTCGCCGGAGTGCGGATCAGCACCAAACGCTAAAGTCAGAAACGCCTCGCCGTGCAGAGCGAAGGCCGTGAGCGGCACATGTCCGATGCTGCGCGCGCGCGTCACCGCCTCTCTTGATGCGCGCATCGCCTGCTCAGGAAAACCGAGCGCCCACAGAGTGTGGGCGAGGAACGACAGCACGGCGACCCAATGGTTGTCCAATAGCTGTCGATCATTGATACGGCGCTCCGTCGGTGGACCAGCGTCGAGGGCGCGTTCCAGGTGATCCCGGGCACCTCTAAAGTCGCCCATTGCCCACAGGACATGCCCAAGAAGTGACGCCGCTTGTGCCTGAGCCGCCGTGTCGGGGTGGCCGTCGGCCAGCGTTGCCGCTTCACGGGCAACAGCATAGGCCTTTGCATGCTCACCCCGAACGAAATAGACACCAAACAGCCCATACAGCACGCTCATCCTTTCTTTGACAGCGGCATGCCTCCCTAAGCGCTGACGCGCGCCAGCGAACGTTTCTAACGTTTCCGGTGCCGCGTGCCCCTTGATCCCTCGTACTGCTGGTGCCAAAGCCAAGTAAAATTCTAATTCGCAGCGCTCACGTAAGGCATTGTCGTCGAGTGTTTTCACAAGATCCAGGCCATGTGTCAGATGTTTAACGGCTTCCAAATTGGCAGAACGTCGGAGCGCTCGCTCACCGGCTTTACGCCAGTATTCGATAGCATTGGCCGTCGAGCCGGCCTGGGTAAAGTGATGCGCCAGTAACTCGGGCTGGTTATTGCTGACATCAGGAAATTGTTCCTCAAGCACCAAAGCGATCCGCTCATGCAACAATTGTCGGGGTCGTCGCAATAGGGTGCTATAGGCAGCGTCTTGCACAAGCGCATGCTTGAAGATAAGCGATTCCCGCGGCGGCGAACCGCGGCGAAAGATCAAACCTGCGTCAATCAACTGACCAAGCGCGTCTCGCAGTTGGTCTTCAGGTTTCGCAACAACCGCACTGAGTAAGTCGAACGAAAACTCGCGACCGAGCGCCGCTGCGACTTGCGCGATCTCTTTAGCCTCAGCGAGCCGATCAAGTCGGGCGAGCAACAGCGCATGCAGGCTTGCCGGTATTGTCGACGGCTGGGCCACGAGGTCGAAATGAAAATGCTCGTGCTCATTCTGTAGGACACCACTTTCAAGAAACGATTTGGTCATCTCTTCGATGAAAAGGGGTATCCCGTCTGTACGCGCGACAATGATCGCTACAATTTTACTTACTAAGTTGCGGACCCCTGCGACGTTCTTAATGAGAGCTCCTGCGTTCTGCTCGTCAAAGCGCCTGAGAGAAAGTACCGTCACATGTGCCTGTGCGGCCCAGGCGGGTAGCGATTCCGGCCGGCACGTTACAACGCAAACAGCCGGCCATTTCCGGATCCGTTCAACAATCAGTTCCAGTAATTCGCATGATGTAGGATCGAGCCAATGCATATCTTCTACGACCAGCAGGATAAGGCGCTTGCGGGCCAGCCCCTCGAACTGCTGGATGAGCGCTGCGAGTGTCAGTTCGCGCTTGCTGTGGGGGTCGAGGGTGAGACGCGGGTATCGGCCGATGCTGGGGAGTGATAGCAAATCGGCAAATAACACGGCCGTGTCGACCCGGTTCTGGGCCGATTGCGACAACAGGGCGTCGAGTTTGTCAAATTTGGCCTCTGGCGGGTCGTCGAGAGCAAATCCGGCGGCGCGTTCGAGATGCACGATGACCGGATATAGTGTGCTGTCCTGATGTTGCGGCGAAGCCGAGACGCGGATGCGAATATGATCAACCCCATGGAGCCTTCTCTCGAATTCGGCCGCGATACGTGACTTTCCGATCCCGGCCTCGCCAGAGATCAGAACCACCTGCCCGTTGCCCTCCCGTGCGCGCGCCCATCGCCGCATGAGCAGTTCGATTTCCTCTTCGCGGCCGACAAGCGGCGTGAGCGTGGTGGCGCGTAAGGCTTCGAACCGGCTGGCGGCGTCGTTTGGGCGCAATGGTTGCCACACCCGGAGCCGCCCAATGAACCCTTTCAGTTCGACGGATATGGCATCACGAATTTCGAACAGCTCACCAATAAGGCGTCGCGTGCCGTCCGAGATGAGGACGGTGTTGGGCGCTGCTCGGTCCTGAAGACGAGCCGCGAGAATGGGGGTCTCGCCGATCACCTCGCGCTGCAGCGCCTCCCCTCGGCCGATCAAGTCGCCGACAATGACTTCGCCTGTGGCAATCCCGACACGGACATCGAGTCGTCCGATTGCAAAGCCGAGATTTCCGATGCGATCGATTAGCGCGAGACCGGCTCGCACGGCTCGCTCCGCATCGTCCTCGTGAGCCTGCGGATAGCCGAAATACGCCAGGATGCCGTCACCCATATACCGCGCGAGATATCCCCCCCAATCAGCCACCACTTCCGCGCAGCAGCGGTGATACGTCCCCATGATCTGCCGCAAATCTTCCGGGTCAAGCCGCGTGGCAAGAGCCGTGGAGCCGACAATATCGCAGAACATGACGGTCAGCTGCCGGCGCTCAGCACGGGAGGCCGCAGCCGCCGGTTCATCAGATGACGACGGCTCCGGCCGGGGCGTGGCGGACAGCATGGCGATCGCGTTCAGCAATTTGCGCCGGTGCCCGACCGCAGCAACGCCAATCTCCCTAAGATCGTCGGCGGTCAGGCCCGGCAGGACGGCCCAGTCGATCGCGTTCTCGGCGAAAGAGGCGATGTATTGCTCCAGATCAAGCTGGCGCAGCCAGTCGGCAATGTCCATGGCCACCCCGGCGTCTCATTTGTTCTTGCCGCAATTGGAGATTACCCTGCAGCGGCGATTGGAGCTACCGCGATGCGGTGCGCAGCACCCGACTGGCAACCGCTGTCTTCGGCGCTCGGCGGACGCAGCCCATTACCTGCTCCCGCTGCGCCATCGCGCAGGGGCTTGTGTCGATCACCGCATCACGGCGTCTTGTGCGCCGCGGTCGCCTCCCTTTTTCGCCGCCGTGGCCTTCCCGACATGTTGGAGCGCGGCTCGGGTAAGCAGTGTCGCCGGGAACACATCAACCTCTGCGCCGGATACCTGGCCGCGATCCAAGGCGCCAGGCCGGCGATGGCGCACCATCCACTGACCAGAGGCGACGCAATGGAACACAGATTCTCCCGCCGCAATCTATTCGCAGCCGCTGGCGCTCTTGCTGGCGGCGCCGCTCTGCCCGCCGCCGTAATCGCGGCGCCCGCGGCTGCGACCGACGCCAAACTGCTCGCGCTCCGGGCCGGACCCTGTGGCAGAGGAGGCAGTAAACCCGCCATCATCCGCGCCGGGCAACTCGCATCGCCCGAAAACTCGGTCATCAACATCGTGAACGGCAAGCCCACGGTGCCGCCGCGCGCGCCAAACTATGATCCCAAGGCGATCGGCAACCCGACCCTCAGCGACGTCGACGGCGTGAATTTCGCGTTCGTCGTCGATTCGAAGGGCGACGCGATCATGCTCCCCGTGCCGTCGATCACGCGGTATGGCTACGAGATGGGTTACGAGTTCTCGGCCAACGGCACCCCCCCGACCCAAGGTGCCTTTCAGATGATCATCCGCCAGGGCAAACTCTACTTCATGGGCACCTGGGTGGGCGGAAGCGGTCCTCCGGGCTCGCAAGGCTGGTACGAATATGGCGTCTCTGGGCTGCAGGGCCTGCCGCCGCCGCTCGGTCAGGCTCCTGGCGCAACGCCGGGCCCCGGACAGATGCCGGCCGACCCGCCGAGGGCATCGGTTGCACCCGGCAGCAGCGGCAACACCATCTTGTGTGGCCGGTCACAGGCCGGAGTCGCGGGCGGCTTCACGACGCTCACGGCAGCGATCGCCGCGGCCAAGCCCGGCGACACAATCAAGCTCGACCCGGGCACCACATTCAACGAGTCGGTCGCGATCCCGGTGCCGGTGACGATCGACGGACAGGGCACGGTCGCGAACCCCGGACTTAAGAATGCGCGCTTCTCCGGGGGCGCTATCATCGACGGGACGGGGATCACCGACCCGAGCGGCTACGCCAATCAACTCGGCGGCCTCGTGCCGATGACCGACTGCGTGATTCGCGGCTGCGAGGTGCGCGGCTTCGGGCTTCAGGAGAGGTCACCCGGCGGTACAGCCGGCATCCGGCCGGGCGCGAGCGGCCACATAACGATCGACAACTGTTACGTGCACGATTGCCAAATGGGGCTATTCAGCGGTGGGTTCGCGGTCGATTGGCTCATCCGTGAGGCTCTTGTGCTGGATTGCGGCCTGGGCTCCGGCGCGGTCACGGGCAGCGGGGGCGTGACGCACAGCATGTACCTGGGCGGTGCCGTTCGGGTGCGGGTGGAGAACGTTACGTCGATCTGTCCCGCTGGCAACACGAAAAGCTCGCTCCGGACGACCGGCTACATGGGCGGCGGTCACGCGCTCAAGGTCCGCGCCGCCGAGACAATCGTCGTCGGCGGCTACTTCGCCGCGCCCGACGCCAGCCCGATCGATATCCCCGACGGCAGCGCCGAGGCGTGCTTCGTCTACGGCGCAAAGATCCACAAGAATCCGGGCGACCCCAACTACAACGTGTTCTCCTACGGCGAGGAGAGCCAGGCGCAGGGCACCGCCGGGGCCGTCGTCGTCGCGACCCTCGATGTGCAGTGCAAGTCGCCCTTCTTCCAGATCGGGCCTAACTGCCTCGTGGATTTCACCGGGTCCAACGTGGGAGGCGTCCGCTTCAACGTGGTCGGCGGCGGGAAAGCGATGGGGGTCTGATTAAGGGCGCGCTCGACCCGATCGACTTTCGTTACATGCTGGGCGATAGCGCGTCAAGCGGCGCCACGGCTCGCCGGCGTTGTCTCCAGCAGCCAGCGGTAAACGACACCGCCGATGATCCCGCCGAGGATTGGTGCGACCCAGAATAGCCAAAGCTGGTGCACCGCCCAGCCGCCGACAAACAGCGCTGGTCCTGTGCTGCGCGCTGGATTTACCGAGGTGTTGGTCACCGGGATGCTGATCAAGTGGATCAGCGTCAGGCAAAGGCCGATCGCAATACCGGCAAATCCAGCTGGGGCACGATGGTCCGTTGCCCCCATGATGACAAAGATGAACCCGGCGGTCAGCACCACCTCGTCTATAAAGCAGGCGCGTAGGTTATACCCGCCCGGCGAATGCGCCGCATAGCCATTGGCGGCGAACCCACCGGCAAGGTCGAACCCTGTCTTGCCGCTGGCGATCAGATAGAGCACGCCGGCGGCCGCGATCGCCCCGACTGTCTGGGCAACGACGTAAGGGACGAGATCGGCCGCCGGTGTGCGGCCGCCTGCGACAAGCCCAAAAGACACCGCCGGGTTGAAATGCCCGCCGGAAATATGGCCCACCGCATAGACCATGGTCAGCACCGTCAGACCAAACGCAAAAGCGACGCCGACAAAGCCGATGCCGGTTTCGGGAAACTTAGCGGCGAGAACGGCGCTGCCACAGCCGCCGAGCACGAGCCAGAACGTACCAATGAACTCAGCCGCGAGCTTTTTCGACAGGGGCATGACGCGTCCTCCGGTTCCAGCCAAAATGGCCGGCTGAACCAGCGTATAGGGAGAATGCGGGGCTAACAACCACGCGCCCAAAATTCGCTTGCCACCGGCGAACGTCGGCACATCGCGCACTGCGGTCGCCGGGTGATCTTCGATGGCTGGCGCACGATGCCAACCTTTCGGCGCATCGGAATACAAAAGGGAGAGCTTGCACGTATTTGGCCGTTGCACTTCATTATCTGCACGGTGGCTTGCGAGGAAGTGGTGGTGAACGCGGTTCAAGATCCCGAAGCGGAACTGACGCCCGCGGAATCGCGCGATCTGCGGCGGCTGGCTGGTTTTATGGTGCCGGCGAGCGCGGAATACGGCGTGCCGGGCGCCGATGACGCGGCGATTTTCGGAGATGTCGTGCGTTCGCTGGGCCGCGACCGGAATGCCGTGCGCGAGGCGCTGGCCATGCTGCGCGACATCGCCGGCGGCGACCTCGCCGGCCTCGATGAGCCGAGCGCGGCGGCGGCGGCGATGACATTGCTCGGCCGGCAAGGCCCGGTGATCGCGGCGCTTGGGCGGGCCGTGCTGCAATGCTACTACCGCGACGACCGCGTGCTGCGCGCGCTCGGCCGCGAACCGCGGCCGCCCTATCCGAAAGGCCATGAACTGGAACAGGGCGATTGGTCGCTGCTCGACGCGGTGCGCGGCCGGCCGAGGATGTGGCGCGACATTGACAGCGAGCGGGAACTGACATGACCCTCGACCCAAGTCCTGACGCCGCTCGGCCGAGCGACGACATCGTCGATGTTCTGATCGTCGGCGCCGGCGCCTCGGGTGCCGCGGTGGCCTGGAGCCTCGCCGAGACGCGCATGAAGATACTATGCTTCGAACAGGGCGAGTGGATCAAACCCGGCGACTTCCCAAGCAATGGCCGCGACTGGGAAGCGCGCCGCTATAGCGATTTCGACATCAGCCCCAATCGCCGGGCGCGCGACACCGACTATCCGATCAACGACGACAATTCGGTGATGAAGATCGCCAATTTCAACGGCGTCGGCGGCGGCACAATCCTCTTTACCGCGCATTACCCGCGCCTGCATCCCTCCGACTTTCGGGTCAGGACGCTCGACGGGGTGGCGGACGACTGGCCGATCGACTACTGGACGCTCGAACCGTTTTTCGCCGAGAACGACCGCGTGACAGGCGTTGCCGGTCTCGCGGGCGATCCCGCCTATCCGCCGCACCAGCCGACGATGCCGCCGGTGCCGCTGGGCAAGACCGGTACCCGCTACGCGCAGGCGATGAACGAGCTCGGCTGGCACTGGTGGCCGTCCGACATCGCCATCGCGACGACCGAATATGGCGGGCGCGCCCGCTGCATCAATCTCAACCACTGCACGCCGGGCTGCGCTCAGGGCGCCAAGGCGAGCGCAGACATCACCTATTGGCCGCAGGCGCTGCGCGCCCGGGTGGAGCTGCGCACGCGCTGTCGGGTGCGCGAGATCACGACCAACGAGCGCGGCATGGCGTCGGGCGTCATCTATTACGATCCTGCGGGGTCGGAGCGGTTTCAGCCGGCGGAAATGGTCGTCCTGGCGGCCAATGGCGTCGGCACGCCGCGGCTCTTGTTGAATTCGGCCGCGCCCCGTTTCCCCGCCGGCCTCGCCAATTCCTCCGGCCTTGTCGGCAGGAACCTGATGCTGCACCCGTGGCCGATGGTGTTCGGCTATGTCGAGGAGGAAATGGACGGCGACCGCGGGCCGCAGACCGTCATGTGGAGCAAGGAATTTTACGAGACTGACCCATCGCGCGGCTTCGCGCGCGGCTACACGCTGCAGTTCGCCCGCGGCACGGGCCCCGCGAGCGAAGCGATTGCCAGCGTGGCTGCCGGCCGGCTGCCGTGGGGGCCGGACCATCACCGCGTCTACCGCACGCTTTTCTCTCATCGCCTGCTGATCGGCGTCGCCTGCGAAGACCTGCCGGAAGAACACAATCGTGTCACGCTCGACCCGGTGCTAAAGGATGGCCACGGCATCCCGGCGCCGAAGATCGACTACACGATCGGCGATAACACGCGGCGGATGATGGAGCACGGCATCACCCGCGCATCGGAAATCCTGGCCGTGGCCGGCGCCAAGAACGTCTCCTGCTCCCGCACCATGCTGAACTATCCGGGGCACCTGTTGGGCACCGCGCGCATGGGCCTCAACCCCGAACGTTCCGTCGTCAACGAGTGGGGCCGCTGCCACGACGTGAAAAACCTATTCATCGTCGATGGCAGCATCTGGGTCACCTCCGGCGGCGTCAACCCGACCTCGACGATCCAGGCGCTGGCGCTCTATATCGCCGCGCATATCAAAGAGCGCCTCGCGACGCTGTTCGACTGAATCGGGACGACGGTAGCAACGTTACGGCTCATGCCGGCCGCCGATCGGCGGATTGCCGCGGCGAAGCTGGCGACGACGGCAATAAAGGCAGGCTGTTCAGCTACGCCAACTCGGCCAGCCGCCGTTGAACGTCGGTGCCCTCCCGCCGACGAGGCCACGGCGCATCGGCCCAGATGCAGCCTTGGCGGCTCGGCCAGGTCTGAGCTAGGGTGCAGATGAGCGGTCGCGCCATTGGCCCGATAAGGGTCGGCGGACCGGAGAACGGGGGGAGCGCGATGTATCCCGGCGAGCACGCGAGACTGCGGCCGG
>JASIAN010000109.1 GCA_030042035.1 Alphaproteobacteria bacterium | reverse complement strand
GATCTCGCGCCCGCGCTATCTGCTGATCGACGAGTTGTCATTCGGCCTCGCGCCGGCGGTCGTGGCCCGGCTCGGCGCGACCGTGGAGACAATTGCCGCACGCGGTGTCGGCATTCTGCTGATCGAGCAATTCACCACTCTTGCCCTCGGCCTTGCCAAGCGCGCCTATGTCATGGAACGAGGCAGCGTCGTCTTTGCCGGCAGCGCCGACGAGCTGCGCGCGCGGCCCCAGATCCTGCACGGGGCCTATCTCGCGTCGCAGCTGAACGGCCGCGGCGCGACCGCTCCCGTGATGGTCTTCAATAGTTCGTCGGTACCTGATCGTTGATCTTGATACCGAGCTTTTTCTCCCGCGCCTCGATCTTGACGAGACCGGGATCGGCGTCATTAACGCAGCCCTCGATCTCTTTCCAGCTGCCGTTGTGCACCGTCACCATGCGCGTCACGTGGTTGGCGTTGTGTTCGGTCGCATCCGGCCCGCCCCAATACCATGGCTGACACAGCAGGTCGGTCGGGTAGGGCGGCATGTTCTCCACGGCCGCGGTCACGGTGTTGCGGTTGATGTCGGCGGGACTTTTGATCGTCAGCATCGCGCGGACCGCTATCCGCGCGGCAATGTAGCCGGCCTGCGAAAAGCTGTCGCGCAGCGCGTCGCCGCCATAGGCGTTCATCACCGCGATCCAGTTCTGATTGTCCTTGCCCGGCTCGTCGAGCGGTGCCAACTCGGCATTCACGTAGATGCGGTCGTTCCAGTATTTATCGTCGATCGCCTTCGGAAAACGCGTAGTGAACATCGAGGTCGGTGCCGTCCACTTCATCCTGGCGGCGGCGTCCTGCTGCTGGGCGTCGCCGAGGATTTGCGTGCCGATATTGTCGGTTGCGTAATACATCACCGAGTCAGCGCCGGCCGCGAGGATTTGCAATACCAGCGAAGCGTAGTCGGGCGACACCGGATCGGAGTAGATGCTGGTGACCTTGACGCCGTATTTCTTGCCCCATTCCTCAATGCCGCCGCAGCTGTAGTCGGAGCCCGGCACTCTCGGGATCGTACAGACGAGGCTCTTGATGCCAAGCTTGCGGCGCGCATAATCGGCGCCGCCGATGCCGCTCTGCCGCGGGCCGGCATTGATCTCGGCGATGTTCTTTGACTGGTAACATTGCGGCGGAATGCCTTCGCCGACCTCGACGATGTTCTCTTTAACGTAGTAGCCGGCGTTGGCGATGCATTCGATGATGCTGGTGCTGCCGACCATCATATAGACGCCCTGGTCGCCGACCAGCTTCTTGGCCGCCTGGGCGGCGATGTCGAGGCGCGCCTGGTCGTCCTCGTCGTAATAGACGATGGGCCGTCCATGAATGCCGCCGTTGGCGTTGACGCAATCAAAATAGGCTTTGACGGCTTGATCGACCTCCTTGAAGCTGGCGATCCCGCTCATCGTCGTGATGGCGCCGACCGGGATCGGCTTGAGGGTCGCCTTGTGGCCGGTGTTTTCTCCGCAATCGGGTCTGGCCAGCGCCGGCGCCGCCAGCAGCACGACAGCGAGGCAGACGAACGCCACCACGCTCAGAACGCGCCTCATAAGGTTCCTCCCCCAAGGTGCGGCCAGCTTCTTAAGGCCGATTGACCGGAATTCCTTCCATGGCCCGGCAGCGGAGTCAAGGTTGGAGGTCGCGGCGTCGCTCCGGGAAATGATTCTGATTAAATCACCTGTGAAATCAACGACGAGCACGGTTCGATGTTTTGGGACGCGATTACCTCGACAGCTTCATACACTCGCCAGTCGGGTCCGATCGCGAAAACCTGATTACCTTTGCGCGTGAGAATTTCCATCTGCCCGGCACGATTGAAGATAGGGAGCAATTAGGGGCATCGCCGTAGCGTTCGCCGCAGATGATCGCGCTCTTCCGCGGGACGTTCGGAGAACGCGACAACAGGTGCAATTGCTTCTTCGACGGTACGGACGAGTTGCTCTCCCCGTGCCCGAATATCGGCAGCCAACCCCTTCCCGAAGCGCGCCGGGAAATCGAGCGTCGCGTAACGCGCCAGTTCGGGCCGCGGGATAGCTTGGGGATGCCTATGCCGCGCTGACCGCTCCAGGAAGTGCTCGTAAGGCTTTGAAATGAGTGGTGGGCGCGAGAGGGATTGAACCTCTGACCCCTACGATGTCAACGTAGTGCTCTCCCGCTGAGCTACGCGCCCTCGCTCACTCAAGGCCGGGGGATTTAGCGGAAATGCCGGGCGTCGGCAAGAACGACGGCGCGCTCAGTCGCCGCAGCCGGGCGGACCGGCGCCGAGGCTGCGGCCGATGACGGCATAAAGCGGCTGGCCGCCGCCCCCCGGGGTGCGATCGAGGCAGCGGATGTCGGCCCAATTGCCGGCTGCGGCAAAGTGCTGCGCGACGAGGCAGAGCTGCCCGGTATCGTCGTGCAGGCACCAGCAGGCGATCGCCTTGGTCGCGAGGCAACGGTTCGAAAACGTGACGATGAGCGGCGCTCCCGGGCGCAGCACGCGAGCGATCTCGCGCAGGACTTCGGCCGGGCGCGCCAGATACGGCACGGCGCCGCAGATTGTCGCGCCGTCGAATTCGCCGGCGGCAAACGGCAAGGCCGGGGTGGCGTTGAGGTCCTGCACCCGCCATTCGTCAAGAAACGGGTTTTCCTGGAGGGCCTGCCTGTCGATGCCGACGCCGACGACGCGGCGGAACGGCGCCTCGGGCGGCAGATGCGGCAGCCAGCCCGACATGACGTCAAGGATCGCGCCGCCGGCCGGCAATATCTCGCGATAGAGATCGGTGACCGCAGCAATCGCGGCGCCGTCGATACGGCCAAACCCGCCCTCTGTTTGATGGCCGTAGGCGAATACCGCATCGGACAAGAAATCGGCCGCCGAGGTGACGGCGGTCGACGGGAATTGCGCGATGATCCCGTCGCGACTCATGGCCGTTCAGATAGGGTTCGTCGCCTCCCCGCTCAAGGCCACAGCAAGCCAAAGTTGAACGTCGTTCGACATATCGGCGCGGCGCGGGCCGCTTAATCCGTCAGGGCGCGCTCGGGCGCGGTCAGCGGCAGGCCGAGATCGTGCGCAACGGCAGGGTGCGTGAGGAGGCCGCGGCAGGTATTGAGGCCGTGGCGCAGATGCGGATCGTCGGACAGCGCGCGCCGCCAGCCGCGATCGGCGATCGCCAGCACGAACGGCAATGTCGCATTGTTGAGCGCGACCGCCGATGTGCGGGCGACCGCCCCCGGCATGTTGGTCACGCAATAATGCACGACGCCTTCTTCAATAAAGGTCGGCTGCGCGTGCGTCGTCGGCCGGCTGGTCGCGATGCAGCCGCCCTGGTCGATCGAGATATCGACGACGACCGCGCCCGGCTTCATCGCGCGCACGAGTTCGCGGCTTACGAGTTTCGGCGCCGCCGCGCCCGGCACTAGCACGGCGCCGATCAACAGATCGGCCGATTGGACTTCGCGTTCGATCGTCTCGACGGTCGAGAACAGCGTGTGCAGCTGCGAGCCGAACTGCATGTCGAGTTCGTAGAGGCGGGGCAGCGACCGGTCGATGACCGTGACATGCGCCTCCATGCCCATCGCCATGCGCGCCGCATTGGTGCCAGAGACGCCGCCGCCGAGAATGACGACCCTGGCGGCAGCGACGCCCGGCACCCCGCCGAGCAGGATGCCCATGCCGCCCTGCTCTTTTTCCAGGCAATGGGCGCCGACCTGCACCGACATGCGGCCGGCGACCTCACTCATCGGCGCCAGCAGCGGCAGGCCGCCTTTGCCGTCGGTCACCGTTTCGTAGGCGATCGCCACTGCGCCCGTGCGCAGCAACGCCTCCGTCAGCATGCGATCGGCGGCGAGATGCAGGTAGGTGAACAGAATCTGGTCTTCACGCAGCGCTGCGATCTCCTCGCGCTGCGGCTCCTTCACTTTAACGATCAATTCGGCGGCGGCGAACACATCGGCGGCGCGGGTCAGGATTTCCGCGCCGGCATTCTCATAGGCCCGATCGTCGAAGCCAATGCCGGCGCCGGCACCGCTTTCGATGACGACCTTATGGCCGTGATGCACCAGTTCGCGCACGCTGCCCGGCACCAGACCGACGCGGTGTTCCTCGATCTTCACCTCTTTCGGGACGCCGATCAGCATCCGATCTCATCCGCCGCCTGCCTACGTTATATGCGGGCAATGCCACGGAAGGAAAGTCGAGAGCGCATCGCGGGCAGCGAGGCGAACGCAATTCTGCGGTTCGCCCTCGAACAGAGGCGGCGGCAGCCCCGAGCGAGGCGCCGTTACGCGAACCGCGGCATCACGTCGGTCCAGAACCGCTCGATCGATTTCATCAGCGTCGGGTGCGGGATGAGGCCGTTGTAGGTGTAGCAGAAGAGCCAATCGACCGCCTGCCGCGTCAGGTTGGCTTCGAGGCCGCGGATCACGGTATCGACCGTGCCAACCAGCGCCCAGCCCTGTTTGATCACGTCGGCGGCCGTCGGGAATTCACCGGTCTTCGGGTCCTGCAAGCCGCGGCGGAAACCGAACGGCTCGAACCAGGCGCGGCCGGAAAACTGGCCGGAATCGGCCCACAGCGCCATCGCCTCGGCATCGCTGTCGGCGATGATGACGTCGCGCAACAGCCCCGTGCCGCGGCCGCGCTCCTTGCCGGAAACCTCGGCGTAGATATCGAAAAGCCGGTTTTCGTAGACCGGCAGCATCGCCGGCAGGATGGCCGTCACCCCTTCGCGCGCCGCCCAGCGGATCGAATTTTCCGACGAGGCAAACGGCAGAAACAGGTCGGGATGCGGCTTCTGCAACGGTTTCGGCACGACACCGACCGCGCGCAGGATGCCGTCCTCGACGCCCTTGCCGAATTTCGCCGTCGTCTCCAGCGTCCACGGCGTCTCGCCCGCCGGCACCTTCCAGTAGCGGCCGTCAAAGGTCAGCATCTCCTCGGTCCACGCCTGCTTGATGAGGCGGAAATTTTCTTCGAACGCAGCGCGGTTGGCGGCGTCAATCGCATCGTGCTGGTGCGGCAGCGCGCCGTGGATATCGTGTGTCTGCTGCGCCATGATATCGACCCAGCGACGCTGATACCCGCGCGCGAAACCGGCAATCGCCCGCCCGCCGGTCATGTGGTCGAGCATCGCGATATCCTCGGCGACTCGGATCGGGTTGGCGGCCGGCAGCACGATGCCGAGTTGGCCGACCCGGATGCGCTTTGTCTGCATCGCGAAATAGAGGTCGAGCAGCACCGGGTTCTGCGAGATCTCGAACCCCTCGATGTGGAAATGATGCTCGGTAAAACTGACCGAATCGTAGCCGAGTTCATCGGCCAGTTTGATCTGCTCCGAGAGCTCCCGCAGCATGCGCTGATAGAGATCGGCGCGCATGCCGGCCATGCCGCGTTCGATGTCGGCGCGGCTGCCGATGCTCGGCAGATAGAACAACGACGCCTTCACCTGACTGCTCCGTGTCGTGGCGCCTCAACCATAGCTTAATTCAAGGGGCGAAGGCTGCGGCATGGCGGCCAAGGACGCAGCCGAGCGCCGGCAGGATCGGGACGACCTCCAGGGCGGCAAAGCCGGGCATCGTGTGTCGCCAGCCGCCACGAAAACCCGCGCCCCGACCGCCGCCATCACCCCGCCGAACGGCACCCCGATGAATGATCCGCGCTAAGATGCACAGAGAATCTGATCGACGCTTTCCATTTCTGCTCTCTTGAGCTCCTCCCACTCGGCAGAGGGCAGATAGGCTCTGAGCACTTCCTCGGTAGGACCGTCCGCCACCATGCAACCACGGTTCAACCAAATCGCCCGGTTCGTCCACTTCTTTATGACGCCCGCCGAATGGCTCGAGACGATGAGAATATCGGCGCGCCGCGCGACCGATTCGATCCGATGGCGCGCCTTTTCGACAAAAGCGGCGTCGCCCGCCAGAAGCCATTCATCCATGACCAGGATTTCCGGCCGGATCGCGGTCGCCAGGGCAAAGCCCAAGCGCAGCATCATACCCGAAGAGAATGTCCGTACCGGCAGGTTGATGAACTGCTCCAATTCGCAAAATTGGACAACGTCCTCCTCCAACCGCGCCGTTTCCGGCCGCGACAGCTTCTTGTAAAGAGCAAACAGGCGGATGTTTTCTCGTCCCGTCAGATCCGTGTTCATGCCTTGGTTGAGATCCAGAAGCGCCGTCAGTTGTCCGTGCACCGATAGCGTGCCTCCAACCGGCTCATATATCCCGGCCAAGGCGCGCAGCAGCGTGGTCTTGCCGGCGCCGTTTTCGCCGACAAGACCCAGACGATCGCCAGCCTTCAACGCGAACGACACATCACGCACGGCTTTCACCACAACCCGCTGCTTTTGATCGCGGGCCAATCGGCTGGTTGCTGCCGACAACATGACCTTCTTAAGGCTGCGGCTTTCCCCGTGGTAGAGAGGGAAATCGATCGAGAGGCCACGTGCCACAATACTGACCATGCGACTCAAATCCAGACTGACCATGCGACTCAAATCCAGAATGCGACGCGGCCACGCAACCGCGCGAATGTCAGCAGCGACCCCACGCACAATAAGCCGGAGAATAGCAGGGCGTCGCTCCAAGCCAACCATCCGATGGGCTCCCCAAGAATCGGGGCGCGGACGATATGCATAAGCGATTCCAACGGGTTAACCTCGATCAATAAAGTCACCAGCGGCTGTCCCTTGATCTGGCTGGGCTGCCACATGATTGGTGTTATGAAAAATGCAATTTGCAATATACTCATAATAATCTGAGGGACATCGCGAAATCTAGTGCAGAATACACCGAACAATAGACAGACCGAAAAGCCATCGATCAACCAGACAATAAACCCAGGAACCGCCAAGATGCTCCACCCGTTGATTGGTACACGGAACAACAAAAATACCAACACAATCACAACCACGTTATGCGCTAAAATAATCAAATTGCGCAGCACAGTACGAGTTGCGTATAGCGAAAGAGGCAGCTTCATTGCCTTGATTGTCCCCTCCGCCTGGATGAACGTGTTGCATCCGTCGGTCATTGTGGTGGATAGAAACGACCAAAATATGAGCGAGAAGGTCAGAAATGGAAAATACGTCGTCATGTTGGTGTGAAACAGATACGAGTAAATAAATCCTATTGACCCGATCATTACTGCCGTCGAGAGCGTCAGCCAAAGCGGCCCGAGCAAGGAGCCGCGGTAACGAAGCTTGATGTCCAGGACGCTGAGAGTCCACGCCAAACGCGACATGCGTGCGGCTTCCCGCAAATCTGCGATGGCGAGCCGAAATTGGTCACGCCAGCCAAGCCCGGAGCGGATCTCGAACCGCGGCTCAGGCGGAGGGGACGTGCTGAAAATCAGCACGGATGGCACCTGCGTATCCGTCATCCCCAGGAGCTCCGTTGGTTCCCCGCCTAGGCGCAAGCGCTTTGTCTCAATCGATCTCGCAGGGGCGAGCGTCTCCTTTTAGACGCAGCGTCTGACCATGACAACCGTAAGCCCGCATGTGCCCCCACCGTGCCCGAGCAGTCAGCTATCGAGCCTTAGGCAACGGAGGGCGAGCCACGGAGGAATATAGCGAAGTTCTTGTCGCGTTTGACGTCGCGAAGACGAAGCACGCAGTGGCCATCGCTGCTGGCGGACGCAGCAATGAAGTGCGATTTCTTGGTGAAGTCCGGAACGCGCCGGCGGCGGTGAAACGGCTGCTCCGTAAGCTGGCCGGCGCTATCGCATGCTGCCTTTCTGCTACGAGGCGGAACCGAAGGGGTACGGGCTGTGACATTATGGCATGACGCCGGCAACAACCGCGGCGTCGCGCACGAAAACGGTTCGATCGAAAGCCCGCACGGCCATCTGAAGCAGGCGCTATATCGTGTTGAAAAGACTGGCTGGGGGACTAGGATTCGAACCTAGACTGGCGGAGTCAGAGTCCGATAGGTTACACCGACAGCCGCCGCCGCAAGCCCGATGTCGGCACCAGAAGGCGCAGATTTCCTTGACTTAGGGCCGCCAGATTCCGACATTACCCGCCGTGTTTACGATTTGCGGTGCCGACATGGTGCCGACATGGCACGGTGGGGGTCTCAATTCAGGCAAAGATCACCAAGCGGACTGTCGATGCGGCTGGGCCGATGGCTGCCACGTATCTGGTCCGCGACACCGAGGTAAAGGGCTTCGTGCTCGTCCTGACGCCGGCAGGGGCGAAATCTTACGCCGTGGATTATCGGGTAGGGTCAGGCCGCGGCTCACCAAAGCGCCGTCTGACGATCGGCAAGCACGGATCGCCGTGGACGCCGGAGACGGCGCGCGCGGAGGCGAAGCGGCTGCTCGCCGAAGTCGCCGCCGGCCGCGATCCCTCAATGGCCCGGCAAGCGGACCGCAAGGCGCTCACGTTCGACGAACTGATCGACCTGTACCTCGCCGAGGGTGTCGGCCACAAAAAGCCTTCGACGCTTAAGGCGGACCGCGGACGTATCGAACATCATCTCCGTCCGCTGCTGGGCAAGGTGCGCGCGGACCGCATCGCGCGCGCCGATGTGGAGCGAATGCGCAATGCCGTGACCGCCGGCAAGACGGCTCAGAAGATCGAGGACGGCGAGAAGCGGCCGTCCGGCAGCATGGCTAAGGGCGGCAAGGGCGTCGCCGCGCAATGTGTCACGCTGGTCGGCGCGATCTTCGCCTTCGCGGTCGAGCGCGGCCTGTGCGCCGACAACCCGGCGCGCGGCGTCAAAAAGGCGCCGGTGCGCAAGGTCGAGCGCTTCCTGTCCGAGGCGGAAATCGCCCGGCTGGCCGCGGCGCTCGACGCCGAGACGGAGCGCACGGGCAACCCGTATCCCTCGGCCGCGATCAAGCTGTTGCTGCTGACCGGCTGCCGCCGCGGCGAGATCGTCAACCTGCACTGGGAGCATGTCGATTTCGAGCGCGAATGCCTGCGGCTGCCCGACAGCAAGACCGGCGCCAAGGTCGTCTACCTGAACGCGCCGGCGCGGGCGCTGCTACAGGAATTGCCCCGGATGGCGGGCAACCCGCGCGTCATCCCAGGCATGAAGGCCGAAAGCGCGAGCGCGGCGATCGACAACGTATGGCCGGGCATCCGTGAAGCTGCCGGGCTCGCAGATGTGCGACTGCACGATCTGCGGCACAGCTTCGCCAGCGTCGGGGCCGCCGGCGGGCTGAGCCTGCCGATCATCGGCGCGCTGCTCGGCCACAAGCACGCGACGACGACAGCGCGCTACGCCCACCTGTCGGCCGATCCGCTCCGTGCCGCCAACGACGCGGTGGGCGCGCGGATCGCCGCCGCGATGAGCCGGAAACCCGGCGCCGCCGCATCGGCCGAAGTGGTTGCGCTCCCTTCCCGGACTGGGGAGGCAAACCGGTAGCCGTGCTTTGACCAGTGCGGTCATTCGGTCGATCGCTGCGCGACACGCTCGCTGATCAACCGGAGCCCGCGCAGACCTTGCCGGGGAAAGTCGCGATAGGACACCGAGGGGCGCTCATGAACGAGCAAGCGATTGCCGGTTTCCTAACCGAGCAAAAAGTTAAGGGCGCGACGAGGCGAACTTGGGGCGTTGGAACCGTGATCGCTAAGGCCACGTCTAGGGCCGTGCAGGCGACAATGTCGTCCTTGCGAATGAGCGATCAAATCATCACGTCAAAAAATCGTGAGGTCGCGATCAGGCTCGTCGGTGAAGTTCTGTCGTCGAACGCACTAGAAATCATGGACCCGTCACGCTTTTCCGCGGAAACTACGACGTTTTGCGCGTTACTCGGCCAAAGGTTGCCCTATGGGGCAGATCAGGTTTGTCTGGTATTTATTACAATTCGAGCGCTTTCTGACGAAACCTCGCAGATACTGCTCGAAGCGTATGGGAAAGGCTGGCTTCAGGCCCAAGTCAGCAATGATATGAAGCGCTTAAAGCGCGCGATAACCGACCGGTTGGCGTAAAGAGATAGGCCAGATTCATTCTGCGGGTTCCATCAGGCGCTTGCTTCTCGACAACGCCGCGTCGCCGCAGGGCGTCGAGCGCAGTAGCGGGAACGGCCAGATCGTTGCGCTCGTCGCTGACATGGCCGCGCGTGGCGACCTGATCGAACAGATCGACAGGTGCAATCGCCAATGGGCTGAGCAGACCCGCGCCACTCGCCGGCTCGCTTGCTTGCTCGGTACCGCCCCTGATACCATCTAGGCGACGAGAGCGGACGGGGCATGCCACGCGCCGACAGAACGCTCGATCGGATGCGGGCGAACCCGCGCGGCTGGCGGATCGCGAGCCTTGAGGCGGTAGCCGCCGCGCATGGCGTCAACGTCCGCAAGCCGGGCGGAAGCCATGTGGTTTTCGAGCATCCCGGCGTCGCCGAGGCGGTGTCGGTTCCGGCGCGGCGGCCGATCAAGCCGGTGTATGTCCGCCGCTTTGTCGCATTCATCGAGGCGGTGCGAGCGAGCCATGAGTGACATCGAATATCGCTTCACGGTCCGGCCATTGACCGGGGACGAAGGCGGCGGCTGGCTGGTCGAGTACCCAGATCTGCCCGGCTGCATGTCGGACGGCGAAACGATCGAGGAAGCCATCGCCAACGGCGAGGACGCGA
>JASIAN010000108.1 GCA_030042035.1 Alphaproteobacteria bacterium | reverse complement strand
AGCGCCTCGGCAAGGCCTTCGATGCGAAGCTCGACATGCCCGTTGCCCCAATGCAGCGCGGTTTCGAGCGAGTCGATGATGCGGGTGCGGCGGCTCTGTTCGATGGGGACTCGGTCAAGGGCAATCGTGACAAGGCCGTTCTCGGGGCTCAGCCCCGCCTCTTCGATCGTCACGGCCGTACCGCGCTCCAGAACGCGCCGAAAACCGATCTGCCCGAGCAGGCCGCGCAAAGCCGCGCCCTGCACGCGCCCCACCTTGAGCGGGAAGCACACGAGCACCGGTTTGCCCGCGGCTTCTTGCAGCGCCGCCGCGAAAATCGAAGCGGGCGAGTGGCGGACGACCGGCGCGCCACAGCCGCGGCAGCAGAGTGTCGAGGACCGGGCATATAGCGAGCGCAAATAGTCGGCGATGGAGGTCATCGTGCCGACCGTCGAGCGCGAGGTCCTGACGGGGGTCGAGCGGTCGATGGCGATCGAGGGAAGCACGCCTTCGATGCGATCCGCCTTTGGCGGGTCGAGCCGCTCGAGAAATTGCCGCGCGTATGGGCTGAAGGTCTCGACGTAGCGGCGGTAGCCCTCGGCGTAGAGCACCTCGAAGGCGAGCGAGGATTTGCCCGCGCCTGCCACGCCGGTCACCACGGTCACGGCGCCGATCGGCACGCGAACCGATACGCCCTTCAGATTGTTCTGCCGCGCCCCCTCGACGAGGATGAACGCGTCAGGCATTCCGCCTCTCTGTTCCACGTTCGGGCAGGGCGTGCAGATAGGCATGGAGGCGCTCGGCGGTCTTCCTGCCGACCCCCTCGACTTCGGCGAGCGCCGTCACGTCCGCCTCGCGGATGCGTCGCAACGACCCGAAATGCGTCAGAAGCGCCGTGCGCCGTTTCGCGCCGATGCCGGAAACCTCGTCAAGCTGCGAGCGCAGCCGTTCGCTTCGGGCGAGCTTGCGCTCATAGGCAATGGCAAACCGATGCGCCTCGTCGCGCAGCCGCGCCAGCAGCAAAAGCTCGGGCGCATCCGGCGGCGGCACGATGGCCTCGCGCCGGCCGGGAACAAAAATGCGCTCCGGAAGCTCAGCCGCGGGACCGCCTGGCGGCGCGGCTTCGGGCGCTTCGCGGCGCTTGGCGAGCGCAATCACATCGATTGCGGAAATGCCGAGATCCTTCATCGCCGCCTGCGCCGAAGCAAGCTGCCCCTTGCCGCCGTCGATCACCAAAAGATCGGGAAGGTCGCGCTCCTCGAGCCTGTGTCGCAGCCGGCGCAACACGACCTCATAGATGGCCGCATAATCATCGGCGATCCCTGCCGTGGTGATGCGGTATCGCCGGTAGTGGTCCTTGTCCGGCTCGCCATCGGTGAATGTGACGCGCGAGGCGACGATCGTGCGGCCGCCGTAATGCGACACGTCGAAGCCCTCGATGCGGCGCGGCGTGCGCGTCAGTCCGAGACGGGCCTTCAGCTGCGCCAGCACGGCGGACGCGTCCTCGGCCCTTGCCGGCTGCCGGCCTGCCTTCTGCGCGGCATTGCGCTCGCTCGTGCGGACCAGCTCCCGCCGCCAGCCTTCTCCCGGAACGAGGACGCGGACTGGCGATCCTTTGCGCTCCGACAGGAATTTGGCGAGCGCGTCCTCCCCCTCGATGGCGAACGGCAGCAGCACCTCATCGGGGACGAAGTTCTCTTCGCCGTAATAGACGCTCAAGAACGAGGCGAGAACCTCGCGGTCGGGAAAGGCCTCGCGAGACGCAGAAAACACCTGCCCGCCGATGACGGCGCCCGATCGCACGTAGAGCGCATAAATGACGAGCCGGCCGCGCCCGCGGCAACAGGCGAAGGCGTCCTGGTCGACGCGTTCGGGACCGACGATCTCCTGCGGCTGGAGCGTGCGTTCGATTGCGGCGAGCTGATCGCGCAGCCGGGCCGCTTCCTCGAAGCGCATGCCGGCGGCTGCCTCCTCCATATGGGCGCGCAGCGCGTCGGTGAGCTCGGTCCTCTTGCCTTCGAGAAACAGAACTGCCCCCTCAACATGCCGGCGATACTCCTCCGGCGGGATGTCATAGACCGAAGGCGCGGGAAAACGGGCGATCTGGCACAGAAGACACGGCCGCTTGTGCTGTGTCGGGTCGTGGTCTGAGCAGGTGCGCAGCTTGAAGTAACGGTTGACGACGCGGAGTGTGTCACGCAGCGCATGGGCGATCGGGTAGGGCCCGAAATAGCGGGCGCCGTCGGCCTCTACCCGGCGCGTCACTTCGAGCCGCGGATAGCGCTGCGCCGGATCGAGCCGAAGGTAGATGAAATTTCTGCCTTCCCGGGGACGCGCATTGAACCGCGGCCGGTAGCGACGGATGAGCTCGTTTTCAAGCAAAAGCGCCGCTTTTTCGTTGCTGACGACGACGATGTCGATATCGCCGAGCAGCCGGTCGAGCAGCGGCACGAAGTCACGCTCGTCGCCGCCCGCCACATAGGAGCGCAACCGATCGCGCAGATTGACCGCTTTCCCGACATAGACGACCCTTCCGGCCTTGTCCTTCATCAGATAGACGCCGGGCGCCGGGGGCAGCGAGGCGATCTTTTCGCGGAGCGCGGCCTCCATTTAGCGGCTCCCGCGGTACCAAAAGTGGGCGGCCGATTTGCGCCTAGGAGGGGCCCGCTCCGGCGGGCGACCCGCGCCTTCGAGCAGCGCCCGCGTCGGAAGCTTAAGGCCGAGCTCCATATCCTTGAGCAGCTTGAGGAGGTCGCGCCAGCGCGCCGCCGCCTCGAAATCGAGCGCGCGCGAGGCCCGCTGCATTTCTTTGTTGTAATCCGCCATCAGCCGCTTGATCTCGTCTTCGTCGAGCAGTTCGCCCTTGGCCTCGGCGGTTAGCGGCAGCGTATGCGGGGCGGCGTCGTAGAGATAGGAGGAGAGGTCGATGATGTTGCGGCGCACGGCCGTGGGCGTGATGCCGTGCTCTTGGTTGTAACGCTGCTGCAGGCGGCGCCGCCGCTCGGTCTCGGCGATCGCGATACGCATCGCCTCGGTCGTCCGGCCGGCGTAGAGGATGGCTTTTCCGGCCGGATGGCGGGCGGCGCGGCCGATCGTCTGGATCAGCGAGATGTGCGAGCGCAGAAAGCCCTCCCGGTCGGCGTCGAGAATGGCCACGAGCGAGCATTCCGGGATGTCGAGCCCCTCGCGCAGCAGGTTGATGCCGATCAGCGCGTCGAAGGTGCCGAGGCGCAGGTCGCGGATGATGCGCACCCGCTCGATGGTGCCGATGTCGGAGTGCAGGTAGCGGCACTTGACGCCAAGCTCGATATAGTAGTCGGTCAGATCCTCGGCCATGCGCTTCGTCAGGCAGGTGACGAGCACACGCTCATGCGCTGCGCCGCGGGCGCGGATCTCGGCTAGGAGATCATCGACCTGGTTCTCGGCGGGACGCACCTCGACTTCCGGGTCGATGACGCCGGTCGGACGGACGATCTGCTCGACCACAGCGCCTTTCGACAGCTTCAGCTGATGGGCGCCGGGCGTGGCCGAAACGAAGATGGCTTGCGGCACCCGGTCCTCGAACTCCGGGTAGGTCAGCGGCCGGTTGTCGAGCGCCGAGGGCAGCCGAAAGCCGTAGGCAACCAGCGTCTCTTTGCGCGAGCGGTCGCCGCGATGCTGGCCGCTGATCTGCGGAACCGTCTGGTGGCACTCGTCGAGGAAGACGAGAAAGTTCTGCGGAAAGTATTCGAGCAGACAAGGCGGCGTCTCTCCCGGCGCGCGCCCCGCGAGATGACGCGAATAATTCTCGACGCCGCGGCAGACGCCGAACTGCTCGAGCATCTCAAGGTCGCGCAAGGTGCGCCGCTCCAGCCGTTCCGCCTCGACGCGCTTGCCGGCCTCGCGCAGCTCGGCGAGGCGGTCGGCAAGCTCGGCCCGGATCGAGGCGACGGCACCGAGCCGCTGCTCCTCCTCGGTCGCGTAGTGGCTCGCGGGATAGATGGTCGCTTTGTCGATCGCGCCGAGCCCACTGCCGCGCAGCGGATCGAACTCGCCGAGCCGCTCAACCCGGTCGGCGAAGAACTCGATACGGATCGCGCGGTCCTCTTCATAGGCGGGGAAGATCTCGACCGTGTCGCCGCGCACCCGAAACGTGCCGCGCGCGAAGTCGACATCGTTGCGCTGATAATGGGCTTCGACCAGCCGACGGATCAGCCGCTCGCGACCGAACTCCTCGCCGACACGGACGCCGACGGCCATCGCAAAATACGAGCGAGCCGTACCGAGGCTGTAAATACACGAGACGCTCGCCACGACGATGACGTCCTCGCGAGTCTGCAACGCATGCGTCGCCCCGTGGCGCATCCGCTCGATCTCGTCGTTGACGATCGTCTCCTTCTCGATATAGGTGTCGGATGCCGGAAGATAGGCCTCGGGTTGATAGTAATCGTAATAGCTCACAAAGAAATGAACCGCGTTTTCCGGAAATAAATCGTAGAACTCCCCAAAGAGCTGCGCGGCGAGCGCCTTGTTGTGGGCGATGACTAGCGCCGGTCTCTGCACGCGCGCGATGACGTTCGCCATGACGAAGGTTTTGCCCGAGCCGGTGACGCCGCGAAGCGTCTGAAACCGGCGCCCCTCTAGTAGTGCCGCCGACAATGCCGCTATGGCCTGCTCTTGGTCGCCTCTGGGCTTGAACTCCGTGACGAGCCGGAAATCGGACATGCGGACACACCGCGGCAACGACCAGGGCGAGCGAAATCAACGCAGCCTAACGGCCGCGTCCCGCGCCATCATTGCGGTATGTCAAGCCGGCCGGCGTCGAAGGCGATCGAGGCGCCACGCGAGCCGACGGCGTGGTCGATGCACCGCGCATGCGAGCATCGCTCACGAAAACCACGACCCGGAGCACGCTCTCCACGGCAAATCTCCCCCGTGGCTTCCGGCAAATGAGGCGACGCCTTGCCGGCATCGACGTCGTTCCTCTAGGCTGCGGAAGACATGCCGCCTGCCACGTCTCTGATCTTTCTTGAAAGAGGTCGCATCATGCCGGACAAGGTTCGCATCGGTCTTATCGGCGCCGGCGTCCGCGGAACGTGGTCCGCCCGCTCGCATTTGCCGGCGGCGCGGGCAAGCGCCGATGTCGAGCTGACCGCGGTGTGCACGACGCGGGCGGACAGCGCCGAGACGGCGCGGCGGGCCTATGGCGCGCGACTTGCCTTTGACGACTGGCGCAAGCTGGTCGCCTCGCCCGAGGTCGACGCCGTCGCCGTCGTGGTCCGCGTGCCGTCGCATTACGAGCCGGCCAAGGCGGCGCTGCAGGCAGGCAAGCATGTGTATTGCGAATGGCCGCTGGGGCGCACGACCGCCGAGGCCGTGGAACTGGCGGAGCTCGCGAAGGCCAATCGGCTGGTCGCCGCGGTCGGGCTGCAGGCGCGAGCCAACCCGGCGGTCATGCACATGAAGGAGCTGATCGCCTCGGGTTATATCGGTGAGACCATGGCGGTGCATGTCAGCCTGATGCGCGAAGGCGTGCTGTCGCGGCCGTCGCACCGCATGTGGCAGCGCGAGGCCGAGCTCGGCGCCAACACGCTGACCATCGCCAACGGTCACACGACCGACGCGATGCGCTTCGTCGCCGGCGAGTTCGCGCGGCTGTCGGCGGTGGTGTCGACACGGGCGAAGCAGTGGCTCGATACCGGCCTCAACCAATGGTTCGACGTCACATCGCCCGACAACATCCTGATCAATGGCGAGCTCGCGAACGGCGCCGTCGCGTCCGTCCACATCGCCGCCATCCCATATGCCGGGAGCGGCTATCGGATGGAGATCTACGGCCGCGAGGGAACCCTGATCGCCTCGGGCGAAGACTCACCGCAATTGCGTGAGGTAACGCTGCATGGCGCACAGGGAGACAACACGCTGGCGCCGCTCGCTGTGCCCGACCGGTTTACCGTCACGAGCCGCGACACGCCGGCTGGCGAAGCCTTTAATGTCGGCCAAGTCTATACCCTGTTTGCCCGCGCCATCCGCGGCGAGAGCGCCGAGCAGCCCGATTTCGCCACCGCGGTCGAGTTGCACCGCCTGATTGACGCAATCAAGCAATCGTCGGATAGCGGGCTGAGGGTGGCGGTTGGCTGACCGCGCAACGCCGCCGGCCACACCCACCGCAGACGCCCGCTTTTCAGACGAGAGGGTTATCGCTGCGTTAAACAAAAGCGGCGTCGAGGCGACGGTTGGGCAGCCCGCCAAAACGAACAGAGAACAACTACCGACGAAGATACCCCCGAATGGAACCTCGCTGGTGGTAGATTTCGATGGACGGTGCTCGTAGACGACGGTGCTACAGACGAGCGCCCGCATCTCCTCGATCGTCTGCGGATTGCGGCCGAACACTTCAGCGCAGTTCGGGGACGATCCAGAACGGCGTCTGGCCGCGCGCGACGCGCTGACAGTTGTCGAAGGCATTGCGCCAGCGCTTCGGGTGGTTGTCCCAGGTCGGGCCGGCGGAATGCGGGCTGAAGATCGCGTTCTTTAGCGTGAACAGCTCGTGGTCGGGCTGCGGCGGCTCTTCGCGCATGACATCGAGCCCGGCGCCGAGGATTTTCTCGTCGCGCAGCGCCCGATAGAGCGCCTTTTCCTCGACGACCGGGCCGCGGCAGGTGTTGATCAGGATCGCCGTCGGCTTCATCAAGGACAATTCGCGCTCGCCGATCAGATTATGCGTCGACATGTCGAGCGGCACGTGCAACGTCACGATGTCCGAGGTCTTCAGCAATTCCGGAAACAGCACGAAGCGGACGCCGAGCGCATCTTCCTGGGCGGTCGTCAGCCGGTTGATGTCATAATAATTGACGCGCATGTCGAAGGCCTTGGCGCGGCGGGCGACCTTCGTGCCGATATTGCCGAGGCCGACGATGCCAAGGGTCTTGTCTTCGAGTTCGTAGAGCCGGGCGGAATTGAAGTCGTTGCCGCGCCAGCGCCCGGAGACGACGCCCTCATGCACCCAGATCAGTTTGCGGCTGACGGCCAGCATCAGCATCATCGCGTGCTCGGCAACCGCGGTCGCGTTGGCGCCGCCGTTGTTGCAGATCGGCACGTCGGCGGCGCGGGCGGCTTCGAGATCGTAGGTGTTGTAGCCGGCCGACAGCGTCTGCACGAGTTTGAGCTTCGGCGCCTGCGCGTAGAATTCCGGACCGTGCTTATATTGTCCGGCGCCGATATAGAACTCGGCATCCTTCAGCAGGTTCCAGAACTCCGGCCGGCCGTGCGGCGCGGTTACGAGTTCGTAGCCGTCGGGCAGCATGTCGTAGGCGATCTGCATCGTCTCGGCGCCGTGGCTGTCCGGGGTCAGAATGCGATGGGGCATTGCGTGCGTCTCCTTCTTCGGGGCATCGGGTCGCGCCATCGTAGCGACAGCCGCGGCCCGTTCCCAAGCGCAAAGTCGCGGCCCAGGGCCGCGCTCGGTCCGGTTGCCGGGCGCGCGGCACTCGGCTAGGGTCCGCGCGCATTAATTCGGAGGGGGCTGCGCAATGTCGGACGACGACAATCTTGAATACCGCTTTCAGAACCTGCACGAATTCGTCAAGGTCGCGCGGCAGAACCTCAACCGCAATCACTGGGATTATCTGATCGGCGGCTCGGAGACCGAGACGACGCTGGCGCGCAATCGGCTGGCGCTCGATGCGATCGGCTTCCGGCCGCGCGTGCTGCGCGACGTGTCGCGCGTCGATTGCACGAAAGACGTGTTCGGCCGCCGCTTGCGCATCCCGGTGCTGTGCGCGCCGGTCGGCTCCTTGGAGGTGTTCGAACCCGGCGGCGGTGCGACGGTCGCCGCCGCGACGACGCGCTTTGGCAACGGCATGATCCTGTCGTCGGTGTCGCAGCCGGGCCTCGAAAAGACCGCCGCAGCGGCCGGCGACGGGTTCCACGTCTTTCAGCTCTATGTGCGCGGCGACGCCGACTGGGTCGATGACCATGTGCGCCGCGCGATCGACCACGGCTACAATGCCTTCTGCCTCACCGTCGATACCGACAGCTACAGCCGGCGCGAGCGCGACATCGCCAAGCGCCACGAGCGCGGCGGCCGCGCCCGCGCTGCGACCGCCGGCGACACGCGCATCTTCCAGCAGCGCTTCAACTGGCGCGACATCGAGCGCATCAAGCGCCTCTCCACGGTCCCCGTCGTTGTCAAGGGCATCGCGACGGCCGAAGACGCGAGGATCGCCGTCGATCACGGCGTCGATTGCGTCTACGTGTCGAACCACGGCGGCCGCCAGCTCGACCAAGGCGTCGGCTCGGTCGATGTCCTGCCCGAGGTCGTTGAAGCGGTCGGCGGGCGCGCCAAGGTCTGGGTTGACGGCTCGATCAGCCGCGGCACCGATGTCGTCAAGGCGCTGATCCTCGGCGCCGACGCGGTTGTCGTCGGCCGGCTTTACGTCTACGGCCTCGCGGCGGCGGGCGGACCCGGCGTCGTGCGACTCTTTGAAATTCTCGAAGACGAAATCCGCATCTGTCTCGCGCTGCTCGGCGTCAATCACTACGACGAACTCGACAAGTCCTATATCCGGGCGGCGCGGCCGGTCGTACCAGCGCATGTCCACAGCCCGTTCCCGCACCTCGATTTGCCGATGGAGAAGTATTGAAGCGGAATTTCGCGCACACCGCATCCTTCCATCGTCATGGCCAGGCTTGACCCGGAGTCATGACAGCGACGCATTGGACCGCTAGAATCGGCCGCGCCGTCGGGGACAACGAGGGCGGGGGAAGGCTGATGCGCGATGAGGCTGATGTGAGCACGGCAGCGGAGATCATCGACATCCGGCCGGCGGACGCGCCGTCGCCGGCGCGCTTCATCAACCGCGAGCTGTCGTGGCTCGCCTTCAACGAGCGGGTGCTGGCCGAAGCCGACAACCGCCGCCATCCGCTGCTCGAACGCCTGCGGTTTGTGTCCATATCGGCGAATAACCTCGATGAATTCTACATGGTGCGCGTCGCCGGGCTGAAAGGCCAATATGACGCCGGCATCACGAGCGTGAGCCAGGACGGGCTGACGCCGGCGCAGCAATTGGACGCGATCCATGAGCGCGCCGGCGCGCTGATGGAAGCGCAGCAAAGGACGTGGCTCGCTTTGCGCGACCTCCTGGCCGCCGAGGGCATCGCGGTCGTCGAACCGACCGATCTCGAACCGGGCGACCGCGCCTGGCTCGAACAGCGTTTCCTCGCCGATTTGTTTCCGGTGTTGACGCCGCTCGCCCTCGACCCGGCGCACCCGTTCCCGTTTGTCGCCAATCGCGGCTTCGGTCTGGCGCTGCAATTGGAGCGCGTCAGCGACGGGGTACGGCTGCAGGCGCTGATCCTGATCCCGGCTTCGGTCGATCGCTTCGTTCGCCTGCCCGGCACACGCATGCGTTTTCTGCCGGTCGAGAAGACGATCGCGCTGTTTCTCGACCGGCTGTTCCCGGGGTTTGCGGTCGTCGCGCAGGGTGTGTTTCGGGTATTGCGCGACAGCGAAGTTGAAGTCGAGGAAGAAGCCGAAGACCTCGTCCGGCTGTTCGAATCGGCGCTGAAGCGGCGGCGCCGCGGTCACGTGATCCATCTCGCCGTCGATGCCCGCATGCCGGCCGATCTGCGCCGCTACCTGTCCACCCATCTCGCCGCGGCGCCGTCCGACGTGTTTGCCAGTCAGGGCATCCTGGGGCTCGACGATACCGCGCAATTGATCGTCGCCGACGAGCGGCCCGATCTCGTCTTCACCCCTTATGTCGCGCGCTTTCCCGAGCGCATCCGCGATTTCGGCGGCGATTGCTTTGCCGCAATCCGGCAGAAGGACATCGTCGTCCATCATCCCTACGAAAGCTTTGATGTCGTCGTGCAGTTCCTGCGCCAGGCGGCGGGCGACCCGGCCGTCGTCGCGATCAAGCAGACGCTCTACCGCACCAGCGATGACAGCCCCATTGTCAAGGAATTGGCCGAGGCGGCCGAGGCCGGCAAGTCGGTCACCGCGATGATCGAACTGAAGGCCCGCTTTGACGAGGAGGCCAACATCCGCTGGGCGCACGAGCTGGAGCGCGCCGGCGTGCAGGTCGTCTACGGCTTTCTGCGGCTGAAGACCCACGCCAAGGTGTCGCTCGTGGTGCGTCGCGAGGGCGGCGAATTGCGCTCCTACGTGCATTTCGGCACCGGTAACTACCACCCCTATACCGCCAAGGTTTACACCGATCTGTCGTTTTTCACGTGCGACGACGCGTTGTGCCGCGACGCGGCGCGGCTCTTCAACTTCATGACCGGCTACGCCCGCCCGGCGAGCCTCGAAAAAATCGCGGTCGCGCCGATCGATTTGCGCCAGCGCCTCGCGGACCTGATCGAGGCCGAGATTGCGCATGCCCGCGCCGGCCGGCCTGCGCAGATCTGGGCCAAGCTCAACGCATTGGTTGATCCGGCGATCATCGACCTCTTGTACAAGGCCTCGCAGGCCGGCGTATCGATCGATCTCGTTGTCCGCGGCATCTGCTGCCTCAGGCCCGGCGTGCCCCGTCTGTCCGAAAACATCAGGGTGAAAAGCATCGTCGGCCGCTTTCTCGAGCACGGCCGCATCGTCTGCTTCGGCAACGGCAACCGGCTGCCGTCCGACCAGGCGCTCGTGTTCATCAGCTCGGCCGACTGGATGCCGCGCAACTTCGATTTTCGCGTCGAGGCCCTGGTGCCGATCGAAAACCCGACCGTGCATCGCCAGATCCTCGACGAAATCATGGTTGCCAATCTTCGCGACACATTACAGAGCTGGAGCCTCGCGGCGGACGGCACATACACGCGCGCCGCCGCCGAAGAGGAGGACGGCTTTTCGGCCCATACCTATTTCATGACCAACCCCAGCCTGTCGGGGCGCGGCACCGCGCTCAAACGACGCAGGCCCAAGCTGGCGGCGCGCTGAAGAGGGCGCATCGATGCCGGACCGCAACCTTGCCGCCGCGCCGCTTGGCCGCATTGCGGTCGTCGATGTCGGCTCGAACTCGCTCCGTCTCGTCGTGTTCGGGCGGCTCGGCGCGACGCTGTTGCCGCTGCTCAACGAAAAGGTCATGTGCGCGCTCGGCCGCGGCATCGCCGCGAGCGGCCGGCTCAACCCCGAGGGGGTCGAGCTGGCGCTCGCCAATCTGCAGCGTTTCGTCGCGCTGGCCCGCGCGCTCGAGGTCGATCATCTCGCGATCATCGCGACCGCGGCGGTGCGCGACGCAGAAGACGGCCACGCTTTTGCCGCACTCGCGGAACGCGAGTGCGGGCTGCCGCTGCGCATCATCGCCGGCGACGAGGAGGCGCGGCTGTCCGCGGCCGGGGTGCTCGCCGGCATTCGCGCCGCCGACGGGGTCGTCGGCGATCTCGGCGGCGGCAGCGTCGAACTGGTGCGGGTCGATGCAACGGCATCGGTGCCGATCGGCGCCGGTCTCACGCTGCCGCTCGGCCCGCTGCGCCTCGCCGAATTTATCGACAACAAGAGGGCGCTGGCCGAGCTGGTGGACCGCACGCTCGTCGGCGCTCCAGTTCTGCGCGAGGCGGCGGGCCGTACGCTCTACCTGGTCGGCGGCGCCTGGCGGGCGATCGCCCGGCTGCACATGGAGCAGACGCGATATCCGCTTCACATCATCCACGAATACACGGTCGCGCGCCGCGCGGCGGAGGAATTCCTCGATATCGTTGCCGGCCAATCGCGCCGCTCGCTCGAACGCATTACCGCGATCAGCCGGCGGCGGCTCGACGTCGTACCGCTCGCCGCCTTTGTGCTGCGGCGGCTGCTCGCCGCCGGCCGGCCCGAGCGCATCGTGTTTTCGGCCTTCGGGCTGCGCGAGGGCTATGCATTCGGCCTGTTGCCGCGCGATGCGCCCGGCGACCCGCTGCTCGACGCCTGCATCGGCATCGCCGAAACGCAAAGCCGCTGGCGCGGCGCCGACGGCGAGCGGCTGCAGCGCTGGATCGCGCCGGTGTTTCCGGAGCTCGACCCCGACCGGCGGCGGCTGCACCGCGCTGCCTGCTGGCTCAGCGACATCGCCTGGACCGAGCATCCCGATTACCGCGCCAGCCATGCCTTCGCCCGTAGCCTGACGATGCCGCTAGCCCAACTCGACCACGCCGAACGCGTGTTCATCGCCGCCGCCCTGCATGCGCGTTACGGCGGCGCGGGCGACGATCCGGTCACGGAACCCACCCAGCTGCTGTTCGAGCCAGGGGCAGCCGCCGCGGCGCGCGCCTTGGGGCTGGCGCTGCGGCTTGCCTACACGCTGACCGGCGGCGCGCTGGAGCTGTTGGAACAAGTGCGGCTGCGGCGCGACGAGCAGAGCCTGCTGCTCGACCTGCCATCCGCCGGCAGCCTGTTCACCGGCGAAGCGGTGCAGCGCCGGCTTGATGCGCTTGGCCGTGCGCTAGGCCTCGGTACCAGAATGGTCCGACAAATGAGCAAGAGCCCGGCGCCGGCGTAGCGGGCCGGCTCCGCGCCGTCATGCCCGGACTTGATCCGGACGGCGCCTTAAATAAGCGCAGCGCTCATATTCTTCTTTTGTTGCAATAACGATATAGCCGTTTCGAATCAAATAGGACGCCGGGAAACCGCTCCAGGCAGTCATAGAAATTGCCTGTCTCACGACAGAGCGCATGCTGGGCGCCGATCCCTAGCTTTTTATTCAATCGGTGCCCAATCGGTCCTTTCGTCGTGTGCCTCCGTCATTGCGAGCGAAGCGACGCAATCCCATGACCCTGCGCAAGATTGCTTCGTCGCTCCGCTCCTCACAATGACAATCGACCTACGCCGGGAAGGACAGGAAGCACTTGTCCGACGCGAGGATGTAGGTCTCCATGTAATCCTGGATGACCGGCTTCCTATCGAGCGCCTCCATCGCGCCGATGAGCGCCATCCAATTCAGCATCTCGTGCTGGCCGGAAAATTCCATGTCGGCGAGCGAGCGCTTGCGCCACGTCGCGTAGTCGGCCTTCTCGACGGCGTTGAACAGGATGCGGTCGCCGTCGTGGTCAGGCCAGAGGTAGCCGTTTTTCGGGCTCAAGAAACAGTGCGACCACGATGACGAGGCGATCAACGCGACGCGATAAGGCGATTTCGCCAGTACCTCGGCAATCGCGGCGCCGACATCCATGCAGCGCCATGGCTGCGGCGACGGCGGGTCGCCCGTCTCGCTCTCAGGCTGCTGCGGGTCGTAGAGATGGCCGAAGGCGCCATGCGCCTTGATCAGGTTGCGGCCGTAGCAGTTGATCGCGAACGGCACGACCGGATAGGGAAAGCCCTTCCGGTCCCAATCGAGATAAAGAAACGTGTTCGTAAACGCGTGCGCCATCGGATGGTGCAAAGGCTTATAGGCATAAGCGAGATCGATGCCCTTCTCGATGAGGCCCGTCGCGATGTATTTCGCTGCCTCGCGATGGCCTTTCACCGGCAATTTCCAGTCGCCCGGCTCGTCCCAGCGGTTGGGCCTGCCGCCATTGCCGTTGTGCCACGGCTGCAGCTCGAAATTGTCGTCGTAGCCGAGGATGCAGAACGGCGGGACGATGTCTTCCTTGAAGTTCTCGTATTGGTCGTCGCCCCACACCAGCACAAAATCCGGGTTGAAATCGTCGAGAATTTTGCGGATCGCGCGGAAATCGTTGCCGAAGCGCTCGCCGCAGCGATTGGCGGCCGACCGCCCATCATCATTGCCGAGCTCGGCCAACAGTTCGGCCGGCCAGTTGGCCGGGTCCTTGTAATGCGGATCGACGTTGGGCGCGTTGAGGACGCGCTTGAACACGTCGGTCAGCGTCGCATTCTTGCCGCACAAGGTCGGCCAATGAGTGCAGCCGAGCCCGAGAATTTCCGCCATCTCCGTTCCTCCGCTATTCGGGTTCCGTCGTCTGACCTTATCGCTTTTGGGCCGAAAAGCCCAGCACAGCCGCTCCTCAACCGGGCCGCTTCGCGAAGCGCGGAATATCGCCCGCGACATGCACCCAGGAAAGCGCATCATCGCGGAAAATCTCTCGCGCCGGCGTCGCGACAGCCGGATCGTCGAACGTGCCGACGTTGAGAATGACCATGCCGGGCCGCGTCCCCGGCTCTTCGGCGATCGACGACCCGCATTCCGGGCAGAAGAGGCGCAAGATCGGCTTGCCGCTGCCGCCGACGCTCGAAAACGTCTTCAGCGTACCGCCGATCGTCAGCGCCTCCTTGGGGACCATCACCAGCGCGGCAAAGGCGCTGCCGGTGAATTTCTGGCAGTCCCGGCAATGGCATACCGTCGCGCTCGGCGCGTCGGCCTCGGCCGTGTAGCGCACCGCGCCGCACAGACACCCGCCGGTGATCGTCGTCATTGCGCTTTCCTCCGTTGGGCGTCATTGCGAGCCAAGCGAAGCAATCCCGACGAGATTGTTTCGTCGCTGCGCTCCTCGCAACGACGGTCCGTCAGTATTGCCCTTTCGGTTCGAGGCCGAAGACGTGCTGGCCGTACATCGTGCCGACCGCGTCCCAGTTGAGGCTGACATGGCGGGCGACGGCGTTGACGTCACGCCAGGCGCGCTGCACCGGATTTTCGAGATGGAGGCCATAGCCGCCGGTCGAAGCGTTCAGCGCCTCGACCGCCTGCAGCGCAAGCCGCGTCGCATAGGCCTGGTCGCGCCGGACACGGATGCGGTCGGCGACCGTGATCTCCTCGCCGCGGCGCAATTTGGCAAGCGCGTTGCGGATGCCAGTCAGCAGGATCATCTCGGCCGCATCGACCGAGGCCGCCGCATCGGCGACGCGCAATTGCACGGTCGCGAATTCCTTCATGCGCAGTCCGCCGCCGGCCAACGCGCCGCGGGTTGTGCGGCCGCTGGTCATGTCGAGATAGGCCTCAAGCGCGCCCTTCGCCGCGCCGATCGCGGTCGAAGCCAGCATCGAGGCGCCCAGCGTCAACAGCGGAATTTTGTAAATCGGGTTGCCGTGGTGCCTGGCGCCCGCGGTGGTGCCAGCGCGCGTCTCGGAAAACTTCAGCACCCGGTGTTCGGGGATGAACAGATCGTTGACCGCGATGTCCTTGCTGCCGGTGCCGGCAAGGCCGCAGACATACCAGTTGTCGATGATCTCGCAATCCTCGATCGGCAACAGAAAGAACGCGCCGTCATAAGCTCCATTTGGGGGCGGCTCGGCCCGCGCCGGCTTGATGAACGCGCCGAGCTTCCCCCAGGACGAGATGTCGCAGCCCGAGGCAAACGACCAGCGGCCCGAGAGCCGGTAGCCGCCGGGCACCGGCACCGCGGTGCCGGTCGGCGCGAAACACGCGAACGTAAACGGGTCGGCGTCGTTCCCCCAGACCTCGCGCTGCGCCTCGATCGGCCAATGCGCCATCGAGATGCCGTTTGACACCGCGCCGTTGATCGTCCAGCCGGTCGAAGCGCAGGCGGCCGAGATCGTCAGCGCGATCGTCAGCGCCACCTCGGCGTCGTATTCAAAGCCGCCGAATTCCTTTGGCCGACAGATGCGCAGAAACTCTGCCTTGCGGATCTTTTCGACGATCTCCGGCGCGAGGCCGCGGTTCTTCTCGGTCTCTTCCGCCCGCCCGCGGATTTCCGGGGCGAGGGCTTGCGCCCGCGCGATCAGCTCCTCCGCGGTCGGGATGGGAAAATGATAGGTCGCGGCGTTCGTCATGCGAAATATTCCTCTTATGCGCGCCGAATTCTAGTCGCGGCACGAGATAAACAAATCGGAAACCGGAAGCCGACTCATGCCGTCGCCTTCAGCGCGGCGGCGCCAAATTCTTCCGGCCGCGCCGGATAAGGATAGGGGCCGAGGCGCAGAAAGATCGCGCAGGTGACGAACAGCATCGCCTCATAGACCATGAAGATCGGCAGGTAGGAGTGGAACCAGTCGAAGCTGAAGCCAGACAGCGCCGGGCCGACGCCGGTGCCGACGCCGAACAGCGCGAACATGAGACCGTAGATCTTGGCGTAGTCGCGCAGGCCGAAATAGCGGCTGACAAAGAACGCCATCAGGTCAACTTCGGCGCCGATGCCGAGGCCGAGCGTCACGGCGCCCGCCGCCGGCACAATGCCGCCGAGGCGGCTCGACAACAGCGCCAGCCCGATCATCGGCATGACAAAAAACCCGATCGCGACATAGGCGCCGCGGAAACGGTCGAGGCACCAGCCCGAGCCGGCGCGGCCGAGGAGCAGCGCGATGCCGGCGCCGGACAAGGCGCCGACCGCTTCGGGCAGCGGCAGGCCGCGGTCGCGCAAGAGCGGGACGATGTGGGTCAGCGTGCCGTTGATCGCCATCACATCGAACAGAAATGCGATGCCGAGCCCCCAGAACAGCCACGAATGCACCGCCGCGCCAAGCGGCGTCCCCGGCAGCCCCTCGCGCGCCTCGGCGCGGCGGCTGCGCTGCGCGGCGCCGGCGCCTCCCATGCCCGGCGGCTCGCGCACGAACAGCGCGACCGGGATCAGCGCGAAGATCAAGACCGCGGCCGCCAGCCCGAGATAGGCCAGGCGCCAGCCGACATGGGTCGTCAGCCGTTCGGCGAGTTGCGGCATCAGCGCGACGCCGAGGCCGACCCCGGCCATGCCGATGCCCAGCGCCAGGCCACGCTGGCGGTCGAACCAGTGCGCCGTCACGGTCGAATAGGGAATCGGCCCCTGCACCGGCGCCAAGAGGCCGGCGACGGCGAAAAACGCAAACATCAGAAGAAGCGGCGAAGCGCGCAGGAACATGAACGAGGCGACCGACAGGGCGTAGAGGATGACGCCCGGGATCATGACCCGACGGACGCCCCAGCGATCGAGCAGCGCGCCGAAAAACGGCGATACGACCGCGGCGATGCAGGCCTGCAGCGTCAACCCCGACGACAGCAGGCCGCGGCCGATATGCAATTCGGCGGTGATCGGCTTGATGAACACGCCGAAGGCAAAGACGTTGATCGGCCCGGCCCCGACAATGAGGCCGAGCACCGTCGCGACGACGACCCACCAGCGATTGGCAAAAAACCCCCGCACGCGTCTCCTCCACATTGTTGGGAGAAGACCTTAGCCGATTGCGCCGTCGCGACGGCGGCGAAATGCGCATGGCCGCATGCGCGCCGCCATTCGAGGGTGACCGCCGGAAACGGCGATTCGATGCGACGCGACAGCGCGCTACAAGCGGCCGCGGACACGCGGCATGATCAGCGTCGGCCAGGGATCGGGCATCTCGCCGACCGGCACCTCGATCAAGGAAGGGCCGCGCCGCTTGATCGCCGCCGCCAATTCGCGGCGCAACTGTTCGGGGCTTTGCGCGCGGACGCCGGCGATACCGTAGCTTTCGGCCATTTTCGGGAAATTCGGGTTGAGCAGATCAACTGCGATGAGCCGGTTGCCGTAATCGTGTTTCTGCATGCGGCGGACGTTGCCGTAGGCGCCGTCGGCAAAGACGATCGCGATCACGTCGATGCCATGCAATGCCGCGGTCGACAGTTCCTGCACGTTGTACATGAAGCCGCCGTC
>JASIAN010000107.1 GCA_030042035.1 Alphaproteobacteria bacterium | reverse complement strand
CGCCGATTTCGGCGTCCAATCCGGCCTCGGCGGCCCCTTCGTGCCGATGCCACGCGACGGCGCCGTCCCCGACGGCAATTTCAGCGCGCAGAAGCTGGCCGCTCTGCCGGGCCTGCTCACGTCCCTGCCGGTCGGCGCGCCGATGGACAACTACCGCATCACCAGCCCGTTCGGCGAACGCAGCGACCCGTTCAACGGCCGATCGGCGTTCCATCCCGGGATCGATTTCGCGGCGCCCTACGGCGCGCCGGTTTACGCCACGGCAGCGGGCGTTATCACATTCGCCGGCTGGTCCGGCGCCTACGGCAAGATCGTCGAGATCGATCACGGACACGGCATCGTCTCGCGCTATGGGCACTTGGCGCGCTACACCGTGCTGGTCGGCGAGCATGTCGCAAAGGGCGCCCAGATCGGCTATGAGGGCTCGACCGGGCGCAGCACCGGCCCGCATGTCATCTACGAAGTCGACGTGAACGGCGAACCGCAGAACCCGGCAAAATTCATGGATCTCGCGCGCCTGCTGCCGGCCGCCGATCGATAAGATTACCGCCGTCGCCGCCGCGCCCGCAGGACGCACTCGGCCTCCGCGTCGCGCTGGTCGCGGAAGGCGCAGTCCCCGCTGCACACGCTTGCGGGACAATATCCGGTTCCCGGTACCCAGGCGCAATCGCGCGCCCAGCGCGCGGCATCCGGCCGGGCGGCCAGTTCCTCGATGCGATGCGGAAATGGGGCGGGGATGTTGCCGTCGGTCACGAACGATCCACCATGATGGGCTTGGGCCTCGTTGTGGCGCGCCGCGGCGAGGCCGTCTCCGGCAGCCCGTGACACGGATTGGCCGGGAGTGCAATGCAACAAAATAGTTAACGCCGACTGGCGCGGCCTCGCGTCACGACGGCGGGCGGCAAGGGCGGGGACTGTCTGCGGCGAGTCGAGGGAGCGTCCCGGCATCGCGACCATTCCGTAGGAATACGGTTGTATATGCTCCCGATAGAATTAAAGCAAGCGCATTCTCATGCCGGTCCCGCGGCATAGACGACGAGGCCGAGAATCTCGCCGGGATCGCCGGCCCGCGGCTCGTATTCGATCGTGGCGCCCGGCCGCCGCAAGACCAGCGGCGCCTCGGCCAGGCCGCCGCCTGTGCGCGGCGCCGCCTGGATCAGTGCAGTGCGCGGGATCAGCCGGTTGCGGCTGTGCGTGATCAGCACGAGATCACCGAGGATATTCTGGTCCAGAAGGCCGTAAAGGATTTCGTGGGTCGGCCGCACGCCGTCGCCCGCGAGAAGGAACCGGGCGACGACCCGGGCGCCAAGGTGCAACGGCGCGGTCAGCGCCGGAAGCGCTCGAATAAAGAGCACGGTGCCGCGGGCAAAATCGAGATTGGCGCTGTCATCGGCGATCTCGGCGGCAAAACAGTCCTGCGGCTCGGCAAGCCGAGCCGCCGATAGCCATTCCCAGGGTTCCGGCAGGTCGAAGGCCGCGGGTCGGCCTTCCGATTCCGCGGCGGCGATCGCAAATCGCAGCGGCACCATTGCGGCGGCCGCCGTGCCCGCCAACAATTCTCCGGCGGCGCAGCGCAGAGCGCGCTGCAGGCGCTGCGCCGTATCGGCGTTGATCCGCTTGTCGCCGCGCTCCAGCGCACCGTAATAGGCAAGAGAGATGCCAGCCTCGGCCGCAACCGCCTGCTGCGGCACGCCGAGACGCGCGCGCAACTCCCGCAGCCGGTTGGGATAGCGGCGCTCGCCGGTGAATTTCGTAGGGCGGCCGCGGCTCGGCATCAATAATTCTAATGGTATTAAATAATTCAGCCTCTCGCCGCAGTGTCGAGGCGTCGCACGGCGATCTCGCCGAAGAGCGCCTCGACCGCGCCGCAGGCGAACATCAGCGAGGTCTCGTCGACGAGGCGGCCGTCGCGGATTTTCGTCTCGCACGCGGTGATGATCACTTCGCGCGCCAGCGCGACGCGCACGAGGCACGAGTCGAGCGCCACTTTCAGGTGCTCGAGGCAGCGCGCGCCGCCCAGCGGCCCGCGCGAGGTCGCCATGACCGCCGCCGGCTTGTACGCCAGCACCGACTGGAACGACGGGCGCGACGCCCAGTCGATCGCGTTTTTCAGGACGCCCGGGATGCTGTGATTGAATTCCGGCGCGCAGAACACCAGCCCGTCGGCCGCCGCGATGTCGGCCAGCATCGCCTTGACCGCGGCTGGCCGCTTATCGCCCTCAAAATCCTGGTTGTAGAGCGGGATCGGCGCGAGATCGTAGAGCATGATGTCGGCGCGGCCCGCGAAGCGCTCGCGCAGCGTCGCCAGCACCGCATTGGAATAGGAGCCGGCGCGCAGGCTTCCCGACATCCCAATAAGGCGAACGGGCGTTCTTTCGTCCAACATGCGGCGGTTTCCCTAAAATTCGTTATGGCCGGCCTTGTGCCGGCCATCCACGGGGATCACGGGGACAAGCCCGGTGATGACGATCAAGTGGTTCTCACCGAGCGGTAACAATCGGTCATAGCCAATGCCGCTTGGCGCTGGCAACAACTCTGCGAGCCGTGCATAGATGCGGGCATGCCATTCCGCCCCTCCAGCCGCGGGCTCGTCCCGCCGTTCATCGCGATGGATGTGCTGCGCGAGGCGCTGGCGCGCGAGGCTAGCGGGCAGCGCGTCGTCCATCTCGAACTCGGCCAGCCCGGCACGCCGGCGCCGCAGGCAGTGCTCGATGCCGCGCGCGCCGCCTTCGCGGCAGATCGCATCGGCTATACCGATGCGCTCGGCATCGCCACGCTGCGCGAGGCAATCGCCGGACACTACTGCGCGCAATACGGTGTTGCCGTCGATCCCGCCGAGATCGTCGTGACGACGGGGTCATCGGCGGCGTTTCAGCTGGCGTTTCTCGCGGCGTTTGAGGCCGGGGACCGGGTGGCGCTGGCGGCGCCCGGCTACCCCGCCTACCGCAACATCCTCGCTGCGCTCGGCCTCGAACCCGTGCTGATCGAAGTCGGCGAGAATGCGCATTACCAGCCCACCCCGGAACTCTTGGCAGAAGCGGGTGATCTGGCCGGCCTCATCATCGCGAGCCCGGCCAACCCGACCGGTGCGATGATCGCGCCCGCCGAACTGGCGCGGCTCTATCAGTGGTGCGACGAATTCGGCATCCGCCTCGTGTCCGACGAAATCTACCACGGCATTACGTACGGGATTGCGGCCGAGACAGCGCGCGCCTTCGGTCGCAACGCGATCGTCGTCAACTCGTTCTCGAAATATTACAGCATG
>JASIAN010000106.1 GCA_030042035.1 Alphaproteobacteria bacterium | reverse complement strand
CCCTCACCCCAGCCCTCTCCCCGTGATCCCCGGGTCAAGCCCGAGGAGGGAGAGGGAGTCCGAGGCAGAGCCGAGGACGGGTGAGGGGGAGACGACTGCGAGGGAAGCATATCCGGGCTGCATTGCTGTGGCGCGGGGGCAACACCATATAGCCGGCCGAAGGGCTGTGGTGGCTGCCTCGAAGAGGGGTGCTGCGGCCGGTTCACTCAGGGGTGCGACGCATGGATCTCGAAAAATATACCGAGCGCTCGAAGGGCTTCATCCAGTCGGCGCAGGGCATGGCATTGCGCAGCGGCCATCAGCGCCTGTTGCCGGAGCACCTGGCGAAGGTGCTCTTGGAAGACAAGGAAGGCCTCTGTGCCAATCTGATCCGCGCCGCCGGCGGCGACCCGAAAGCAGTATTGGCCGCCGTCGAGGCAGAACTTGCCAGACAGCCGCGGGTCGAGGGCAGCGGCGCCGGGCAGGTCTATATGAGCCCGGAACTGGCGCGCGTCTTCGATCAGGCCGAGCAGGTCGCCGAGAAGGCCGGCGACAGCTATGTGACGGTCGAGCGGCTGCTCTTGGCGCTGGCCCTGGCGAAGGAGACTGCGACAGCGAAGGCGCTGGCCGCCGCCGGCGTCACGCCACAAAAGCTCAACGCCGCGATCGAACAGATCAGGAAGGGCCGCAAGGCCGAGTCGGCGTCGGCCGAAGAAGGCTATGACGCGCTCAAAAAATACGCGCGCGACCTGACCGAGCAGGCGCGCGAGGGAAAACTCGATCCGGTCATCGGCCGCGATGAGGAAATCCGCCGGACGATCCAGGTATTGTCGCGGCGCACGAAAAACAATCCTGTGCTGATCGGCGAGCCGGGCGTCGGCAAGACCGCGATCGTCGAAGGCCTCGCCTTGCGCATCGTCAACGGCGATGTGCCGGAGAGCCTCAAAGAGAAGCGCCTCCTGGCATTGGACCTCGGCGCGATGGTCGCCGGGTCGAAATACCGCGGCGAGTTCGAGGAGCGGCTGAAGGCCGTGCTCCAGGAAATCACCGCCGCCGCAGGCGACATCATCGTCTTCATCGATGAATTGCACACGCTGGTCGGCGCCGGCCGAGCGGAAGGGTCGATGGACGCTTCCAACATGCTGAAGCCGGCGCTGGCGCGCGGCGAATTGCACTGCGTCGGCGCGACGACGTTGGACGAATACAGGAAGCACGTCGAGAAGGACGCGGCCTTGGCGCGGCGCTTCCAGCCGGTGTTTGTCAACGAGCCGTCGGTCGAGGACACGATCTCGATCCTCCGCGGCATCAAGGAAAAATACGAGGTGCACCACGGCGTGCGCATCACCGACAGCGCGCTCGTCGCGGCGGCCACCCTTTCCAATCGCTACATCACCGACCGTTTCCTGCCCGACAAGGCGATCGACCTGATGGACGAGGCGGCGGCGCGGCTCAGGATGGAGGTCGATTCGAAGCCCGAAGAGATCGACGAACTCGACCGCCGCATCGTGCAATTGAAGATCGAGCGCGAGGCCCTGAAAAAGGAGCACGACCCGGCCTCGCAGGAGCGCCTCAGCAAGCTCGAAAAGGAATTGCAGGACCTCGAGCAGGAATCGGCGACGCTGACCGCCGAATGGCAGGCCGAGAAATCGAAATTGGCCGACGCGCAGAAATTGAAGGAGCAGCTCGACCAGGCGCGCGCCGAATTGGAGCAGGCGCAGCGCAGGGGCGACTGGGGCCGCGCCGGCGAATTGACCTATGGCGTCATCCCGCAGCTCGACCGCCAATTGAACGAGGCGGAGGGCGCCGAGAAGGCGCGCATGCTGGAAGAGGCCGTGACGCCCGAACACATCGCGCAGGTCGTGTCGCGCTGGACCGGCATCCCGGTCGACAAGATGCTCGAAGGCGAGCGCGCGAAGCTCTTGCACATGGAGGAAAACCTGCGCCGCCGCGTGGTTGGGCAGGAGGAGGCGGTCGTCGCCGTGTCAAACGCGATCCGCCGCGCCCGCGCCGGCTTGCAGGACCCCAATCGGCCGATCGGCTCGTTCCTGTTTTTGGGGCCGACCGGCGTTGGCAAGACCGAATTGACGAAGGCGCTCGCCGAATTCCTGTTCGACGACGAGCAGGCGCTCATCCGCATCGACATGTCGGAATACATGGAGAAGCATTCGGTCGCGCGGCTGATCGGCGCGCCGCCGGGTTACGTCGGCTATGAGGAGGGCGGCTCGTTGACCGAGGCGGTGCGGCGGCGGCCGTACCAGGTGATCCTGTTCGACGAAATCGAAAAGGCCCACCCCGATGTCTTCAACGTGTTGCTGCAGGTGCTCGATGACGGGCGGCTGACCGACGGCCAGGGGCGCACGGTCGATTTTCGCAACACGCTCATCGTGTTGACCTCGAACCTCGGCAGCGAAGCCTTGGCGAGCCTGCCGGACGGCGCCGATATCGAGCACGCGCGGCCGGCCGTCATGGGCGCGGTGCGCGCCGCGTTCCGGCCCGAGTTTCTGAACCGGCTCGACGAAATCCTCTTGTTCCACCGGCTGTCGCGCGACGACATGAAGGGCATCGTCGAAATCCAGCTGCAACGGCTGAAGAAGCTCCTGGCCGATCGCAAGATCGTGCTCGACCTCGACGGCGCCGCCGAGGCCTGGCTTGCTGACAAGGGCTACGACCCGGTCTACGGCGCGCGGCCTTTGAAACGCGTGATCCAACGCGAGTTGCAGAACCCGCTGGCGCAGCAAATCCTCGAAGGCCGCATCCCCGACGGCGCGAGCGTGCAGGTCGGCGCCAGCCCATTGGGGCTCGCGATCGGCGAAGTCGCGCCGGCGCTGGCGGCACAGTAACCGGCGGCGACACGCGGTTGCCGCGCCGTGGCGGCGGTCCCATAATCCCCTGCCTGTGATGCGGGCCCCTCGCCCGCGCTCGGGAATGGGGGCCGGCGTGCCCGATCCAGCTCCACAGCCTGACACAGCGCTGCCGCGCCGCTCGCACCGTTGGCGTGAAATGGTGCTGCGGCTGGCCATTTTGGCGGTCGCCGCCGTCATCGTCGCGCTGTTCACAACCCAGTGGAACCGCTGGGTCGGCGACAGTAGCCGGGAAGTCACCGACGACGCCTATGTCCACGCCGACATCACGCCGCTCAGCGCGCAGGTCGACGGCGATATTCGCCGCGTCGCAGTCAATGACTTCCAGCAGGTGAAGAAGGGCCGGCTCCTGGTCGAGATCGACGACGCCGACTACAAGGCGCGCGTCGCGCAGGCCGCGGCGGCGCTGGCCCAGGCCGAGGCGGCGATCGCCAACATCAAGGCGCGCAAGGCGGCGCAAAAGGCGGACGTTGCCGCCGCCGGCGCCGCCATCACCGCGACCGAAGCCGATGTCGTGCGCACGCGCGACGAAGCGGCGCGCCAGCGGGCGCTGCTCGCGACGAGCTTCGGGACGCCGCAGAAGGTCGAGCAGGCGGATGCCGCAGCGCAGCGTTTTGCCGCAACGCTGCGGCGCGACCAGGACTCGCTCGCGGCGCAGCGCAGCCAGCAGGCGGTGCTCGATACCGAGGAATCGGAGCTGCGGGCCGATCTCAAGGCAAAACAAGCGGCGCTCGATCTGGCGCAGATCAGCCTCGGCTATACCCGCATCGTCGCTCCGGTCGATGGCGAAGTCAGCCAGCGCGGTGTGCAGAACGGCCAATATGTGCATGCCGGAACCGAGGTGATCTCGGTCGTTCCGCTGAGCAATGTATGGGTTGTCGCCAACTACCGGGAAACCCAGCTGACGCATGTGGCGGTGGGCCAGAAGGCCGAGATCCGGGTCGACACGTTTCCGGGCGTTGTCCTTGCTGCGCATGTCGACAGCATCGCCCCGGCCAGCGGTGCCCAGTTCAGCCTCCTGCCGCCCGACAACGCGACCGGAAACTTCACCAAGGTCGTCCAGCGCATCCCGGTGAAGTTGCGGCTCGCCCCCGGCGATCCGCTGCTCGGCCGCTTGCGGCCGGGGATGTCGGTTACCGCGACGATCCTGACCGACAGCACGCCGGATAAGCGATGACGATCGCGGCCGGCATCGCCGCCGCGACGGCGCTGCCGTTCGCGCTGCACGGCCGCTGCGAGCGGCCGCTCTTGGGCTGCGTCGCGGTCATCTTCGCGGCCATCATCTCGACCCTCAATGCCCGCATCACAACGTTCGGGCTGGCCGACATCCGCGGCGGCCTGGGCCTCGGTTTCGATGCGGGATCGTGGGTTGCGACCGTGTTCTTTGCGGCGCAGATGCTTGTGACACCGGCTGCGGCCTGGATGAGCACGGTGCTCAGCACCAGGCGCGTCTTGCTGTGGACCGGGACAGTTTTTGCCGCGCTGTCGATCCTGCCGCCCTTTCTGCACGATTACGACACGCTAATCCTCGTGCAGTTTGTCCGCGGCCTTGCGGTCGGCGCCTTCATCCCGGCGGCGCTCGGCTTCATCCTCAGGAGCCTCGCGCCGCAATGGTGGATCTGGGGCATCGCGGCCTATGCCTTTCGCTTCGTGTTCTCGCAGAATATCGGCGGCGCGATCGAGGGGTGGTACTCCGACACCGGGCACTGGCAGTGGATTTTCTGGGAAAACGTTGGGCTGACCCCGATCATGACGATGCTCGCGGCGATCGCGATGCCGCGCCGGCCGATCGATTGGGAAGCATGGCACCGCACCGACTGGATCGGCATCCTTTATGCCGGCATCGGCTTTGCGCTGATCTATGCGGGGCTCGACCAGGGCAACCGGCTCGACTGGCTCAACTCGGGGACGGTCAACGGCCTGCTGCTGGCGGGCGGCTTCCTCGTGGCCGCCTTCGCGGTGCACGAGAGCCGCGCCGAATATCCGCTCATTCATTTGCGCGTTCTGGTCCAGCGCACCGTCGCGGTGCCGGCGATCCTGATATCGGTCTTCACCTTCGGGACCATAGCGACCTCGTTTGTGCTGCCGGATTACCTGACGAACGTGCAGGGCTTGCGGGCCTTGCAGATAAGCCAGGCGCTCTATTGGGTGGCGTTGCCGCAGATCGTGCTGGTGCCGCTCGTCGCACTGTTGCTCAAACGGATCGACGCGCGGCTATTGCTGGTGCTCGGCTTTGCCGTCATCGCCGTCGGCAGCTGGCTCGACACCGGGCTGACGCACGACTGGATCAGCGCGAACTTTGTCCCGTCCGCTGCGATCGAGGCGGTCGGGCTCGCCTTGGCGATTACGGCGGTCATCACCTTCACGATCGCCAATGTCACGCCGCCGCAGGCGGCGGCGATCGCCACGACGATCCAGATCGCGCGGCTCCTCGGCGCCGAACTGGGCAGCGCGCTGATCCAGACCTTTGTCCGGACGCGCGAGCAGACCTATTCCAACCTGCTCGGCCTGCATCTTGTCGCCGGCTCGACTACCGCGGAGCAGGCGACCGCGCAGCTCAGCGCGCCGTTCGGCGCGCGCCCGACGGGCATCGGCGCGGTCGCGTTGCAAGGTGCCGGCGTGTTGGCCGATCTCGTGCGGCGGGAGGCCTTCGTCCTGGCCTATATCGACGCCTTCTGGCTCATCGCGTGGGTCGTGCTCGCCGGCATGCTGCTCGTGCTGCTGCTGCGGCCACCGCCGCCCAACCCGTTGACGCCGCCGCGGCTGATACTGCCGAGCATTGCCCAATAAAGGCGATCCGCATCGACGCCTTCGGCGGCCTCGCAGAAGCGGCCTATTTCGCGGCGGCGGCCTGCACCGCGCCGCCGGCGAAATGCGGCATGACCTCGGCGGCGATGATCTCGAACTGCTCCACCATGACCTCTTTCGGGGTCGAGATCGGCGACGAGAAATTGATGTGCTCCATGCCGGGGTACTTCTCTTCAATCCCTTTGAGGAACACGACGAGATCGTCGGGCGTCCCGGCAAACCAGGAGCCGAGTTTCATGAAATGCTCGACTGGCGGCACGCCGGCCGCCGCCCAGCCGCCGCGTCCAGCCACGGCGGCGATCTGCTCGGGCGTCAAGCCGGGCACAAACCCCAAGGGCGCGAACATCTTGACGTGCTCTTCGTAGAGCGGCGTGAGGCGCCGCAGCGCTTCCTCGCGCGTGCGTGCGACGAGGCCGTGCACGCCGAGCATCAGGTTCTCGCCGAGTTGCCAATTCTTGCCGGCGCGCCCAGCGGCATCGCGATAGGCCTGGATCGGCCCCGCCTGCATCGTCGCGGCGCCGCCGCCGACCGCGCCCTTGATGTCGTACTTGACCATGAAGTCGAGGCCGCGCGGGCTGGCGCTGACGATCGGCTGCCAGCATTCGACCGGGCGGTTGACGGGGCGCGGCACCAGCGTCAACTCCTTCAGCTGATAGCCGCGATACGGCACCTCCGGCGGCAGCGTGTAGTGCTTGCCCTGGTGGGAAAAGCTCTCATTGTTGAACGCCTTGAACAGGATCTCGACCTGCTCCTCGAAGAGCTCGCGGTTGGCGTTCTGGTCGAGGATCGGCGCGCCGAAGGTTTCGACTTCACGGCTGTGGTAGCCGCGCCCGACGCCGAAGATCGTGCGGCCCTTCGTCAGGATGTCGGCGGTCGCGAAATCCTCGGCGAGACGTAAGGGATGCCACATCGGCGTGATGTTGAAGCCGCAGCCGATCTTCAGCCGCTTTGTCACATGCGCCAGATGCACGGCGCACATCAGGATATTGGGCAGGACCTCGTAGCCTTCGCGCTGGAAATGGTGCTCGGCCATCCACAACGTGTCGAAGCCGAGCCGGTCCATCGTCTTGGCGATCGTCTCCATCTTGTCGTAGACGCCGGCGAGATGCTCGTTCGAGAAATGCCGCTCGTTGGCCGGCGTCGCGTTCTGGCCGTAATCGGGGAAATCGACATGGCCGGCGTAGACGGTGGCGAATTTGTGGATCATCGGGTCGCCCTCTACGAGAGTTGAACGGCGTTCGTAATGCTTGCCGCAGCTTACCGGGGGGCGGCTGGTCAATCCATCAGCTTTTGCGCCAGGTAGGTGAATTCGAGCGCATATCGGCGCGCCCGCTCCTGCAGCGTCGCGGCCGCGGAATGGCCGCCCTCGATGTTCTCGTAATAGAGAAAGGAGAGTCCCATCGCCGCCATCTTCGCGGCCATTTTGCGCGCGTGTCCGGGATGGACGCGATCGTCTGCTGTCGAGGTCAGGAACAGCGGCTCGGGATAGCCGACCCCCGGCCGCAGATTGTGATAAGGCGAGATATGGCGCAGGAACTCGGCGTCGCCGGGCGTCTCGGGGTCGCCGTATTCGGCGATCCATGACGCCCCGGCCAGGAGCTTGTGGTAGCGCAGCATGTCGAGCAGCGGCACCTGGATCACGATGGCGCGGAACAAATCCGGCCGCTGCACCAGCATCGCGCCCATCAGCAGCCCGCCGTTCGACCCGCCCATGATGCCGAGCCGGCGCGGGCTGGTGACGCCGCGGCGGATCAAATCCTCGGCGACCGCGATGAAATCGTCAAACGCGCGCTGGCGATGGCGCTGCAGCGCCGCCTCGTGCCAGGCGGGACCAAACTCGCCGCCGCCGCGGATATTGGCGACCACGTACACGCCGCCCCGCGCGACCCACAATTTGCCGGCGACCGCGGCATAAGACGGGAACAGCGACACCTGAAACCCGCCATAGCCGTAGACGAGCGTCGGTGCCGAACCGTCAAAGCGCAGCGATGTCGGCCGCATGACGAAATACGGCACCGCTGTCCCATCCTTTGACGTCGCCTCGAATTGCTCGACGCGGCAATCGGCGGCAGCGAACCGCGGCGGCAGCGATTTGACCGGCTCGGCCGTCGCGGCCGCGGCGTCGGCGAGATAGAGCGCGTTCGGCGTCGTAAAGCCGGCGATGTCGAGAAAGACGCGGTCGTCGCGATCGTTGGCCGCGACGACGCTGACCGAGGCCTGATCCGGCAAGGGCAACGGCGTCGCGAGCCAGCGCCCTGTCTCATGCCGGTACGACACGGCGCTGCCGCGCACATTGCGGTAGATCGTCACGATAAGGCGGCCGCGGGTCGCCGCAACCGCCTCGATCGCCTCGCGCGGCCCCGGCGCCACGATCAGCTGCACTGCGGCCACGTCGGGATCGGCGAGGCAGGCGGCGAGATCGAGCGAGACGAGCGCGCCAGCCGCAAAATACCGCCAGGCCTCTTCGAGCGAAAAAATGAGGCGGCCGCTGACAAATCCGCGGAACGATGCGCGCCCCGGCAGCGAAACGCGCACCGGACGCTGCGGCGTCAGCAGGAAGTACTCACTGTGAAAGAAGTCGACCTGGCGGTTGACGAGGATGCCGCGAACTGCACCATCGGGATCGCGCAGCACGCTCGCGCCGACGCTGACATCATCGGCCATGCCGGCATACAGCTCTTCCGCCGCGGCCAGCGCCGCGCCACGCCGCCAGCGCTTCAGGATGAACGGGTACCCCGAGGCGGTCATCGTGCCCGGCCCCCAATCGCGCGCGACGAGCAACGTGTCGGCGTCGAGCCAGGTTGCGCTCTGCTTGCCCTCGGGCAGACTGAACCCGCCAGCGACAAATTGCGCGGCGGCAATATCGAATTCGCGTGTTTCGTCGGCGTCCTTGCCGCCGTCCGATAGGCTGATGAGGGCGCGGCGATCCTCGGGCGGCAGCACCGCGGCGCCATGGAAGACCCAGTTGCGCCCCTCGGCGGCGGACAGCGCGTCAATGTCGAGGAGCGTGCGCCATTGGGGGTCGACGGCGCGGAACGAGGTGAGGTTCGTCGCCCGCCAAAGGCCGCGGACATGCGTCGCGTCCTGCCAGAAATTCGCGAGGTCGGCACCGAGAAACCGGGCGTACGGGATGCGGTCGGATGCCGTGACGATGGCGAGCGCCTCGCGGTGGAACGCGGCGTAGCGCGGATCGCTCTCGAGCGCGGCAAGGCTGCGGGCGTTCTCCCGGCGCACCCATCCGAGCGCCGCCTCGCCCGCGATCTCTTCCAGCCAGATGAACGGATCGTCGTCGCTCACCGCCCTACCCTTTGCCTGAGGTTGCCGCTCATCGCGGCGGATGCGAGAATACGCTTTGGCACAACGTCGGCGCCGGCGTTGACAAGGCCGCGGCACGGGCTTATCTCCCGCGGTCCGGAGTCGCTGGAGAAGATACCGCCGAATCCGTGTGGGCGCCCGTGGCGGAATTGGCAGACGCGCACGGTTCAGGTCCGTGTTCCGAAAGGAGTGGTGGTTCGACTCCACTCGGGCGCACCACCAGCTTTTCCAGCAGCAACCGCGCCTGTGCACCGCGACCGGATGGCGCGCCGCGCGGGGCGGATGATCGCGGAGAGTGCGATGGCCGATGGGGCGGAACTGCGGCTCGCCTGGGAGCCACGGATATTAAGCGTGCTACGGATTGTCGTCGGGCTCTTGTTTCTTGAGCACGGGCTAAACAAGCTGCTCGGTTTTCCGCCGAGCGCCTCGCCGCATCATCCTTTCGTGCTGTTCACGCTGGCGCCGGGGCTGGCGGGAATCCTCGAAATCGTCGGCGGCATCCTGACCGTGCTGGGCCTCTTCACCCGGCCGGTCGCGTTCATCTTGGCCGGCGAGATGGCCTTCGCCTATTTCATCGCGCATGCGCCGCACGGGTTTTTCCCGTTGCAGAACCGCGGCGAGTCGGCGGTGTTTTACTGTTTTATTTTCCTTTACCTGTTTGTGGCCGGCGGCGGCACCTGGAGCCTCGATCGGCTGCGCGCGCCGGAGCAGCCGCCCGGCCTCGGCGCGCGCGGCCGGGCCTGAATTGACGCGCCGCCTTCCGGGGTGGATATTCTCCCGGTTCGGCGCGGCAGCATCGGCGAGACCACCGGAACGATGACCTACCATCTCCATCAGGGCGACCTGCCGGATGGGCTGCTGTTCGGGGACGCGGTGGCGATCGACACCGAGGCCATGGGCCTCAACCCGCATCGCGACCGGCTTTGCCTCGTGCAATTGTCGCGCGGCGATGGTGACGCCCATCTGGTACAGTTCCCCGCCGGCTGCTACGCCGCACCGAACCTGAAGCGGCTGCTGGCCGATCGAACGGTCACCAAGCTGTTTCACTTCGCCCGCTTCGACATCGCAATGCTGTACCACTATCTCGCGGTCATGCCGCAGCCGCTCTACTGCACAAAGATCGCCTCGCGCTTGGCCCGCACCTTCACCGACAGGCACGGCCTGCGGGATTTGTGCAAGGATCTGCTGGGCATCGACTTGAAGAAGGAGCAGCAGAGTTCGGATTGGGGCGCGCCGTCGCTCAGCGAGGAGCAGCTACGCTATGCCGCCGCCGATGTGCTGCACCTGCACGCGTTGCGCTCCCGGCTCGATGCGATGCTGGCGCGCGAGCGGCGCGACGATCTGGCGCAAGCCTGCTTCGAATTTCTGCCCGTCCGCGCCCGGCTCGACTTGGCGGGCTGGGCCGAACAGGACATCTTTGTCCATTGACGGGACATTCTGGTTCGCCGTCAGCCGGCGCGCCGCGCGGCGGCTGACGCTTGATCAAGGGGGTGGGATTGGCGGAACACTCGGCTGCCGTTTTGCTTGACGGCACGACGACGCATCCGCCGGCCGCTCTCGGCGAGGATTTGGCCGTCGGTCGCCGCGTGATTCGCGCCGAGATCGACGGATTGGAACAGTTGGCGCGCGGGCTGAACGGCACGTTCGGCGCCGCGCTCGACCTTTGCGCGGCGGCGAAGGGCCGGGTGATTGTAACCGGGATCGGCAAAAGCGGGCATGTCGCGCGCAAAATCGCGGCGACCCTCGCCTCCACCGGGACACCAGCGCTGTTCGTCCACCCGGCCGAAGCGAGCCACGGCGATCTCGGCATGATCGGCGTCGAGGACGTCGTGCTGGCGCTGTCAAATTCCGGCGAGAGCGGCGAGTTGGCGGCGATCATCGGCTATTCCCGCCGTTTCAAAATCCCGCTGATCGCCATCACCGCCGGGCGCGCCTCGACGCTCGCGGGGGCGGCCGATGTCGTGCTGCTGCTGCCGCCGGCTGCCGAGGCCTGCCCAATGGGGCTGGCGCCGACCACGTCGACGACGGTCATGATGGCCTTGGGAGATGCGCTCGCGCTGGCGCTGTTGGAGCGCAAAGGTTTCTCGCCGGCAGATTTCCGGCTGTTCCACCCGGGAGGCAAGCTGGGCCGCAAGCTGCTGCGGGTCGCCGACATCATGCATTCGGGCGCGGCCGTACCGCTGGTTGCGCCGACGACGCCGATGTCGGAGGCGATCCTCGTCATGACCGAAAAAAGCTTTGGCTGCGTTGGCGTCGTCGACGACGGCGGCCGGCTGGTCGGCGTCATTACCGACGGCGACCTGCGCCGGCATATGGACAGCGGTCTCCTGGCGCGGCGAGTCGCCGAGGTCATGCACCCCAGCCCGAAGACGATCGCGGCCAACCGGCCGGCCGGCGAGGCGCTCGCGCTGATGACCGGGCGCGCGCCGCCGACCACCTCGCTGTTTGTCGTCGATGACGCCGACCGGCCGACCGGCTTTGTGCACATGCACGACTGCGTGCGCGCCGGGGTCGCGTAATGGTCAGCATCCCCGAACCGGCGCTACGCCCGGCTGTCCGGCGGATCGGCGACGCGCGGGACGCCGGTGCCGCGCAGGTCCGCCACAGTCGCCGTGTCGCCGTGCTCAAGCGATTGCTGCCGGCGGTCGGCGTCGGCCTTTTGCTGCTGACCGCGATGTGGCCGCGCGTCGCGCCGCTGTGGGAGCGCATGCGGTTTGCCTTTCCGGCGATCAACCTGCGCGACGCGCGCGAACTCGACATGATCCGCCCGCACTATGTCGGGACCGACCGCTACGGCCACCCGTTTGTCGTCACCGCCGCCTCCGGCCGCCAGCTACCGCACCGCCAGGATCTGATGTCGCTGCGGGCGCCGCGCGCCGACATCAAAACGCACAGCGGCGCCAATATCGTCATAACCGCCAACACCGCGATTTACCAAAGCCAGACGCAGGTGCTTGACCTGTTCGGCCGCGTCACGGTCGTCCACCAGAACGGCACAAGGTTCGTGACGCAATCGGCACGGGTCGACGCGGCGAGCAACCAGGCGGAGGGCCATCAGCCGGTGACGGGGCATGGCCCCTCCGGCGATGTGACCGCGCAAGGCTTTCGCATCTTCGACAAGGGTGACCGCATCCTGTTCACCGGGCGCTCCGATCTGCTGCTGCGGAGCGCCAAGCCGGTCGCGGCGACGAAGCCGCCCGCCGGCTTGCCGGCATCGGTGGCCGCGGCGGCGCGGCAAACTGATGCCGAGGCGAGGCCGCTGCTGGCGGCGGCGCGACCGGCGCGGCGGCATGCGATTGCCCGCGCGGCCGGTCATCATGCGCGACGCTACGCGGCGGTTCGCCGCCGTCGGCCGGGCGGATAGGCGCGGAGGTAGGCGCTCGATCGCAATGCGCCAGCCCCACAGCTCGATTGGACATGGCGGCAGGGCAGCGGGCCGGCTTGGCGCTGCTCTGACCCTGCTCTCGCTGCTCCTCGCCTCGCCCGCCGGGGCACAGGCGCCGGCGCCGTCCCCGGCCGTCGCCAATCAGCCAGTCCAGATTCACGCCGATTCGGGGATCGAGTGGGACCAGAACGCGCATGTCTATATCGCGCGCGGCAACGCCGTCGCGATCCGCGGCCCGAGCGAGGTGCACGCCGACACGCTGATCGCGCATTACCGCGACGTCAAAAGCGGCGGCAATGTTGGCGGCAAGACCGAGATTTACCGGGTCGATGCCGAGGGCCATGTCGTGCTGCAACGGGGCGCCGATACGGCCATCGGGGACCACGCGGTCTATGATGTCGATCAGGGGATTGCGGTTGTGACCGGCAAGCACCTGAAGCTGACGACACCGACCGATGTCGTCACGGCACGCGACAGTTTCGAATGGTACGACGCCAAGAACATCGCGGTGGCGCGCGGCGATGCGGTCGCAATCCGCAACGGCCGCACGGTCAAGGCCGATATCCTGACGGCCTACCTGCGCAAAGCGGCTACGGCCGGCGCGGCCGGCAAAACTGGGCATGAGGGCGTCAGGCCCGCTGTGACGCCGGTCGCGGCGAATGGCGGCGTCACCGATCCGAATGCCTCAAAGATCAGCCGGATCGATGCGCAGGGCCATGTCGTCATCAGCAACGGTATCGATACCGGGCGCGGCGAATTCGGCGTCTACAACGAGGATACCGGCATTGCGACGCTGATCGGCAATGTCGTCATCGAGCGCGGCAAGGACGTCATCACCGGCCAGCGCGGCGTCATGGACCTCAATCGTAACGTCGCGCGCATGCTGCCGGGCGGCGCGCCTGGCCACCGCCGCGTCGAGGGCTTGTTCGTGCGCGACGAGCAGCATGCCGGCGGACCCGCGCATCCGACTGCCGCAACACGGCGGCCGGCAGCCCCGTCGACGCGATGAGTCGCCACCGGACGCCGCCGCCCCGTTATGCCGGCCCCGCGTGGCTCACGCAGGCGCCGGACGAGGTGCGGTTGCCGCCGCGCGGGCCGCGGCTTGTTACCGACAATCGCGGCCTTGTCGGTCGCGGCCTCGGCAAGAGCTTCAGGCGTCGTCCGGTGCTGCGCAACGTCCATCTAGCGGTGCAGCGCGGTGAGGTCGTCGGGCTGCTCGGCCCGAACGGTGCCGGCAAGACGACCTGCTTTTACATCATCACCGGCTTGATCGCCGCCGACACCGGTCTCGTCGAACTCGACGGCCAGGACATCACCGAGTTGCCGATGTATCGCCGCGCCCGCCTCGGCATCGGCTATCTGCCACAGGAGGCCTCAATCTTCCGCGGGCTCTCGGTGGAGCAGAACATCCGTGCGATCCTCGAGGTCGCCGAGCCCGACCCCGAGACGCGCGAGGCGAGGCTCGACGACCTGCTGGCCGAATTCTCGATCAGCCATCTGCGCCGCGCCTCGGCGATGGCGCTGTCGGGCGGCGAGCGGCGGCGCTGCGAAATCGCGCGGGCGCTGGCGACGACGCCGAAATTCATCCTGCTGGACGAGCCGCTCGCCGGTATTGATCCGATTGCGGTCGGCGACATCCGCGATCTGGTGGCGCACCTGAAAGACCGCGGCATCGGCGTGCTGATCACCGATCACAATGTGCGCGACACGCTGAGGATCGTCGATCGCGCTTACATCCTGCACGACGGGCGTGTCCTGATGGAGGGCAGGCCCGAAGAGATCGTTTCCGACGCGGAAGTGCGCCGCGTTTACCTGGGCGAAAGATTCAGCCTATAAGCCGGTCGCAACGGAGTTCTACGTGCACAGCAGGACCGGCTTTTCGCAACGCCTCGATCTGCGGCAGAGCCAGACGCTCGTCATGACGCCGCAGCTGCAGCAGGCGATCAAGATGCTGCAGCTGTCGAACGTTGAACTGGCGGAGTTTGTCGCGACCGAGATCGAACAGAACCCGTTGCTCGAACACGGCGAGCGCGACGGCGAGGATGCGCCGGCGGGCGACGGCGAGGATGCGCCGGCGGGCGACGGCGAGGCAGCCCCGACCGCGGAGAGCGCCGCGGCGCCGCTTGCGGAGGAGTTGCCGACCGCGGCGCCTGGCGAGATCGCGGGCGACGCCGCCGATCACTGGGAAGCAGCCGCCGGCGATGAGGGCGACGGGTCGGTCGATCGTGGCGGCGAGGCGCGGACATGGGAACGCTCCACCGGCGGCGGCGACAGCGAGGGATCGGGTGTCGAGTCGGCCGCCGCCAGACCGCGCACGCTGCGCGAGCATCTGCTCGAGCAGATCGGCGCCGATCTGCCCGACCTCGGCGATCGGGTTATCGCCGTTCATCTGCTCGACCAGCTCGATGAAGCCGGCTATCTGACCGGTACGTTGACGGACGCGGCCGAGCGGCTGGGCTGCTCCGTCGCGCGGGTCGAACGCGTGCTGATGCGGTTGCAGGAGCTCGATCCGCCTGGCGTATTCGCGCGCGGTCTGGCGGAATGCCTGGCGCTGCAATTGCGCGATCGCAATCGCCTCGATCCGGCGATGCAGAAGCTGCTCGACAATCTGCCGCTGCTGGCGGCCCGCGACGCCGGCGCATTGATGCGCGTCTGCGGCGTCGACGCCGAGGATCTGGCCGACATGATCGCCGAGATCAGGTCCCTTGACCCACGGCCGGGTCATGCCTTCGACCCGCCGCTGGCCCAGCCGGTCGTCCCCGACATCATCATGCGGGCGCAGCCACAGGGCGGCTGGACCGTCGAACTGAACGCCGACACGTTGCCCCGGGTTCTTGTCAACAACCGCTATTTCGCCCGCGTCAACAGCGCCGCGCGCAGCAAGATCGAACGCGATTATCTGGCCGATCGGCTGCAGGCGGCGAACTGGCTGGTCAAGTCGCTGCACCAGCGCGCCACGACGATCCTTAAGGTCGCGACCGAGATTGTTCGCCAGCAGGAGGGGTTCTTTCACGGCGGCGTCGCGGCGTTGCGGCCGCTGATCCTGCGCGACATCGCCGATGCCATCGGCATGCACGAGAGCACGGTCAGCCGCGTCACGACCAACAAATACATGGCGACGCCGCGCGGCCTGTTTGAATTGAAATATTTCTTTAGCTCCTCGATCGCAGACTCGCAGGGCGGCGAGGCGCATTCGGCCGAGGCCGTGCGGTTTCGCATCCGCTCGATGATCGACAACGAAGCGTCGGACGACACGCTGTCTGACGAAAAAATTGTCGAACTGCTGCAGCGGGAGGGCGTCGATATCGCCCGCCGCACCGTCGCCAAATATCGCGAAGCGATGCGCATCCCGTCGTCGGTGCAACGCCGTCGCGAAAAGACGTTGGCCCTGTGACCGGCACGCGACCCGGCTTGACCCTGGGGCAGACGATGCCCACTTGCGCCGCAGCATGCCGTTGTGCGCCGCATCTGAATCTTGATGGTGTAAGCCATGCAGCTGACGGTCACGGGCAAGCAGGTCGATGTCGGCGACGCGTTGCGCCGCCATGTCGAGGCCACCCTTGACGCCCTGGTGGGACGATATTTCCAAACGGCGATCGAAGCGCACGCCGTGTTCAGCCGCGAGGCGCATTTGATCCGCGCCGACGTGTCGCTGCACATCGGCCGTGGAATGGTCGTCAACAGCAGCGCGGCGGCGCCTGGCCATTATGCCGCGTTCGACGCCGCCGCCGAGCGCCTCGCCAAACAGTTGCGCCGCTACAAGCGCCGCCTGCGCGATTACCACGGCAAGGCGCGGGCGGCGGCGGAAACGGCGGAGACGGCGCGATCCTTCGTGCTGGCGCCATTCGACGAGAGCGAGGAGGCGGATGCGGACACGGCTGCGGCGGGCAACGGCGGCGCGCCGGTCGTCATCGCCGAGATGAGCGCCGAACTGCCGCACCTGACGGTCGGCGAGGCGGTCATGCGGATCGACTTGGCCGATGCGCCGGCGCTGTTGTTTCGCAACCGGTCGCACGGCGAACTCAACCTCGTCTACCGCCGCAGCGACGGCAACATCGGCTGGATCGACCCCGAGACGTCGCGGCGGCCGGCGGAGCCTCGATGATCCAGATCGGCGATCTGCTCGCGCCGCGCAGCATCATCGCGCAGCTGCGGGTCGGCAGCAAAAAGCAGGCGCTGGTGGAAATCGCTCGGCGCGCCGCGCTTGCGTCCGGCCTGCCCGAGCGGCCGATCTATGACGCGCTCGCCGAGCGCGAGCGCTGCGGCAGCACCGGCATCGGCAACGGGGTTGCGGTGCCGCACGGCAAGCTCGCCGAGCTGCCGCAGCTCGTCGGCGTCTTCGCGCGGCTGGAACGTCCGATCCCGTTTGCGGCGATCGACGATCAGCCGGTCGATCTGGTGTTTGCCCTGCTCACCCCGGCCAATGGCGGCGCCGAGCACTTGCGGGCCTTGGCGCGCATCTCGCGGCTGCTGCGCGACGGCGCCATCTGCCAGAAGCTGCGCGGCACCGACAGCGCCGACGCGCTTTACGCGCTGTTGACCGACCGCAGCGAAATCCAGGCGGCCTGACGGTAGCCGCAGCGGCGCGCGCCACCGCAGTCAAGCGCCGCCGCCGGTGCCGACAGCGCACTCTTTGGGTCGATTCTTTCGTGAGGTGGATATTCCCGAAGGCTTCCAATCGCTCTGGGTCAGTTGGAGGGCCGCGGCGATTTGCGGCGCGAGCCTGTCGGGGGTGTAGCGCGAGAGTGCGCTCGCGCGCGCCGCAGCGCCGACTTGCCGGCGGCGCGACGGCGATGCCAGCAGGAATTCGAGCGCATCATGCCATTGCCACAGATCACGGGCGAGAAACCCGGTGACCCCGTCCTCGATCGCGGCCGTAAAGGGTTCCGTCGCCGACGCGACCGTCGGGACCCCAACCGCCGCCGCTTCGAAGAATTTCAGTTCGCTTTTCGCTTCGCAAAATGAATTGCCGAGTTCGAGTGGAGCGAGATTGACATCGGTCTCGGCGATCGATCGCAACAATGCGTGCGGCGGGAGCAGATCGATGCGCTCGACGCGCTCGCCAAATTCTTGCCAGGATGGGCCAAGGTCAAGGTGGCCTACGAGGCGGAAGCGGACCGCCGGGTGCCGCCGCATCACCTGCAGCAGCGCCAGTTCGCATTGCGCAAAATCGCGCTGATGGGTGGGCGAGCCGCTGAAATAGCCGATCCTTACGGCATCGCTCGTAGGTGGCGGAAAGGCGGCAATTTCGGCGGCGAGGCGCAACTGAGCAACGTTGAGTGCATTCGGAACTACGATACTCGGCCGCCCGAGCAGCGCGGCGGCTCGCGCAAGCGGTGCGGTGGCCGCGGTAAAAAAGTCGCATTCCTGCATCAGCCGGCGGCGCCGCGACATTGCCGCGAGAAACTGCCGACGCTGATGCGGCCCCATCCGGCCGAGGGCGTCGATGCGGTCGGCAAGGTTTGGGTCGAACACCAGATCGTCGATATCGTAGACGATGCGCATACCTCCCCTGCGAGCGTAATCCAGCGCCTTCTCGATCCCGACGAGCCGGTCATATTCGGCTCGGAACAGCACCAGCGCCTGCGCCTGCCATCGCCGGCGCCGGATGTCATCGATTACGTCAAACGGCATCACATGGACGGCATAACCGCGGGCGCTCAGCGCTTCCGCCGGGTTGAAGACCCGGTATCGCTTCGGCTCTCCCGGCCAGTATCCGATCGCATAGATCACATCGAAGGCTGCGCCTCGCGGCGGCAAGGGGCTGCCCGACGGCGCCGCGGCGGCGCCTGGCGCCCTGGTTCGGCCGATCGGCCGCTTGACGATCCCGGCAATGCCGAGCTCGCGCCGACGATCCAACGCGATGCCCATCAAGCGGGTTGCCGACCTGCCGTGGCGCAGAAAGGCAAGGACTGCCTGTTTCAGCGGCATCAAACGACGCGGCGCAGCAGTTCGGCCAGGCGCGGCGTGAGCGCGCGAACACTGTAGCGCGCGACGGCGAGCGCCCGGCCTGCGGCGCCGAGGCGCTCCGCCGCATCGCGATCTGCAATCAGGCTCGACAGCGCCTCCGACCATTCGTCGAGCGTCGTCGCCGGGCAGCCTAACGCGGCCTGCCGCAACAGCTCCCCATTCATACCGACCGGCGAGACCACGCAGGGACGCCCGGCCGCCATGTACTGCAGCATCTTAAAGCTGCATTTGCCGCGCTCCCATGGTCCGTCGGCGAGCGGCATGACGCCAATTCCGATCGAAGAGAGAAACCTGCCCTCGGCCGCCGGCGACCACGGAACGTAGCGATACGCGACGCCCGACAATCGCGGCCGCCGATCGCAGCAGACGGCGATTTCGACCAGCGGAAACCGCGTCACGACGCGCACCAGGGCCGGAGCGATCGCCTCAAGATAGCGCAGGTTGTCGGAACTGCCGAGCCAGCCGATCGTCGGGCGCTCGGGCGGCGGCATCGGCCGATGGCGCTCGGTATCAACCGCTGTCGGCAGGATCTCCACCTGCCGGTTCCAGCATCGCCAGATCTCGGCAAGCCAATCGTTGCCGACGATTACGAGATCAGCCAATTCTGCCAATCGACGAGCCGCCCGCCCGCCGCGATGCAGGTGGATCGAATCGTCAACGTCAACGATGCGCGGCCGGCGCGTCCAGCCCTCAAGCGTCGGCAGGGTCGAGACCAGTTCGCGCTGGAGCAGTACGACGTCGGCGGTCCGGCTGGCCACGATCTGCGACAACCGCTCCGCCAACACGCCCGCCAACCATGCCGGCCGCAGCGCTCGGTTGCGCGGAGGATAGGCGCCGAGCCCGGATGCCCGCTCATCCAGCGATACGCCAAGCCGCGCCAGGGGTTCGATGTATTGTCGAATGCGGAACCGCGCAGAAGGAGCTGTCCGGCCGCCAGTAAACGCCGCGACGCGCAACGCTGAGCGACCGGAGTCGCCGGCGCCGTCCGATGTACGCGCCGCCGCAGCGCAAGGGCTCGGGGCCTGCCGCAACCAACCGCCTCAGCGGCCCTTGAAATCGGGCAGGCGGCGCTCGGCATAGGCCTTGATGCCTTCGCTGAAATCCTCGGTGCGGCGCAGCCAGTCCTGTTCGACGAGCTCGCGCTCGGTCGCCGCCTCGATCGCGTCGCACAGCCCGCGGCGCAGCGTCTCGCGCGTCGACAAGACGGCAAGCGGCGAGGATTGTGCGATTTCGAGCGCCAAGGCCTGCGCCGCGCTGCGCACCTCTTCCTGTTTCACAAGCAGATCGGCGAGGCCGATGCGCACCGCTTCGTCGCCCGGAATGCGCCGGCCCGTGTAGAAGAGCAGCGCCGCCTGCTGCGCGCCGACGAGCCGCGGCAGCGTCGCGGTCAGGCCGAAACCCGGATGAAAACCGAGCCGGTTGAAATTGGCGCTGAACCGCGCCTCGGTGCAGGTCACGCGGAAATCCGGCACGAGCGCGAGGCCGAGGCCGCCGCCGATTGCGGCGCCGTGGATCGCGCCGACGATCGGCTTCCGCGTGCGAAAGAGGCGGATCGCCTCCTTATAGAGATGCCGGCCGGCGCCGCTGCGGCGCGCCTCCTGCACCGTGCCAGTATCCATGCGCGACGAAAAATCCGCCCCAGCGCAGAACGAGCGCCCTTCGGCCGCCAGCACGAGCGTGCGCACCGAGGCGTCCGCATCGAGACGGTCGAAGGCGTCCCCGATCTCGGCGATCAGTGCCGCGTCAAAGAAATTGTGCGGCGGCCGCCGCATCTCGACGGTTGCCACGAGGCCATCGATGCCGACGCGGATTTCCTTGAACCCGGAATAGTCTGCCATCTCATTTCCTCCTAAGCCCGTCCATCATGGCCGGGCTTGACCCGGCCATCCACACATCTGAACAGACCCTCGCTTTCGTGGATGCCCGGATCAAGTCCGGCCATGACGCTGAAGGGAGGCTTTTTCATCGGCGTTTGATGATCAGTGCATCGACGACCGAGAGGCCCGCGCCGGCGGAATGGACGATGACCGGGTTGAGATCGATCTCTTCGATCAGGTCGGCGTGATCGGCGGCGAAACGCGACAGCGCGACGATCAAATCGGCGAGCGCCTCCTTGTCGGCCGGCTTCGCGCCGCGCACGCCGTCGAGGATCGCGGTGCCGCGCAATTGCCCGATGAGGTCGAACGCCTCGTCGCGGCCGAGCGGCACCGGCGCAAACGCGGCGTCCTGCAAGACTTCGGCGTGAATGCCGCCGAGCCCCACCATGACGAGCGGCCCGAATTCGGCATTGCGGTGGACGCCGAGGATCACCTCGACGCCGGGCGGCGCCATCTGCTGCACGAGCACGCCATCGATCTGTGCGCCGGGATGGGTGTCTGTCGCGCGCGCCAGCACCGTGCGATACCCCTCGCGCACCGCGGCCGCGCCGCTCAGGCCGAGCATGACCGCGCCGGCCTCGGTCTTGTGCACTATATCTGGCGATTGCACCTTCAGCGCGACCGCGCCGGCGATCTTCGCGGCTGCCGCGACCGCCTCCTCCGAGCTCGCGGCCAGCGTCTCCGGCGGCACCGGCACGCCATAGTGGGCGAGGAGCTGTTTCGACGCGATCTCGGTCAACACGGAGCCCGAGGCGGCGAGCGCGCGGGCGACATCCTCGCGCGCCGGTATTGGCAGCGGCGGCGCAGCGGCGCGGCGCGCAAGTCGCTCCTGGAAGGCGGCATAATCGACCAGCGCGCGGATCGCCCGCGCGCAACTCGGCATCGCCGTGTAGCACGGGATGCCGGCTCGGGCGAACGCGGCGATCGCGTCGGGCGTTGCGGTCGTATAGGTGGATAGAAGGATCGGCTGGCGGGTCTCGTCGACGATGCCGGCGAGTTCCTCGGCGGTCTTCTTGGCGCGCGTCTCGTTGGCGAGCGAACCGATCAACAGGATCGTGTCGATGCGTTCCGATTCACGTACCAGTTCGATGAGCCGCCTGTAGCCGACCTCGCCGATCGCCTGGGCCGTCGCGTCGATCGGGTTCTGCGCCGAGCCGTAAGACGGCAGCAGCGCCATGATGCGGCGCTGGATGTCATCTTCCAGCACCGGCAGTTCGAGACCGTGCGCCGACAGGATGTCGGCAAGCCACACCGCGCTGCCGCCCGAGCCGGTGATGATCGCGACGCGCGGCCCGCGCGGCGGTTTGCAATAGGCAAAGGCGCTCGCGACATCGACCATGTGGTCGAGGTCCTCGCCGCGGATGACGCCGTGATGGCGGAAGATCGCATCGTCGGCGGCGCCGGCATGCGCCAAGGCGCCGGTATGCGATCGGGCGGCGCGGCGCCCGGCGCTGGAGCGTCCGACCTTCGCGACGATCAGTGGCTTGGCCAGGCGCGCCGCCCGGTCGGCGACGGCGCGGAAGCGGGCGGCGTCGCGAATGCCTTCGAGATAGCACAGGAAGATGTCGGCGCCGCCGGCCTCCAGCACCCAATCGACGTAATCGTGCGCCTCCAGCACGGTCTGGTTGCCGGCGCTGACCTGATAAGTGAAGCGAAGCTGACGGTCGCGGCCGCGCGACAGAAAGGCATAAGTCAAGGCGCCCGATTGGCAGGAGACGGCGATCGGCCGCGCGCGGCTTTGGACCGGCAGGAGCGGATGACTCGGATCGTGAAACACCGGGCTGAACGTCGCGACGAGCGGCACGAGCGGGTTGACGAGGCCTTCCGAATTGGGCCCGGCAATGACGATGCCGGTGCGCGCCGCGATCTCCCGCAGCGCACCATCGCGGGCAGCCGCCTCTTCGCTCTTCTCCTCGCCAAACCC
>JASIAN010000105.1 GCA_030042035.1 Alphaproteobacteria bacterium | reverse complement strand
CGCCGGCATGCACGGCATCGCCTTCATGCTTCAGCCAGCGGGCGAGATTGCCTTCGGTCATCGTTGGCGACAGCGCCGGCATGCGGATCTCGATGGGCATGTTCAAGCTACCCCTGCGGCGTCATTGCGAGGCGCCCGTCGGGCGCCGCGGCAATCCGCCGATGCTCCCAGGGGCGCGGGATTGCTTCGCTGCGCTCGCAATGACCATGGGAGCGGTGCGGCTCTAGCGGTACGTCACCTCGCGAGCGGCGGCAACGATGTCCGCGACCTGCGGCACCGCGAGGCGTTCGAGGTTGGCGGCATAGGGCAGCGGCACATCCTTGCCGGTCACCCGCACGAGCGGCGCATCGAGCCAATCAAAGCAATGCTCCATGACGATGGCCGCGATCTCGGCGCCGATGCCGGCGAACGGCCAGCCCTCCTCGACGGCGACGATGCGGTTGGTCTTTTTGACCGAGGCGACGACCGTCTCGACATCGAACGGCCGCAGCGTGCGCAGATCGACGATTTCGGCCGCAATGCCCAATTTCGCCAGCGCCTCGGCGGCCTCCAGCGCGAGCTTCACCATGCGCGAGAAGGCGACGATCGTCACGTCGACGCCGGCGCGGGCGATGCGCGCCCGGCCGATCGGCACGAGGTATTCCGGGTCATCGGGCACCGGGAAGCTCTCGCCGTAGACGAGTTCGTGCTCGAGAAAGATGACCGGGTTGGGGTCGCGGATCGCCGATTTGAGGAGACCCTTGTGGTCGGCGCCGGTATAGGGCGCGACAACCTTGAGGCCGGGCACATGCGCATACCAACTGGCGTAGCATTGCGAATGCTGCGCCGCGACGCGGGCGGCGACGCCGTTGGGACCGCGGAACACGATCGGCGCCGCCATCTGGCCGCCCGACATATAGCGCGTCTTGGCCGCCGAGTTGATCAGTTGGTCCATCGCCTGCATCGCGAAATTGAACGTCATGAACTCGACGATCGGCTTCAGACCGGCGAAGGCGGCGCCGATGCCGACCCCGGCAAAGCCCTGCTCGGTGATCGGCGTGTCGATGACGCGCTTCGCCCCGAACTCCTGCAACAGGCCCTGGCTGACCTTGTAGGCGCCCTGGTATTCGGCGACCTCCTCGCCGAGCAGAAACACATCGGGGTCGCGCCGCATCTCCTCGGCCATCGCGTCGCGCAAGGCTTCGCGCACCGTCATCGTCGTCGTCGGACCGGCATATTCCGTTGCGTCGAGCGCCGGCACCGGTGGCGGTTCGGCAGCGGCCGCCGGCACGCGCGGGGCGAGCCGCGGCGGCGGGGCGGGAGGCGGCGCCTTCGCCTTGGCCGCGAGTTCGGCCGCGACATCCTCGCCGTTCTCCGCGATCAGCGCGATCGGCGTGTTGACCGCGACATGGTCGGTGCCTTCCGGGATGACGATTTTGGCGAGCACGCCCTCGTCCACCGCTTCGACCTCCATCGTCGCCTTGTCGGTCTCGATTTCCGCCAGCACGTCGCCGGCCCTGACCGGATCGCCCTCGCTTTTGATCCAGCGCGCGATCTTGCCTTCGGTCATCGTCGGCGACAGCGCCGGCATCAGCACTTCGCTAGCCATTCCTCCCTCGACGTCGGCTCGAGGTCGGGCGCATTTTTAGGCTTCCGCGTACACGTCCGTCCACAATTCGCTGGGGTCGGGCTCGGGGCATTCCTGGGCGAATTGCGCCGCCTCGACGACGCGGTCGCGGGCGGCTTTCTCGATCGCCTTCAGTTCGCTGTCGGCGACGCGATACTCGTCAAGGAGGCGCTGGCGCAGATGGCTGATCGGGTCGTGCTCGGTGCGCATCCGATCGACCTCCTCCTTTGTGCGGTATTTCGCCGGGTCCGACATCGAATGGCCGCGGTAGCGGTAGGTCAGCATTTCAAGGATGACCGGTCCCTGCCCCGAGCGCGTGTGTGCGGCCGCGGCAAGCCCTGCCTCGTGCACCGCAACGACGTCCATGCCGTCGACCTGCTCGCCGGTAATGCCGTACGGAACGCCGCGATGGAACAGGTCGGTGCGGGCCGAAGCGCGGTCGACCGACGTGCCCATGCCATAGCGGTTGTTTTCGATGACGTAGACGACCGGCAGCTTCCACAGTGACGCCATGTTGAAGCTCTCGTAGACCTGCCCCTGGTTGGCTGCGCCGTCGCCGAAATAAGTGACCGAGATATACCCGTCGTCGCGGTAGCGGTGGGCGAGCGCGAGACCGGTGCCGAGCGGCACCGGCGCGCCGACGATGCCGTGCCCGCCAAAGAAATTCTTCTCGCGGCTGAACATGTGCATCGAGCCGCCCTTGCCGTGCGAATAGCCGCCGCGTCGGCCGGTCAATTCCGCCATGACGCCCTTCGGGTCCATGCCACAGGCCAGCATGTGACCGTGGTCGCGATAGGAGGTGATGACCGTGTCGCCAGCTTCGAGCGCCGCCTGCATGCCGACGACGACCGCCTCCTGGCCGATATAAAGATGGCAGAATCCGCCGATCAGCCCCATGCCGTACATCTGGCCGGCGCGCTCCTCAAAGCGGCGGATCAGCAGCATATCGGCATAAAAGCGCGTCAGCCGGTCGGGCGAGAGCCGCGGCGCGGCGACCGCATTGGCGGCGAGCGGAACCGCCTCGACCTTGCGCTTGACGGGCATCGAATTCCTCCGGGCTGCGCCGACAAGGATGGGGTCTCAACCGCCGCTTTGCAACCGCGCCCGCCGCGGCGCCTACAGCGTCAGGCCGCCATCGACGATGATTGTCTGGCCGGTGATCATCGCGCCGCCGGCGCACAGGAAGAAGATGACCTCGGCGATGTCCGCGGGGGCGCAGGCGCGCTTCAGGGGCGTCCGCTCGATCGACTGCGCCTTGCGGTCGGCCGGCCATTCCCTGTTCCACGGGCTGTCGACAAACCCCGGCGCGACGGCGTTGACGCGCACGTCCGGCGCCAGCGTGCGGGCAAGCGAGCGCGTCAGGTTGATGACGCCCGCCTTGCTTGTCGCATAGGGAATGCTGCTGCCGCTGCCCTGCACGCCGGCGATCGACGCGGTGCTGCAGATGGCGCCTTTCGCCTGGCGGAGCGCGGCGACCGCCGCATGGGTGCAGCGGAACGGCCCGATCAGGTTGGTGTTGAGGATCGTTTGCCAGAAATTCTCGTCGAGCCGGTCGAGCTCGGCAAACGGGATTGGCGTCGGGGTGGCCGGCGTGCCGGCGTTGTTGACGAGAAAATCGAGCCGGCCGAGCCCGTCGATCGCACGCGCGACCATCGCCTCGGCCTCGCCCGGCCGCGCAACATTCCCAGGCGCCGCAATGATCCGGTGCCCTGCCGCCTTGAGCCGCGCCGCCTGCTCGGCGCCGCGCGGATCGTCCGGCAGATGGTTCAAAGCGACAGTCGCGCCGCAGCGCGCGAAGGCCTCGACCGTCGCCAGCCCGATGCCCGACGCGCCGCCGGTGACAAGCGCCGTCTTCCCCGTGAGATCGGCAGTGATCATCGACCGTCCTCCCGCACAATGAGCCCCCACCGAATCAGCTTACAGGCTGCGGGCGACGGCGAGAAACTCGCTGATCTTGTCCGGGTCCTTGTCGCCGGGGCCTCGCTCGACGCCTGACGACACATCGACCACCCTCGCCCCCGAGATGCCCACCGCCTCGGGCAGGAGCGCCGCGTTGAGCCCGCCCGACAGCATCCACGGCAGCCGCCACGTCCGCCCGGCGATGAGCCGCCAGTCGAACGCCAGCCCGTTGCCGCCCGGCAACGCGTCGGCGCGGCGCGGCGGCTTGGCGTCGAACAGCAGCATGTCGGCGACATCTTCATAGCGCGCCGCGGCCTGCGCATCCTGCGCCGCGGCGACGCTGATCGCCTTGATGACTAGCCGCCCGAACCGCTGCTTTGCGGCAGCCACCCGTTCCGGGCTTTCCTGCCCGTGGAATTGCAAGCGGTCGAGCGGCGCCCGATCGAGTACGGCGGCGATCGCCCTATCGTCGGCATCGACGAACAGCCCGACGCGCCCGACGCCGGCAGGAACTGCGGCGCACAGTCGCGCGGCTTTGGCTGCGCTGATGGCGCGCGGGCTCGGCGGATAGAACACGAAGCCGACATAGGCAGCGCCGCCCGCGACGGCGGCCGCGACCGCTTCCTCGCTTCCCAACCCGCAGATTTTGACCGCGACCGGCATGGGGCACGATATGGCGATGTCAGCCGCGCGCGACCACCGCCGGCGGCCGCTCTGCCGCGTCAGGCAGCAGCGCTCGAGTGGCGGCGAGTTCGCGTTCGAGTGCGGCGATGCGG
>JASIAN010000104.1 GCA_030042035.1 Alphaproteobacteria bacterium | reverse complement strand
GCGGCTGCTATCTGGCGTTGCAGGCACGCCGCGATGTCGCCAGCCGGCCGGCGGCGCGCGTCGCCGCCGCTCGACCGGCCGGTGGCGCCGCACGCGACCTCGCGACGCCGGTGCGGTGAGCGGCAACGATCGAAAAATCAAGACGAACCGCGCGTCCGGCGGTTTTGCGGCGAGCGCCGCGGGCAGGGCAAGCTTGCGCGCTTGCGTTGCCGGCGCCCTTTCGGTTATACCAACCGGCGGTATTTCCGAATTTCGTCAAGTCAGGCGATGCGACCTGTCCGCAACACCTTGCGCCGAGCCGGATTTCCGCGCGGCGCCACTAATTCCGTCTGGCGCGACGGCGGCGACACCGGCTTTGCCAGCCGCCTCGATCTGCCGCTCGCCTGGGAGGTGCTCAACGGCCCGCCGTCTGATCCGGTGCGCGACGCGACGCGGCAGGCGAACGCCGGCAGCCTGGCGCTTCTGCTGCACGGCGTCGACATCGACGCGGCGCCGCGCGTCGCTGACGAGCAGCTGGACGAGGCCCTGGCGCCGATACGCACCAAGCTCGACATCATCGTCGCGATGCTGGCGCGGCTGTCCTATCGCGACGCCGACCTGCCGCCCTGCTGCTACATCGAACTTGGCGAGCGGCAGATCGCCTGGTTGTCGGATCGCCCGCTGCAGCCGGGCGAATGGCTGCGCATCGCCATCTACTTCGATACGGCGTTTCGCGAGCCGATCGTTCTTTTTGCGCAGGCGACCGTCTCGACCGCGCTGGCGGGAGGCCAATACCGCAACGAAGCGGAGCTGGCGACGATCGCGGGGCCAATCCTTGACGATCTCGCGCGCCTCGCGCTGCTGGTGCAGCGGCGCCAGCGCTCGCGTCGCGACACTGGCTTGGGTGGGAGGACGACATGGTAGCAGCCATCGGCGCGATGCAGGGCATCCTTTCCGAGCTGGCCTCGCTCGCCGGCGCTGCGAGCGCACCCGACGACGTCCAGTCGCAGGCGGCGGCGACGTCGGGCAGCGGCTCCTTCGCAACGCTGTTCGACGCCGCGCTCAACCGGCTGGACGATGATGTGTCCGGCGCCGCCGCCAAGGCGCAAGACTTCGCCTCGGGCGGCAGCGACATGCCGCTGAGCGATGTCATGATCTCGCTCGAAGAAGCGAACGTGGCGATGCAGTTGGCGAGCAATGTCCGCGACAAGGTCACCACCGCCTACACCGATGTCATGAACATGCAGCTCTGACCAACAGCGGATCGCTAGGACATGGCCCTTTCCGACCTGACAGCGCTGCTGCCCAAGGCCGTTCGCGATCGAATCGAGCCGGTGCTGCGCGGCGGCTCGCGCAATCTGGTTTTGGCAGGTGCCGCGCTCGCCGCCGCCGCTGCGATCGTCGGCGTGCTGTGGTCATGGAATTCGGCCTACGCGGTGCTGTACGCCGGCCTGTCGCCGGTGGAAGGCGGGCAGGCCATAGCCAATCTGCAGAAACTCGCCATCCCCTACCGCACCGAGCAAGGCGGCCGGGTGATCCTGGTGCCGAGCGACGATCTCGGCCGGGCCCGGCTGGAATTGGCGGTCCGCGGCGTGCCGAAACAGAACGGCGACCAATGGGCGCTGCTCGACAACGAGAGCCTCGGGGTCAGCCCGTTTGTCGAGCAGGTTCACTATAACCGGGCGGTCGAGAGCGCGTTGTCGCGCACGATCGGCCAGGTCGACGGCGTCGTGTCGGCGACGGTCCGGCTGGCGCTGCCCAAGAACACCGATTTCCTCGGCGACGAGCCGAAGGCGAGCGCCTCGGTCATGCTGCGCCTGATGCCCGGGGTTGAGCTGACGGCGACGCAAGTCGACGGGATCGCCGGGCTCGTCGCGGCCAGCGTCCCCGGCCTCTCGCGCGATCGCGTCACGATCGTCGACCAGACCGGCAAGGTGCTCGGCCAGGATGGGCAGCATGGCTTACAGGCCATCCCGCAGCAGCTCGACATCACCCGCGATGTCGAGCGCCGTTACGAACGCTCGATCGCCGACCTGCTGGCACCGGTGCTGGGACGCGGCAATTTCCGCGTTTCGGTCGATGCCGACATCGATTTTTCGCGCGCGAAGGAGAGCTCGATCCGCTACGGCACGGGCCATATCCTGAGTCAGGACGAAACGATCCATCCGCCGGGATCGGCGCCTGATGCACCGATCGGCATTCCCGGCGCGTTGTCGAACAAACCGCCGCCGGCACCGGTCGTCGCGCCGCCGCCCGCGACCCCGTCGCCCGCCGCGGCGACAGTCGCCGGAGCGACCGCCGGCAGCACTGGTCAAAACGGGAAGACCGCCGAGAAATCGTCACAGGACATGGCGCCGCCCATTCCTGACACCCACCGCACGACCAACTACGATCTCGACCATACCGTCGAGTATCTCGAACATCCGTCATGGACGCTGCGCGCCCTCGACGTTGCCGTGCTGGTCAATCACCCGCCGGGCAAGCCGCTGCCGAGCGCATTTATGCAATCGATCAGGAGGCTGGTGACGTCGGCCGTCGGCCTTGGCCAAGATCGTCACGTCGCGGTGGTCGATTTGCCGTTCAGCAGCGTTACCGAATCCTTCGTCGGCGGCGCGGGCGCGTGGTGGACCCGCCCCTGGGTCGCTACCGTCGCGCAGAACGCGATGCTGGCGCTCGGCGGTCTGGCGCTGCTGTTTGGCGGCCTGCTGCCGCTGCTGCGACGGCTCGATGCGAGCCGCTTGGCGGCTGTCCCCGCGAGCGGGCCGGCCGCCTCCGGCGTCCCGGCGGCGGTGCGGCCCGGCGTGCCGCCGCGCGTCGTCGCCGGTACGGCATTCCGGCCGTCCCTGACCAACCCCGATCCCGAAACCGTACGCAACCTGGTCGTCAGCGAACCGGACCGCACCGCGCAGGTGATTAAGGAGTGGATCGCCCGTGACAGAAACCGCCTCAAGCAAGCCGGTTAATCTCAGCGACATTGAGAAATCCGCGGTGCTGCTGATGTCGATCGGGCAGGACGCCGCGGCGGAAGTCGTCAAGTCGCTGTCACAGCTCGAGATCAACCAGCTGGCCATGGCGATGGCGCGGATGTCGGAGGTGCCGCAAGAAGCGGCGCAAACCGTGCTGTGCGAATTTGTCGATGTGCTGACGCGAGACGGCCTCGCCGGTATTAACGGCGAGGAATATCTGCGCGGCGTCCTTGACAAGGCGCTCGGTCCCGACCGCGCCGCCCGCCTCCTCGATCGACTTAAGCTCGGCGACTATTCGGCCGGCCTCGACGCGATGCAGTCGCACGATCCGCGGGCGCTCGCCGATCTGATCAAAACCGAGCATCCACAAATCATTGCGATGATCTTCGCGTATCTCGAACCGGAGCAGGCGCAGGGGCTTATCCAACATCTCCCGGACGATGTTGTCGACCAGGTGATCCCCCGCCTGGCGATGCTCGATACGATCCCGCCGGCCGCGATCCGCGAACTGAACGAGTCGCTGGAGCAACTCCTGGCCGGCGATGTCGGGCGCGGCCCGGTCGCCATCGACGGCATCGATGCGGCAGCCAAAATCCTCAACCGAATGGACAATAACCGCGCCCAGCGCGTCTTGCAGGTGATCGGGGAGATCGATGCCGACGTGGCTCAGACGCTCGCCGACCGGATGTTCATCTTTGAGGACCTGGTTGCGGTCGATGACCGCAACTTCCAGGTGCTGCTGCGCGCGGTTGATCAGAAGCTCTGGGCGACGGCGCTGAAAGGCGCTAGCTCGGCATTGCAGGACAAGGTGTTGCGCAATCTGTCGCAGCGCGCCGCCGATATGCTGCGGGAAGAGGCCGAGGCGCGCGGGCCGATGCGCCTGGCCGAAGTCGAGGCGGCGCGCAAGGAGATTCTGACGGCGGCTGTGGCGCTCGAGCGCGAGGGCAAGGTGATTCTGCGCAGCGCGCCCGGCGATCTGGTGGCGTGAGGCCGAGGATGTTGACGACGCGCGCCTCTGCTGCAACCGGCACCGCCGGCGAGGGGCTGGGCCGTCCCGACGCCGCCGCGGCCGCCCGCAGCGGCGGCGACGGCAGCGGTGGCTTTCTCGCCGCCTTCGTCATTGCGACCGAAGCATCCCGCCCGCCATCCGCCGGCGCGCCGGCGCCGGCACAGCCGGTAACCGCCCAATCGCCAACGACGCAATCGCCGACGGCACAGCCGGCAACGGTGGAAGGTGACGATCCCGAGCAGCAGTCCGTTGTCGCCGCCGAGTCGCAAACCGCGGCGTCCTCGGTGCGTGCCGATGGCGCAATACGCCGGCCGGCACCAAGTGACGTTGCCGAGTTATCGGCGGGTTTGCTCGGACAGACCGATATCGCGCCGGAACCGGACGCGTCGCGGCCGGCCGCTGCGACGGGGCAGTTGTCGAGCCACCGCAACGACCATGATCTGCGGCATCCGCCGCGAGCCACTGGCGCCGGCGCAGCTCTGCTGGCGGCGCCCATCGCCCAGATCGTCGTCTCGCCGGTGCCCGCCGCGCCCGGCGCGCCGACTGCCGATCCGGCGACCGCGACCGACCCCGGGTCGTCCCCTGCGCCGGCCGCTCCCGGTATTCCGGCGACCGGGCTTTCGCAGGGCCAGGGGACGCGAGATATGCCGCCGGCCGGCGGCAGTGAGCAGGCGCCGAGCGATGACAGCGCGTCGCGACCGTCCAATCCGGCACCCGCCGCTGATGTCGCCGCTGCCGGCAATGGGAGCGTTTCGCCGCCCGCCGCGGCCGCCGATTTGGTCGGCGGGCAGGTTCCCGGCCTGCCGCTGGCGGCCGCTGTCGCGTCCGCCGATGCCGGCGGCGCACCGGTCTTGGGGCTGCGCCCGTCGGCGCCTGCCGCGCGTGGTGACAGCGGGGCTGCACAAGCCTCCGTCTCGTCGGCTTCGACACCAACCGCGCGGTCTGGTGCTGCCGCGTCGCAGAGCGCGCCCCTGCAATCTCCGCCGGTTCGGGAGGCGGCAAGCGCAGCGGCCGAAACGGCGCCCGGCGGCGCAGCGGTCCAGCCACTCGGCGGCGGCGCCGTCGCGCCTGTGTCGGCACGGTCGGCCATAGGATCCGGTCACGACGGCGGGTTTGGCGGCGCTCTCTCAGGCGGCGGCGCGGTCGGCCCCGGGCCGCTGTCCGCGACGTCGGCCATCGTATCTGCCCCGTCGCCGCAAGCCGGGACCGCCGGTCCGGGCTCGGACGCGACGGAGCTGGCCCAGCAGGTCGCACAGCATGTGGTCGGCGCACTTGACTCCGGTCGGCTGGAAGCCGTGCTGCGGCTGCACCCGCCCGAACTCGGCGAACTCAATGTGCGCATCCAGATTGCCGGGCACGACGTATCGGCGTGGTTCGATTCGCCGTTGCCGCAGGTGCAGCAGGCGCTGAGCCAGGGAATGGGACAATTGCAGGCCGGCCTCGCAAGTGCCGGCTACAACCTGAACGGCGCCTGGGTCGGCGGCGATGCCTGGACGCCGCGCGGCCGCGCAGCGCCGCTCGCGCCACGGCCGGCGCGGCTTCCGGGTGCGACGCAAATGGAGGCCGTGCAGGGGATGACGGCGCCGGCGGCGCGTGTCGGGGTGAGCCTCTATGTCTGATCCGCCGCCCGCCACCCCCGTCATCCGACCCTACCTGTTCTTCGACGAACGGCGGCCGAAGCGCACGTGGATGCCGGCGCTGGAGGCGATCAACGAGCGCTTTGCGCAATACTGCCGCGCGGCGCTGCTGCAGCAGCTGCAGCCGCCGCTCGAAGTCAAACCGCAATTCGCGATCGAGGTGGTCAAGCAGGCCGAGTTTCTCGATCGCCTTCCGGCGCCCAGCCATCTGACGCTGGTCGCGCTGAAGCCGTTGAGCGGCACGATCCTGATTGCGGCTGAACCCGATCTCGTCGGCATTATCGTTGAGAGCCGGTTCGGCGGCAGCGGACGGTTGCCCATCGCCGCGGTCCCCAACCGCGAATTCGCGCCGATCGAGCAGCAGGCGATGAGCCGCGTCATTGTCCGGCTGCTCGATCAGCTGGCGGCGGCCTGGCGACCGGTCGCGACGATCATGCCGGAGATCGTGCGCTTCGAGACGAAGCCAGCGTTTGCCGCCATCGCCGCCTCTACCGATCTCATCATCGTCAACAACTTCGAAGTGAAGGTCGCGAACGGCAGCGGCACGCTGACGATCGCAATCCCCTACCAGCTGCTCCACCCGCTGCATGACCGTCTGATGGCCGGTGACGCCGAGCGCACGGCTGCCGGCGATGAAGCCTGGTCGGAGGATTTGCGGGTCGGCGTCGCGGCGGCGGTAGTGCCGCTCAATGTCGAGCTCGCGGCCATTGAAATGACGGTCCGCGATTTCCTGAGCCTACGACCGGGCAGCGTGTTCGAGATCGCCCGCCCCGACAGCGTGACGGTACAGGCGCACAACGTACCGCTGTTCCGCGGACGCTGGGGTCGCCACGGCCGCAAGATCGCGGTGCGCGTCGAGGCGCGGCTGCCGGCGGCGCCATCTGAACGCGGGCCGATTGTCAACGGGAGCGAGAATAACGATGCCGGATGACTTGTTTTCGGCCGCCGGTGCCGCTCCGGCGGGCGCGGTCGAGCCGTCGCCGTTTGCCAGCGTTGGCGAGGAGAGTGCCGCCCTCGGCGCCGGCACCGAAGCCCGGCCGGGCGAGGTGCCGCGGCTCGATCTCGTCATGAATATTCCGGTGCGACTGTCGGTCGAGTTGGGCCGCGCGGAGCTGCCGATCCGCGAGGTCGTCAATGTCGGCCGCGGCTCGGTCATCGAGCTCGATCGCAATGTCGGTGAGCCGCTCGATGTGCGCGTTAACGGTGTTTTGATCGGCCACGGCGAGATTGTCGTCATCGACGAAGAACGGCTCGGGCTGCGTTTTGTCGATGTCGTCAGCCGAGCGGAGCGGGTCAGCGGCCTGAAGTGAAGGGGGGAAGGAGAATGGCGGGATTGGCCGAAGCCAGCCAGGGCGCGCTGCTGACCGTGTTCTACACCGCCGGTCCGATCCTGGCCGTCGTTCTCGTCATCGGTCTCGTCGCCAGCGTGCTCTTGGCCGTCACCCAGGTCAACGAGCCGACGCTTAGCTTCGTGCCGAAATTTTTCGCCACCGCGGCCGCTATCGCGGTGCTCGGTCCCTGGCTGCTGCACCAGCTCGAGGCGTTCACGATCAGTGTGTTTACGAGCCTGCCGCGGATCCTGCAGTGACCATCGAGGCGCGACCGCTCACCTCAGGTTTCAGCTTCGGCGGGTTGCGCCGGCAGCTGCCGTCGCTCGCCGGCCCGACCGCCTTCGTCCTGATCCTGGCGATGGTGGTAATCCCGCTGCCGCCGTTCCTGCTCGATCTCTTGTTTACCTTCAATATCTGTTTTGCGCTGATGATCCTGTTGGCGGCGCTGTACACGGCGCGGCCGACCGATTTCTCGGCGTTTCCGACGCTGCTGCTGCTGACGACGCTGTTGCGCCTGTCGTTGAACGTCGCCGCTGCGCGGGTCATTCTGCTCAACGGCTATCAGGGCGCGGGGGCGGCCGGCCGCGTCATCGAAGCGTTCGGCGCGTTTGTCGTCGGCGGCAATTATGCCGTCGGCATCGCCGTCTTCGCCATCCTCGTCATCATCAATTTTGTCGTCATTACAAAAGGCGCCGGCCGTATCGCCGAGGTGGCGGCGCGCTTCGCGTTGGACGGCATGCCCGGCAAGCAGATGGCGATCGACGCCGACCTCAATGCCGGGCTGATCAACCAGGAGGAAGCGACGCGCCGGCGCCGCGAGGTATCGCACGAAGCCGACTTCTTCGGCGCGATGGACGGCGCCAGCAAGTTCGTGCGCGGCGACGCGGTGGCCGCGGTGCTGATCCTCTTCATCAATCTCTTGGGCGGTCTCGTGATCGGCGTCTGGCAGCACGGTCTCGACCTGTCGGAAGCCGGGCAGACCTATACGCTGTTGACGATCGGCGATGGTCTGGTGGCGCAGATCCCGGCGCTCGTCATCTCGTCGGCCGCCGGTATCGTCGTCAGCCGGGTGTCGACCGGACACGAACTCGGCGATCAGGTCATCGCGCAGCTTGCCGCCTTCCCCAAAGCGTGGTGGGTCGCCTCCGGCATTGTCGGCGTGCTCGGCATTGTGCCGGGGATGCCGCATTTGCCATTTCTCGCCTTTGCCGCGCTGCTGGGCGTGACTGGCTGGCAGCTGGCGCGGGCCGCGCAAGAGCGGGTGCGGCGCGCCGCGGCACCCGCCGCTGCGGTGCCGGAGCCGACCGAAATCGACATCGGTGTCGTCGAGCTGGTCCAGCCTCTGGAGATCCAGCTCGGCTATCGGCTCGTCGGTCTCGTCAGCAAGGAACACGACAATGGCCTCCTGCGCCGGTTGCGCGCGGTGCGGCGGCAGGTGTCGCGCGAGTTCGGCTTTCTCGTGCCGGCGGTGCATGTGCGTGACAATCCGGACCTGCGCTCGACCGCTTATCGCATTCTGGTTCATGGCGTCGAGCGGGCGGCCGGCGAGGTTTACCCCGACAAGCTGTTGGCGCTGCCCGCCGGCGCCGAAGCGGACAGCATCCAGGGCATCGCCGCGCGCGACCCGGTGTTCGGCCGGCCGGGGCAATGGATCCAGCCGACGATTGCGGAGCAGGCGCGGGCGGCCGGCTACACGGTGTTCGATGCATCCGTCGTCATCGCGACGCATTTCGAACGGGTCGTCGAGGACAATATCGAGGCACTGTTCGGACGCACCGAACTCGACGGGCTCCTGGCGTACTTCGAAAAGCAGGTGCCGAAGGTTGTCGAGGAGCTGACCCCGAAGCTGCTGCCGATGGCGAGCGTCCATGCCGTGCTCAGCGGTCTGTTAGCAGAGCATGTGCCGATCCGCGATCTGCGCACGATCATCGCGGCGCTGATCGCCAGCGCGGCGGCAAGCCAGGACCCTCACGCGCTGCTTGAAGCCGCCCGTATCCGGCTCGGCGGCTTCATCGTGCAGAACGCTTTTGGCGCGGTGGATGAATTGAAGGTCATGGCGCTCGAGGGCGAACTCGAAAAACTGCTCGGCGACGCCGTCCGGCTGTCGACGAGCAGCGGCAGCTTCGGCATCGAGCCCGGCCTTGCGGGGGAGATGCGCGCCGCCGCCGGCCGCGCCGGGGCGCGCTTGGCAGCGCAGGCGCCGGTCGCCGCCTTGGTGACCCGGCCGGAGTTGCGCGAGGCGTGCGCCCGCCTGCTCCGCAGCGTGCGGCCGCGGATCACCGTTCTTTCCTATCAGGAAATCCCGGCCGACAAGCGCATCAAGGTTGTCGAAATCCTCGGCCGCGCGGTGATGGGCCATGGCCAGGGCTAGCGCGGCGCAAGCGCAGCTCGATTCTGCGCCGCCACCCCCAGATGGCGGCCGGTCTTCGTCCCGCCCGCGCGAGGGGTACGGCGTGCCGTTGTCGGCGCTCGACGAGGCAGCCGCCGTGCGGCATCACATGCCGCTTGTCAAGCGATCGGCGATGCATCTGAAGGGCCGCCTGCCGGACGGCGTGCAGCTCGATGACCTGATCCAGGCCGGGCTGATTGCCGTGCTGCGCCTGTTGCGCAGCGGTGCGGCCGACGGCGGCAGCGAGGCGGTGCTGCACCGCGCCGTCGTCAATGCGATGATCGACGAGGCGCGGCGCGAAGCGTGGGCGCCGGTCAGGACCGTACGGCAGGCGCGGGCTGCAGCAGCCGCGATGAACGCAGTGCGCCAGCGATTGGGGCGCGACGGCAGCGATGCGGAGGTTGCCGCCGAGATGGGCGTGGCACTGGCCGATTATCACCGCGTGCTGATCGATATCGCCGGCATGCGGCTGCACCAGATCGACGCGTTTGATGAGCGCGACGAAGCGCAGCTGCAAGTTGCCGGCAGCCAGGAGACAAGCCTCTCCCATGCAAGGCAGATGACCGCGCTGGTCGAGGCGATCGCAACCCTCCCGGAACGGGAAAAGCTCGTCGTGTCGCTGTACTACGAACACGAACTCAACATGGAAGAAGTCGGCAAGGTGCTCGGCTTCGACAAATCGACGGTGTGTCGGGCTCACGGCCGCGCCCTGCTGCTGCTGCGTCGAACGCTCGCCGAACGCGACCGGGTCGGCGACACGGCGCGAGCGGCGGGAGGTTGAGCGATGGATATCCTGTCGCTGATCGGCTTTTTCGCCGGCGTCGCCTGCGTCTTGACAGCGATGATGATCGACGGCGGCAGCATTCTTGCGCTGGTGCAGGGTTCGGCCTTCATCATCGTGTTCGGCGGCACGATCGCCGCGGTGCTGCTGCAGTCGCCGCTGCCGGTCTTCCTGCGCGGTCTGCGCATGTTGATGTGGGTGTTCTTTCCGCCGAAAGACGATCGCGCCGAACTCTTGACAGAGATTCTCGGCTGGCTGCGGATCATCCGGCGCCAGTTCGTGCTCGCACTTGACCCGATTGCCGACCAGCAATCCGACCCCTTTATTCGCCAGGGACTGCGGATGGTCGTCGACGGCATCGAGGCGGCGCACATCCGCACGATGCTCGAAACGACGATCACCGCCGAAGAGCACGAAGAGACGCTTGCCGCGGAAATCTTCGAGGCGATGGGAGGCTATTCGCCGACCGTCGGCATCCTCGGCGCCGTGCTCGGCCTGATCACTGTCATGTCGCATCTCGACGACCCGGGGAAACTCGGCGCCGGCATTGCGACGGCTTTTGTCGCAACCGTCTACGGCGTCGGGTTCGCCAATCTGATCAGCCTGCCGATCGCCAACAAATTGAAGGTGTTGGTTCGCCGCCGCGTGCGCCGGCTTGAGATGATCACCGAGGGGATGGTCGGGCTAGCGATCATGGAACCGCCGATGCAGTTCGAGATGCGGCTGCGTGGCTATCTCGATGGCGCCGAACCGCACGAGGCGCACCCGGCGGCCGGCGACGAAACGCCGCCGGGCGACGCGTCTGAGGCAGCGGCGGCGGAATGACCCGGCAGGCTCACGGGAGATCCTGAATGCGCAAGCAATTGCCGAAAAAGCACCCGAACCTCGAGCGCTGGATCATTTCCTACGCCGATTTCACGACTCTGCTGCTCGCCACCTTCGTCGTCATGTACGCGGTCTCCAGCATCAACTCGTCGAAATTCCAGGAAATGGCAGAGGCCTTTTCGACCGCATTCATGGGCAAGATCACAAAAATCCAGGCGGCTGGGCTCGCCGCCGAGCACAAGGCGCCATTCGACTTTATGCCGTCGCCGGTGCGCACACCGATCATCACCCGCGACACGCAGGTGAAGCACCTGCCGCCGGCGCTGACCCAGGCTGTCGCCCGTCGTGCCCAGCAGTTGGAGAAGGCCTACAAGAAACTGCAAAAACTTCTCGGCGGCATGATCAAGAGCGGACAGGTCGATGTGTCGCTGCGTTCGCTCGGCGTCGTCATCGATATCAATACCGTGCTGTTATTCAACAGCGGCCAGGCGGATTTGACGGCGCCGGCCTTGGGGTTGGTCGATGAGGTTGCCGGCGTTCTGAAGGACCTGCATTATCCCATTCAGGTAAATGGCTTTACCGACACGCAGCCGATTCACAATTCGCAGTTCCGTTCGAACTGGGACCTGTCGGCGGCGCGCGCGATCGCGGTCGTCAAGCGGCTGGCGACGGACGGGATCGACCCGACCTCGCTGGTCGGCGCGGGCTA
>JASIAN010000011.1 GCA_030042035.1 Alphaproteobacteria bacterium | reverse complement strand
CGGACAACTGGAACGGCGTGTGGATCATGGCCGACAAGTAACACGGTCAATCGGCGCTGTGGGCGACGCCCGCGAGACGCGGGCCGGCGAAATCGGCGGCGACGGGAGGGCCAAGGGCGAAGCGGCGCCAGGTCTCGGGATGCGCCATTGCGGGGCGCGGCGGGGCGCCGTCAAGCGACATCCAGCGGGAGCGGTAGAACGCCGTGATTCCGAGCGCGAGGCGCAGCGCCTGCTGCGGCGGAGGCCCCGAGCGGCCGAGTGCCGACCACGGAATGAACGCCTTCAGGATGACGCGCGGCTGATCGAGCGCCGTGCCGAAATAACGCGCGACCGCGCCGGGCACGGCGTCGCACTGGTCGGTGACGGCATAGCGGCACGTCTCGACGGCAAAGCTCAGTTTCTCCTCGTGTGTCGCGGTTCGCACGACGCGCGTCGGCACGACGCGCAATTCGATGCGGCGAGCACCTCCGCCGGCGTCGATGCCGAGGGCGATGCGGAACGCCTCCGACCGCGGGAACGGCGAGATGTGGCCCAAGAGGTCGGGGTCATAATAATCCATCGAAATCGTCGCGAGATTAAGGCCGCCGCGGTCCCACGTCAGATACACGTCGCCGAAATCGACTTCGCCCGGCGCCGGCGTCATCACGATCAACGAAGCGGCTTTCGGCCAATCGGCGAGGCTTTCTTCGGTCGGGTCGATGGCCGCCTGCGGCAGGACGTTGCCAGCCCCGGCATAAGACGCGGCGCGTTCACGTCCAAGACGCGCCAGCGCCCAGCGGTTGCTCGCCGCCAGCGCGTGCACGAGCCCTCGATAGGGGCGGTCGCTGTCGTCAACGAGGCCGAAATCATAGTCCTCGCCGTCGGGCCGCCCGCCCGGCGGTTCGTCGGCATACTGGAACCAATGCACGCCGATCACGTCCGGCTGCGCCGCCAAGAGCCGCGCCGCACGGCCGGCAGCGAGCGCCCGTTCGGCCTGCGTCGCAACCGTCATCAAATGGCCGGTGCGGTTGCGGTTGTTGCTGATGCGGGCATGCGCCTTGTCATGCGGGTCGCCGGTGCGGTCGAGATTGCCCGAGCGGTTCTGCTTCGCGGCGCAGAACCATTCGGTGATCAGCACCGGCTTACCGCCGCTCAACCGCTTGAGACCGCTGAAAAAATAGGGGGCGATCCAGCCGTCCGCCGCATCGACATTGTAGTTGACCGAGATGGCATCGACGTAGGGCGCCATCGCACGCACCGCATCGGGGTCGTAATAGATCGGCAGCCGGTCGCCGAGATAGAGTGCACCCGGATCCGCCTGGTGCAGCGCATCGCGCATCAGTCGGTAATATTGACGGGCGACGATGAAGGTCCAACGTCGGATGACGCTGATGCCCTGGCCACCCGGCCGCAGATGCGGCGCGCTGCGGCTGCGCAGCAGATCGGCAAAATTCGTTGTCCCCGGCGCCGGCACGAAATCGCGCCCGAACGCGTGCCAATCATTGTTGTAATGCGCTCGCAGCAACGCGATCAGCCGACGCTTTGTGTGGTTGTCGGGCGGAAACGTCATATCGGCCGTGAACAGCGGGCCGTTCCACCAGCCGATCTCGTTGTCGGAGAAATAGCCGATGCGCAGCGGGTCGCCGCGATAGGGCGCGATCGCTTCGGCCGCGGCGCGGTCGAGCTTCGGCACCAGCGCCGGATCGAACGGGTCGGTCCACACAATGTTGAGCCAGCGGCCGAGCTCCAGTTCGGGCGTGCTCGGCATGCGGATCTCGTCGGGCGGGAGGGACCAGGCGCCGGCCGTGTTGAAGTCCCAGCGCGCGAGCCGCCGCCGCGCCGCCGCCGCCCAGGCCGGCAGGCTTTTCGCAAAGCGCTGCCAGCGATAGGCACGTGGCGACCGGCTGACGCTCAGGGTTCCGCCGTCGACTGCATTGACGCCAAGCGAAAAGAACGGCCGCCCGCACGGGGTCAGCAGCACCGGCGCGAAAGCGGTCCGCGCAATCGACCAGCGCGACGGCGAATGCGGCGCGAAATCGGTGCAGGCCCAGACCGGCGGTGCCGCAACGGCCAGCGCCAGCCCGAAAGCGATCGCGCCTGTCGCGCGCCGGAGAAACCCCATCGCTGCATCTTAAATCCACGGCTGCGACCGCAGCGTGTTGCCGATCGTCGCGGCCGCCCCTTGTTGCCGGTCAGGCGTCGCGCCACACCGGCGGGCGTTTCGCAAGAAAGGCGTCGATGCCCTCCGCCGCGTCCCGCGCCAGCATGTTGCGGGTCATGACCTCGGCGGCATAGCGATAGGCGTCGGCGAGACCCAATTCGGCTTGGGCGTAGAACGCCTCCTTGCCGATCGCCAGCGTCAGCGCCGATTTGCCGGCGATCCGGCGGGCCAGCGCAGTCGTCGCCGCGGTCAAATCGCCGCGCGGCACGACCTGGTTGACAAGCCCCAGCGCGTGCGCCGTCGCCGCATCGACGAGGTCGCCCGTCAACAGCATCTCCATCGCCGCCTTGCGGCCTACCGCACGCGTCAGCGCGACCATCGGGGTCGAGCAGAACAGGCCGATATTGACCCCGGGCGTCGCAAACCGCGCCTCTTCGGCGGCGACCGCGAGATCGCAGGTCGCAACCAGCTGGCAGCCGGCGGCCGTTGCGATGCCGTGCACCTCGGCGATGACCGGCTTCGGCAGCCGCACGATCTGCAGCATCAATTCGCTGCATTGCGCGAAGATGCGCTCGTAGGCGGTGCGGCTCGGATCGGCGCGCAGCTCGCGCAGGTCGTGCCCGGCGCAAAAGGCCGGCCCGGCGCCGGCGATGACAACGACCCGGCACGCCGGGTCGGCGGCGGCGCGCTGCAACGCCTCCCCGAGCGCCGTCATCAGCGCCGCCGACAACGCGTTGCGCGCCGCCGGGCGGTTGAGCCTGAGGTGTAACACGCCGGCCTCGCAGGCCTCCAGCAGCACCGGCTCGTTCGCTGCATGCGCCTCGCTCATCGCCGCCTCCGCCATTCGGTCCCGGCCCGCAATGTAGGCGTCAATGCGCCCGGAGCGAAGCGGCCAGCCGCAATACCGCTGCAAGGGGCCGGACGCCGTGCGACCGCTCCTCTCCGCAGCAATGCGGCATTATTCCACCTCCCACGATATAAGCCTCTTGTGCCGTCAGGCTTTTTGCTTGACCGCCTATCGCGGCCTGCCTAAATCAGGCGCTTCACGACAACCGGCCTTTCCTATGAAGACATTTTCGGCCAAGCCGTCCGATATCGACAAGAAGTGGCTGCTGATCGACGCCGACGGGCTGGTGCTTGGCCGGCTCGCCTCGCTGATCGCGATGCGGCTCAGAGGCAAGCACAAGCCGAGCTACACGCCGCATATGGATTGCGGCGACCATATCGTCGTCGTCAACGCCGAGAAGGTGCAGCTGACCGGCAACAAGCGGCAGGACAGCATCTTCTACTGGCACACCGGCTATCCGGGCGGGATCAAAGGCCGCAGCAAGGGCCAGATCCTCGCCGGCCGGCATCCGGAACGGGTCATCGAGAAGGCGGTCGAACGCATGGTGCCGCGCGGGCCACTAGGGCGGCGCGTCATGCGCAATCTGCGGATCTACGCCGGACCCGACCACCCGCACGCGGCGCAGAACCCCGAGGTGCTCGATATCGCCGCGCTCAACCGCAAGAATGCGAGGGCCGCATGATGTCCGACGACGCACCGGAAAAGCCGGCCGAACAGGGCCGCCCCGAAGGCCGCCCGACCGGGCAGGGTCGCGGACAGACCTTTCAGGGTCTCGCCAGCCTGCGCCAGGCGATGGCCGCAGCGACACGGCCCGGGCCTACCCCGGCTGCACCGGCGCCGGTGGTGCTGGCGCCGACCGAGGTGCAGCCGAGGCGTGACGAACTCGGCCGCTCCTACGCGACCGGCAAGCGCAAGAACGCGGTCGCGCGTGTCTGGATCAGGCCCGGTAACGGCAAGATCGAGGTCAACGGCCGCGACAGCCCAACCTATTTCGCGCGGCCCGTCCTGCGCATGCTGATCAGCCAGCCGTTTGTCGTGACCGACCGGCTGGGCCAGTTCGACGTCTGGTGCACGGTGATGGGCGGCGGGCTGTCAGGGCAGGCCGGCGCGGTGCGGCATGGCATCAGCCGGGCGCTGACATTTTACGAGCCGGGGCTGCGGCCGGTGTTGAAGCACGGCGGCTTCCTCACCCGCGACAGTCGCGTCGTCGAGCGCAAGAAATACGGCAAGCACAAGGCCCGCCGCCGCCCGCAATATTCAAAGCGTTAGAGGCGGCGCGGACGCGGGAGGCGGGGAATGCCCGAGATACAGGCGCTGGTGCATGACGTGTTCGGAACCGTCGTCGATTGGCGCTCGGCGGTGACGGCAGACGGCGAGGCGCTGGGCACCCGCCTCGGCCTTACCGGCGTCGATTGGCAGCAGTTTGCCGACGAATGGCGCGGCGCCTATGCGCCGTCGATGAACCGCGTGCGCAGCGGCGAATTGGCGTGGACCAATCTCGACGCGCTGCACCGCATGGCGCTCGATCGGCTGCT
>JASIAN010000103.1 GCA_030042035.1 Alphaproteobacteria bacterium | reverse complement strand
ATGCTGCCGGCACCGGTGGCGGCCGCGCCGGCAGCCGAGCCGCTGGCGCTCGATATCCGCTTCGAAGATGCGCATCTGATCGTCATCGACAAGCCGGCCGGCATGGTCGTCCATCCCGCTCCGGGCAGTCCCGACGGAACGCTGGTCAACGCGTTGCTCGCGCATTGCGGTCCAAGCCTTGCCGGCATCGGCGGCGTGCGCCGGCCCGGCATCGTGCATCGTCTCGACAAAGACACCAGCGGCCTCCTCGTCGCCACCAAGACCGAGGCGGCGCATCATGCGCTGTCGCAAGATTTTGCGCGGCACCGCATCGAGCGCGCCTATCTGGCGCTGGTCTGGGGCGTGCCGGCGCCGCTCGAGGGCGAAATCTCCGGCAATATCGGCCGCAGCCCGGTCAACCGCAAGAAGATGGCCGTCGTCCCGGCGGGGCGCGGCAAGCCGGCTGTGACGCGCTACCGTGTCGTGCGGCGCTTCGGACCGCCGGAAGCAGGCGTGGCGGCGCTCGTCGAGTGCCGGTTGTTGACCGGCCGCACCCACCAGGTGCGCGTGCATCTGGCGCATATCGGCCATCCGCTGATCGGCGACCCTGTCTATGGCGGCCGCGCCCGGCGGCGGCTCGGGCGCGCCGCCGCCGTTGCCGGCGAAATTGCTGCATTTCCGCGGCAGGCCTTGCATGCCGCGCGGCTTGGGTTTACCCATCCGATCACTGGAGAAAGGCTGGTTTTTGACAGCGCGCCGCCGCGTGATATGCGGCAGCTGATCGCTAATTTAGAGCTACTTTAATCTGGACAGAGCCTGACTATATCAGTAAGGCTTTATCGGCAAGGCTCTGCGGGGGCGTCTCGCCGCGGGATCGTTCGCCCGCTCGAGGCGTTGACGGCATACGCGGCATCTTAGCGGAGAAGCAAAAATCTGATGGCCACACTTTCGGTTCCGTCGCTTTCCGGCGAAGGGAATTTGACCCGGTATCTCCAGGAGATCCGCAAATTCCCGATGCTGGAGCCGGAAGAAGAATACATGCTCGCCAAGCGCTGGAAGGAGACGCAGGACTCCGAGGCGGCGCACCGGCTCGTCACCAGCCATCTGCGGCTCGTCGCCAAGATCGCGATGGGCTATCGCGGCTATGGGCTGCCGCTGTCCGAACTGATCTCCGAGGGCAATGTCGGGATGATGCAGGCGGTCAAGCGGTTCGACCCCGACCGCGGCTTCCGGCTGGCGACCTATGCGATGTGGTGGATTCGCGCGGCGATCCAAGAATACATCCTGCATTCCTGGTCGCTCGTCAAAATGGGCACGACGGCGGCGCAGAAAAAGCTGTTCTTCAACCTGCGCAAGCTGAAAGGACAGCTGCAGGCGGTCGAGGAGGGCGATCTGTCGCCCGAGAACCTGAAGAAGATCGCCACCGAACTCGACGTGCCCGAGGCCGATGTCGTCAGCATGAACCGGCGGCTCGCCAGCCCCGACCATTCATTGAACGCGCCATTGAGGAGCGACAGCGAGGGCGAATGGCAGGATTGGCTGGTCGATGAGACCGAGAGCCAGGAGACGAAGCTCGGCGAGCGGCAGGAGTTGGGGCTGCGGCGCGACCTCCTCGACAAGGCGATGACGCATCTCAATGACCGCGAACGCCATATCCTGACCGAGCGTCGCCTCAAGGAGAACCCGACGACGCTCGAAGACCTATCGCAGCAATACGGCATCTCGCGCGAGCGGGTGCGCCAGATCGAGGTGCGCGCCTTCGAGAAATTGCAGAAGGCGATCAAGGCCGCCGCCGTCGAGCGCCGCCTGATCACGCACTAAAGAGGCGACCTCGCGATGGCGCTCGATTTCACCGGCAAGATCGCGCTGGTCACGGGCGGCGGGAACGGCATCGGCGCCGCCTGCTGCCGCGCGTTTGCGGCGGCCGGCGCGCGGGTTCATGCGCTCGACCGCGACGGCGAGGCGGCCCGGCGGGTCGCCGCCGAGATTGGCGATCGCGCCTCGGGCCACGCGCTCGACGTCGCCGACAGCGCTGCCTTCACGCAGTTGGCCGCCGACATCGCCGCGCGCGACGGCGGCGTCGATGTGCTGGTCAATGCGGCCGGCACGATCACCCGCCAGACGATCGCTGCGATGCCGGTTGCCGATTGGGACCGCATCATGGCCGTCAACCTGCGCGGGCCGTTCAACGGCACTCAGGCGGTGATCGCGCACATGAAGCGGCGCGGCGGCGGCGCCATCGTCAACATCGCCTCGATCGCCGGGCGGCGCATTTCGTTCGGCGGCGGCGCCAATTACAGCGCGTCGAAGGCGGGACTGCTCGGCTTCACGCGCCACGCCGCCTACGAATTGGCGCCCGACCATATTCGCGTCAATGCCGTCTGTCCCGGCCCGACCGCGACCGCCTTCGGCGGCGGCCAAATTCCGTCGGCAGAGCAAAAGGCGGCGCGCGCCCGCAAGATTCCATTGGGCCGCATGGTCGAACCGGAAGACATCGCCGACGCGGTGCTTTTTCTCGCCAGCGGCATGGCAAAGATGTGCACCGGCATCGCGCTCGATGTCGATGGCGGCGTCCTGATCAGTAACGACGTGCCGTACGACGAATATTTTGCCCGCGCACGCTGATTAGAGACTTATTCGGGCGTCTCGCCGAGGAATAGAGCGAGGAGCAAGCGGGCGGCGGCGGCCGGGGTGCGGCGTCCGGCAGTGACGTCGCATTCGGCAGCGGCGAGGCGCGTGGCGACGGGCGGCGCCGCGCGAAACCGTTCCAACAAGGCGTCGCCGATCTCGGCCCACAATGCATGGCGCGCCTGTTCGGCGCGCTGCCGGGTCCACGCGCCGCTGGCCTGCAGCGCCTCGCGGAAGCGGGCGACATCCTCCCACACCGCGGCGATGCCGTCGCCGGTCAGCGCCGATACGGCCCGCACCTGCACCGGCCATTCTGGATGCGGCGGACGGATGAGGCGCAGCGCATTCGCATAATCCGCGGCGGCGCGGCGGGCGTGGTCGATGAGCGCGCCATCGGCCTTGTTGACGAGGATCAGGTCGGCCAGTTCGACAATGCCGCGCTTCAGCCCCTGCAATTCGTCGCCGGCGGCGGGCGGCAGGATCAGCAGGAACATGTCGACCATCTCGGCGACCGTTGTCTCCGACTGGCCGGCGCCGATCGTCTCGACGATGATGATATCGAACCCGGCCGCTTCACAGAGCAGGATCGCCTCACGCGTGCGGCGCGCGACGCCGCCCGGTTGGGCGCCGGCCGAAGACGGCCGGATGAAGGCTTCAGGTGCCCGCCCCAGGTCGGCCATCCGCGTCTTGTCGCCGAGAATGGCGCCGCCGCCGCGTTTCGAGCCGGGGTCCACAGCGAGCACCGCGATGCGGCAGCCGCGTGCGATGCCCTGAAGACCAAAGCGCTCGATGAATGTCGATTTGCCGGCGCCGGGCGGTCCGGTGATGCCGATGCGGGTGGCGCCGCCGGTGGCCGGCAACAGCGTCTCGATCAGCGCTTCGGCGGCGCGGCGATGGTCAGCCCGCGTCGACTCGACCAGCGTGACGGCGCGCGCCAACGCCCGCCGCTCGCCCCGTCTGACGCGCGCCGCGATAGCGTCGATCGCCAGGCCCGGCGCCAGCGGCGCGTTGCTCATTACGGCCGCGGCGCCAGCGGCGCGCGCGACGGCAGGTTCTGGCCCTCCAGACACGCCTGCAGCCGAGCCTCGCGCTTGGCGTTGTCGGCGGCCGTGAAATCGGGAAAGGCCGCTTGCGCCTGCTTGGCGCAGTTATCCATCGCGGCCCAGCGCTTCACGACGATGAGGCCCTGCTGGGTTTGCGTGGCGGCCGCCGGCACGACGAGTGCCAGCAGCAGGACGATGGCGAGACGGATCATAGACGTTTCCCGGCAAATGGCGCGGCATCACCGGTTCAGTATAGCCGATTGCCGCGGCGCCGTTGCGCCGCGCGGCGAACTGAGGCTCCATAATCGCCGCGAGCGGCAGGAGAAGGCGATGCTGAAAATCTGGGGACGGGCAAGCTCGTCGAACGTGCAAAAAGTGCTGTGGTGCTGCGCCGAACTCGATATCCCGTTCGAACGGGTCGATCTCGGCGGTCCATTCGGCGGCAACCGCGATCCCGACTATCTGAAGATGAACCCGAACGGGCTGGTGCCGACGGTTGTCGATGGCGACCTCGTGATGTGGGAATCGAACACGATCTGCCGCTATCTCGCCGCGACGCGCGGCGGCGAGCGGCTCTATCCGAGGGATCCTGTCGAGCGTACTCATGTCGAGCGGTGGATGGACTGGCAACTCGCGGTCGTCGGCCCGCCGATGGGACAGCTCTTGTTCGGTCTCGTGCGCACCACGCCCGAGGCGCGCGACGCGGCCGCGATCGAGGCGGCGCGGCGACGCGCCGCGGCGGCCTGGACCATCGTCGATGACGAGGTGACGGAGCGCCCCTATCTCGGCGGCCAGTCGCTGAGCCTCGCCGAGATCGTGCTCGGCACGCAGATCTACCGCTGGTTTGCGTTTCCGATCGAACGGCCAAATCTGCCCAATCTGCGCGCGTGGTACGACCGGTTGCGCGAGCGGCCGGGCTTCAAGACGCATATCGAGACGCCGATCACCTGACGCGCGCGGAAACGCACCCGTTGCATTTCCCGCGGCAGGTGTTAGCTTCGCGCTCGCCGGCTTGGCCAGGGAGGGGACATGAAACCATCGACATTGATCGTGGCGGTTGGTCTCGCGGCAACCGCCGTCGGCCTGAGCGCTGGCGCCGGGCTGGCGCAGGGGCCGAGCGGGGTGATCGCGCAGCGCGCGGACCTGATGAGACGGCAGGCCGGCGACCTCGGGGTCGTTCACAATTACGTGCTCGGCAAAGCGACAAAGGCGAAGGCAGAAGCCGCCGCCGCCGATCTGACAAACACGACCCGCAAGATCCCGACGGTCTTCCCCGAAGGATCGGGCGGCACGAGCCCCGGCGGCAAGTTTGGAACGTTTGCGACAAAGCCGGAGATTTGGAGCGATTGGCAGGGTTTCCTCGCCGCGCAGAAAAATGCGGTGCAAAAGGCCTTCGCGCTCGAGGCGGTGGTGAAGACCGGCAACAAGAAGAAGATCGGGGCAGCCTTCGCCGATCTCCTGAAAAACGGCTGCACCGGGTGCCACACCAAGTTCCGCGAGCAGATCAAGAAATAGCTACTCTCCTCGCGCTGCTGCTGATTTTTGCCGGCGCGCCGGCGGCCTTCGCCACCGACGCAGGCCTGGTCGCGCGCGGCGCCTATCTCGCCGATGCCGCCGATTGCGCCGCTTGTCATACCGACAGCGCGCACGGCGGCCGGCCCTACGCCGGCGGGCGGGCGATCGCGACGCCGTTCGGAACGTTCTACAGCCCCAATATCACCCCCGATCCTGCCACCGGCATCGGCCGCTGGACCGCGGCGCAATTCCTGCGCGCGCTGTACGATGGCGTGCGGGCGGACGGCGCCAATCTCTTCCCGGTCTTTCCCTATCCGAGCTTCACCGGGATTACTGACAGCGACGGGCTGGCGATCTGGGCGTATCTGCGCTCGCTGCCGCCGGTGCACCGCGAGAACCGGCCGCCCGACCTGCCGTTTCCGCTGTCCTGGCGGCCGCTGCAAAGCGTGTGGAAACGGCTGTTCTTTACGCCCGGGCGCTTTCGCCCGACGCCGGGACGCAGCGCCGCGTGGAACCGCGGCGCCTATCTCGTCACGGCGCTGGCGCATTGCGGCGAATGCCATACCCCGCGCAACCTCCTCGGCGCGATGGAAAGGAGCCGCTTTCTCGCCGGCACAGCGCATGGCCCTGACGGCAAGCCTGTACCGAATATCACCTCCGCTCGCGAGACCGGCATCGGCGCCTGGGGCGTCGGCGATATTGCAACACTATTGGCGACCGGCCAGACCCCCGATTTCGATTCCGTCGGCGGTGCCATGGGTGAGGTCGTCCAAAGCACCTCTCGCCTCACCGAGGCCGATCGGCGCGCTATCGCGGTCTACCTCAAAACGGTGCCGCCGATCGCAACCCCGGAGCAGAAATAGCCGCCTCGGCGTTTTCGGCACTGGACGGCCCATGGCGAGCTTTTATGATGCGGGCGGGTGGGCGGCTTGTGGCAGGGAGCGAAGGGTGGCGCGCGCACGATCCGACAAGAGCTTGGCCCGCTTTGAACGCATTGCGCTGGTATTGCCGGGGGGCGGGGCGCTCGGCGCCTATCAGGCCGGCGGCTATGCCGCGCTGGAGGCGTGCGGCGCTCGGCCCAACTGGCTGGCTGGCACCGCGGTCGGCGCCGTCAACGCGGCGATCATCGCGGGCAACCTGCCGCACGAGCGGACCTTTCGGCTGCGCCAGTTCTGGCACGAGCTGAGCCGAGCCGTCGCTGGCCGCCACGGCGCTGCGATGCCGCAGCGGCTGCGGCACTGGCTGGGGCGCTGCGTGCCGGCGCCGCGCGAGGCCTCGGCGCCTGCCGCGGCGGCCGAGGCGCCACTGCTGCCGCCGGGCGAATTTGAGGCGCTGCTGCGCGGCGCCGTCGATTTCGACCGGATCAACTCTGGCGCGGTGCGGTTGGTCCTCGGCGCCGTCAATCTCGCAACCGGCGCCGAGACCTATTTCGACAACGACCGGCATGTCCTGGGCCCCGAGCACGTGCTCGCGAGCACGGCGCTGGCAGGAATGCCGCCCATCGTCATCGACGGCCAGCGCTACGGCGGCAGCGCGGTGTCGGTCACTGCGCTCGACGAGGCGCGCCCGGCCGACACGCTGTGTTTTGTCATCGACGGCTACGACCCGGTGCCCGGCGGCAAGGGCGGCGTCAGCCGCTCGGCACGGGAGATCGCCGCGCTGCGGCGCAACCACGATCTGCGGCGGATGATCGCGCTGATGGGCGAGGGCCTGCCGGCGGCGCTGCGCCGCGATTCCGAAATCCGCAAATGCCTTGCCGAGGCGAGCGACGCGACGATGACGATCCTGCACCTGGTGCACGAGGGCAACGCCGACAATCTCGCCGCCAAGATGACCGATTTCTCCGCATCAGCGATCCAGCGGCGCTGGCGTGCGGGGGAGACCGACGTCGCGACGAGCCTTGCGCATCCGTTGTGGCTGGCGCCGCCACCCCGCCGCCTCGGTGTCGTCGTGCACGAGCTGCGCGGCGGCGTCGCGGCTCCGCCGCGCTGACGGCGGCCGCGCTGCCGCCGCAGCTTCCGCGCGGGCGCGTCGTTTACGCTATTGAAAGTCACCGCGTTTTAGGCTCGGATGCGGATCTTCAACGACGCCGCGTGCGTGGCGCGTTGCGCGGATGGCATGGGGAGACGGCTTTCAACATCATCCGGATGTATTAGAATCAACATCGGCCCGCCGCGCCGATCCCGCATGCGGCGGCCGCGCAATCGAGGATCGATGCTCTATTACGCCTATCAGGCACAATGCGATGCGTTCTTCCCGCTGCGGCTGATGGCGGAGACCGCCGGCAGCCTGTTGGCGCCCAAAACCCGGCCATGGTTCGGTGAATTGCCGCTGGTGCGCGGCGCCGCCGCGGCGCTCGATCTGTTCTCGAAGAGCGGCCTCAGGCACGAGCGCCCGGATTTTGGCATCAGCCGGGTGCGGGTCGAAGGCGCCGAGGTGCCGGTCAGCGAGGAGATCGTGCTGACGCACCCGTTCTGCCGCCTTGTGCATTTCCGCAAGGCGATCCCGGTCGACCAGCCGAAACTCCTCATCGTGGCGCCGTTGTCCGGGCATTTCGCGACGATGTTGCGCGACACCGTCGCGACCGCGCTGCCTGATCACGATGTCTATCTGACCGATTGGATCAACGCCCGCAATGTGCCGGTGCAGCACGGCCGGTTCGGGCTCGACGACATGATCGATCTCGTCATCGATTTCATCCGCCATCTCGGGCTCGGCTGCCACGTCATGGCGGTCTGCCAGCCCTCAGTACCGGTGCTGGCGGCGGTGGCGTTGATGGCGACGGCGAACGATCCGTGCCAGCCGTCCTCGATGGTCCTGATGGGCGGCCCGATCGACCCCGCCGCAAATCCGACCGAAGTTAACCGGTTCGCCTCGTCGCATTCGCTCAGCTGGTTCGAGCATATGGTCATCACGATCGTGCCGGCGCGCTATCCCGGCGCGTTCCGCCGCGTCTATCCCGGCTTTCTGCAGCTTGCCGGCTTTATCAGCATGAACCTCGACCGCCATGTCGAAGCGCATTGGAAGATGTTTCGCCAGCTTGCGGAGGGCGACGACGACGGCGCGGCGGCGACGCGCGCCTTTTATGACGAATACAGTTCGGTCATGGATCTGCCGGCCGATTTCTACCTGCAGACGGTGGACCGCGTGTTCCAGCGACAGGATCTGGCGCATGGCCGGTTCCGCGTGCACGGCGAACCCGCCGATCCGGGTGCGATCGAGAAGACCGCCCTGCTGACGGTCGAGGGCGAGCGTGACGACATCTGCGCCGTCGGCCAGACCGTCGCCGCGCACGGGTTGTGCCGCAATCTCGCGCCCTCCAAGCACGCGCACCACCTGCAGCCGGCGGTCGGCCATTACGGCGTCTTCCACGGCCGCCGCTGGCGCAATGAGACCTATCCGAAGGTCGCCCAATTCATTCGCGCCCACTGTTAAGAAGGACGCGCCTTTACGCCGATGATCGTCGACCAGCGCCTTTGTGCCTGCGGCAGCGGGCTGCGCGCGGCGCGCTGCTGTGCGATGGATTTTACATTCGTGCCGCCTCCGGAGGCGAGCCGGCCGATCATGCCGCTGGTCGAGCGCGCGGGCGAGGCGCACCGCCAGGGCGCGGTCGCGGAGGCCGAACGGCTGGTCCTGGAAGCGCTCGAACTCGTGCCCTCGCAGCTCGATGCGTTGTCGCTGCTCCACCAGATCCGCAAGGCAGCGAACGAAGAGCGCGCCGCCGCCGTGCTGCTGCGGCGCATCGTTCAACTGCACCCCAACACGTTCTGGGCGACCAATCAGCTGGCGCTGGCGCTGTTCGGCAAGGGCGCTGTGCTGGAAGCCGAAACGCACGCCCGCAACGCGGTGCGCATCGCGCCGGAAAACCCGCAATCGCATTACCTGATGGGCGTGATCATGACCGAGGCCAACCGGCCGCGGATCGGCGAATACCATTACCGCAAAGCGCTCGACCTGAGCCGCGGGCGCGACGCGATCCTTGTCGCGAACCTGGCATGGAACCTGAAAAACCAGGGCCGCATGGAGGAGGCCCGCGTGCTCTATGAGGAATCGGTCGCGCAGGCGCCGGAGGTGATGCAGACGCTGCTCGGGTGGGCGCGGCTCGAAGAGGCCGATCGCGATCTCGGCGCCGCCGACCGCCTGCTCGACCGCGCCGAGCGGGTGGCGCCAGGCAATCCCAGCGTGATGCTGGCGCGCGCCGTCGTCGCCGGGCGGCGGCAGCGCTATGGCGAGGCGCTGCAGATTCTCGACGCGGCCGCGGCCCAGAACCCCGGCGGCGGGCTCGGCTCCAACGAGCTGTTGGAAAAGGGCCGGCTGTTGGACCGCATGGGCCGGTACGACGAAGCGTTTGCCGCATTCGAGGAGGGCAAGCGGCTGTGCCGCGAGCAGAGCGGCCTCGCCTACATGGCCGAAGCAGCGCGCCAGCAGGCCGACCGGCTGCGCGGCTTTTTCACCGAAGGGAGGCTGGCGATCCTGCCGCGCGCCGCGCCGCGCGCCGACATGCCGCAGCCGATTTTCATCCTCGGCTTCCCGCGCTCCGGCACGACCCTCGTCGAACAGACGCTGTCGGCCCACCCGAACATCGTCGCTGGCGACGAATTGCCGTTTATCAACGAGATCACCGGGGCGATGGTGCGCGTCCTGAACAGCCCGATGACCTATCCCGAGGCGCTGGCTGAGTTATGGATGGGCGACCGGCGCGAAGGTCTCGATGAACTGCGCGACTATTATCTCGCCGGCGTGCGCCGGCTCGGCATCCTGGACGCGGGCGCCCGCTGGTTCACCGACAAGATGCCATTGAATGAGATGCATCTCGGCCTCATCGCGCTGCTGTTTCCGAAGGCGCCGCTCATCCACGTGCTCCGCCATCCGCTCGACATCGTGCTGTCGGTGTTCTCCAACCATTTGACGCATGGCTTTTATTGCTCTTATGCGTTGGAGACGGCGGCACGGCACTATGCGCTGGTGATGGAGCTCGTCGAGCATTACCGCGGCCAAATGCTGCTGCATTACCTGCCAGTGCGGTATGAGGACCTGGTCGATGATCTGGAAAGCGGCACCCGCCGCATGCTCGACTTCATCGGCGAAGACTTCGACGAGCGCTGCATCCGCTTCCACGAAAACCGCCGCTACGCCCGCACCGCCAGCTATGCCCAGGTCACTGAGCCGCTCTACGACCGTTCGCGCTACCGCTATCGCCATTACCTGAAGCAATTGCAGCCGGTCATCCCGATCCTGGCGCCGGTCATCGAGCGGCTGGGCTACCGCGTTGGCTGAGCCAGAGGCGATCCCGGCGCTGAACCCGGACGCGGCAGGCGCGATCGGCGGCCAGCCGGGGGCGCAGTTTCCACCCGCCGCCGCCCGTCCGCCCTCGCTATCGGAGCGGCTTGATCGGCTGGTCGCTGCGGCGACCGAACACGAGCAGGCCGGCCGTCTCGACCAGGCCGAGGCGATGCTGCGCCAGGTCGTTGCCGCAGCGCCGCAGCGGCACGGCGCCATCGAGCTCTTGGGCATCGTCAATTTCCGCAAGGGCCGCCTCGCGGAGGCGGCCCAGTTCATGGAGCGGGCCTTGGCGTTGGCGCCGCAGACCGCGCTCTACTCCCGCAATCTGTGCGAGGTCTACCGCAGGCTCGGCCGCTTCGACGAGGCGCTCGCCGCCGGCCGGCGCGCCGCCGCGCTCGCGCCCAATGACCCGCACTGCTACCACAATCTCAGCGTGCTTCATTACCACCGGCTGGAACTCGACGACGCGATCGCCGCCGCTGAGCGGGCAGCGGCGCTCGACCCGAATTTCGCCGGCGCCCATTTCGGCATCGCCGAGGCCTCGCTCTTGTGCGCCGATTTTGCCCGCGGCTGGGAGGAATACGAGTGGCGCTTCAAGCTCGGCAATGCGCCGCCGTTGATGCCGCCGACCGACCAGCCACAATGGGATGGCAGCCCGCTCCCCGGCCGCCGCCTGCTGCTCGTTGCCGACCAGGGCTACGGCGACGTGATCCAGTTCGCGCGCTACATCCCCTGGGCGCGAGAGCGCTGCGCCGACATTGCGGTTGCCTGCAGCGCCGAGATCGAGCCGATCGTGACGCAGTTGACCAGCGGCGACACGTTTTCGCATTGGGAGAAGAAGCCGGATTTCGCCGCATTCTGCGCGCTGTCGGGCCTGCCGCGGCTCGCCCAAACGCGGCTCGACACGATCCCCGCCGCCATCGTGCCCTATCTCCGTGCCGATCCCACGCGGGTCGCGCCGTGGCGGGCGCGGCTCGCCGAGCTGGTGCCGTCCGGCCATCGCCGCATCGCCGTCGCCTGGGCCGGGCGGGCGACCCATCACAACGACCGCAACCGCTCGACGCCGCTCGCGACGTTCGCGCCGCTCGCCGCGCTGCCCCGGACGACCCTCCTGTCGCTGCAGAAGGGCGAGGCGCAGGCACAGATCGGCACCTATTGGGGGGGCGCGCCGCTTGTCAATCTCGGCCCCGAGATCCGCGACTTCGCCGACACGATGGCGATCCTCGAATGCCTCGACCTCGTGGTCAGCGTCGATACGTCGGTTGTGCACCTCGCCGGCGCGATGGGGCGGCCCGCCTGGGTCGTGCTGCCCTACGCGCCCGACTGGCGCTGGCTCCTCGGCCGCGACGACAGCCCGTGGTATCCGAGCCTCCGCCTCTTCCGCCAGGGCACGGACCGTTCCTACGCTCCGGTCATGCAAAGGATCGCCGCCGAACTCG
>JASIAN010000102.1 GCA_030042035.1 Alphaproteobacteria bacterium | reverse complement strand
TCGCCCACGAAATCAAGAACCCGTTGAATTTCGTCAACAACTTCGCCGGGCTTTCCGACGAACTGCTCGAAGAACTGAAGGAGGCGGCGGCGCCGGCCTGGGCGACGCTCGACAAAGACAAGCGCGCCGACATCGACGAGACGATCGAGATGCTCTCCGGCAACCTCGCCAAGATCGCCGAGCACGGCCGGCGCGCCGACAACATCGTCAAGTCGATGCTGGAACATTCGCGCGGCGTCAGCGGCGAGCGCCGCGCTGTCGATCTCAACGCGCTCGTCGAGGAGGCGCTCAACCTCGCCTATCACGGCGCGCGCGCCCAGGACCAGAATTTCAACATCACCTTGGAGCGCGACCTCGCGCCGGCACTGGCGCCGATCGAACTGGCGCCGCAGGAGATGACGCGGGTGTTTCTCAACCTGTTCGGCAACGGCTTTTACGCGGCCAATAAAAAGGTGCAAACGGCCAGAAATGGCTTCCGGCCGATATTGCGCGTCGCGACGCGCGATCTTGGCGATGCGGTCGAAGCCCGCGTGCGCGACAACGGCACCGGCATCGCCCCGGAAATCCGCGACAAGCTGTTCCAGCCCTTCGTGACGACGAAGCCGACCGGCGAAGGCACCGGGCTCGGTCTCTCGATCAGCTACGATATTGTGACGCAACAGCACGGCGGCACGATCGCTGTCGCCAGCGAGGCGGGCGAGTTCACCGAGTTCACGATCACGCTGCCGCGTCAGAACGGCCTCTGAGCCAGTGGCAGAGCCGCCGCATGACCCTCATGCATCCTGCTAGCTAGGGTGATAAGCCGTCTCCTCTGCCCTTATTCTGATCAATGCCCCTATTACCGCCAGTCACGATCGCTTCCGAAGGGATCAAACCCCGTAGTTTCCAACAACGATGCATGCATGGCGCGCCGAGCGCGGTGCGGCCGTCGCGATGGAAAACGCACGGCTCTTGGACGAATTGCGCCAGCGTAGCGATGAGATCGCAGAGCTGAACCAGATGCACGTGACCTTAATATGATCCGTCGTCGAATCCGAGACTTGAGTAGATCGTTTTTGACGTAGATCAAGGTGCGGCCGCTGCGTGGCGGTCTCCCCTCTAGTGTCACGCACAGGGCAATTCTTGCGCCGGCCTGTTTGAACCTCTAGCTGCCCCGGCCGGCCTCAGGCTCCCGCTTAGCGCCGGAATCCGGACGGTCACCAAAGGCAGGCACCAAAGGCAGGCGCATCTCCGCCTGAGGGCTCTCGAATGAGGAGAGACATGCTCGCAGTAGAGATACAGATCGACGGCGGCGACGACGCCATCGACGCTGCGCTGGTCAGCATCTGGAAATGGTTGGCGCAACGCAATCTCAAGCCTTTGAGCTACCGATACGTGTTCAGCTCGCGCCGCGTTGTGTTCCGCGTCGGTTTTTCGGGATCGACCGAAGCGGCGTCATTTGCGCATAGGTTCGGCGGCAAGATTGTGAGTGTAAAGGATTTGTCGTCTCCTGACCCGGTCGCTTGGGACACGATCAATGCCGCATGAGCCGGCGCCGACAATCGATGACGCACTTCGGCGTGTGATCGGTGCTCTATGCGCGCGTCGCGCCTCCGCCGGAACTGGCCCCGCGCCGCCGGTCTTCCAGCTCCAGCGTCACCAGGCGGGCCACTGTAATGGCGAGATAGAACGGCCCGATAACCGACTCCAAATTGGCAAGACTGCGCGCGAAGGGGTTCAGTGGCACGATGTCTCCGTATCCGGTGGTGGTCAGGGTCGCAACACTGAAGTCGCAACACTGAAATAGAGCATCAGGCTGCTCGGGCTGGGTCGCGGCCGGTGAGCGCGGTCGCCTGCGGCGCCTCGTGTTTGGTCTCCACCATGATTGTGTCCGACCCGTCTTCAGGATCACAGCGCGCCCGCGGCGGCCGTTTCCGCACCTGGGGCGGCCAGCGCCTTGTCCACCATTGCCTGTGCCTCATCGAGGATGGCATTCAGATGCGCTTCGTCCTTGAAGCTTTCGGCATAGATCTTGTACACCGCCTCGGTTCCGGAAGGCCGCGCCGCGAACCAGCCGCTCTGAGCGACGATCTTGATACCGCCGATCGGCGCATCGTTGCCGGGCGCCCGGCTGAGCTTAGAGAGCACCGGTTCGCCAGCCAGTTCGGTCGCCGTGACCGATTGCGGTGACAGCCGGCTCAGCCGCGCCTTCTGCTCTGGACTCGCCGGCGCATCGATCCGGGTGTATCGCGGGCTCCCGAACCGTTCAGTGAGCACCTGATAATGCTCGCCGGGGTCGCGGCCGGTGCGGGCGGTGATCTCAGCGGCCAGCAGGTCCATAATCGGGCCGTCCTTGTCGGTCGTCCATACGCTGCCGTCGTGGCGCAAAAAGCTCGCGCCGGCGCTTTCCTCGCCGCCGAAGCAGCACGAGCCGTCGAAGAGCCCAGGAACGAACCATTTGAAGCCGACCGGCACCTCGTTCAATCGCCGCCCGAGGCTTTCGGTCACCCGGTCGATCATGCTGCTGCTGACCAGCGTCTTGCCGATGGCCGCAGCCGCCGGCCAGTCCGGGCGGTGCGTCAGCAGATAGGCAATGGCGACGGCCAGATAATGGTTGGGCTCAATTAGCCCGGCAGAGGGCGTGACAATGCCGTGCCGATCGGAATCCGGGTCGTTGGCGAAGGCGACGCGGTAGCGGTCCTTGATGCCGACGAGCCGGGCCATGGCCCACGGACTGGAGCAGTCCATGCGGATCTTGCCGTCGTGATCGACCGTCATGAATGAAAAGGTCGGATCAACCCTCGGGTTCACGATTGCGATGTCGAGTTTATAGGTCGCGTTGATCGGCTCCCAATAATGCACGGCGGCGCCACCCAGCGGATCGACGGCGAGCTTCAGTCCGGCGGTGCGGATTGCCTCCATATCGATGACATTGCGTAGATCCTCGACATAGGCTTGCGCGAAATCCTGCTGATGCGTGGTCTCCGCCGTAATCGCCGCGGCGAAGGCAACGCGCCTGACCCCTGCGCTGCCGCCGCGCAGCAGTTCGTTGGCGCGGCGCTCGATCCATTCGGTCACGTCAGTGTCGGCCGGCCCGCCATGCGTCGGGTTGTATTTGAACCCGCCGTCTTCCGGCGGGTTGTGCGACGGGGTGATGATGATGCCGTCGGCGAGCGCTCGATCGCGCCCGCGGTTGTGCATGAGGATCGCGTGCGAAATGACGGGTGTCGGCGTCACGCCGTCGTTCTGCTGAATGACGGTCTCGACCTCATTGGCAGCCAGCACCTCGAGCGCGGTGCGCTGGGCCGGACCGGACAGCGCGTGCGTGTCCTTACCCATGAAGAGCGGCCCGTTGGTGCCGTGCGCCCGGCGGAAGTCGCAGATCGCCTGGGTGATGGCCAGGATATGCGCCTCGGTGAACGATCCGTTTCGCGGCGAGCCGCGATGGCCACTGGTGCCGAAGCTGACCTGCTGTGCCGGGTCGTCGGCATCTGGTCGTCGTTCGAAAAATTCCCTTTCGAGACGAGCAGTATCGATCAGCAGCTCTGTCGGGGCCGGCTTGCCGGCCAGCGGCGAAATCTTCATCAGTCAATCCGTTTCATGGACGCAGCTTTGTACCGCCGATTGCTGTCATTTTCTCGCCGATCAGGCCCGCCAGGCGCGGGTTCGCCAGCAGCGGCCACCGTCGCCGGGTGACGCCGTTGGTCTTGCTGTTGAACCGCTCCGGATACATCTCGGCCAGGTCTTTCACTGTCGTCGTCCAGCCGGATCCTCAGGTCACGGAGCGCCGCAAACACCGCGTCGAGGACGGTGCCGGTGACCTCCTCGCACCGAATTTTTGGGTCATCATAGGAATTCTCTAAAACGGCCACTGCCATTCGGTGATTCCCGGCGGATCGATGCCAAATTCGTGAGCGTGGTTCTGGCAGGATCGCTGTTGGTCCAGCAGCGCCTCGCGAATGGCGGTCCCTTTGGCACCGAGGCGAGGGATGCGATCGATCGCGTCGACGGCGAGACTGAAGCGATCGGTCTGGTTGCGGATGGCCAGCTCCAGCGGCGTATTGATGTTGCCCTTCTCCTTGTAGCCGCGCACGTGAATGAGGTGCTGACCCGGCCGCCTGTAGGTCAGGCGGTGGACCAGCCACGGATAGGCATGGAAATTGAACACCACCGGCTTGTCCGCGGTGAACAGGGCCGCAAACTCGGCGTCAGTCAGGCCGTGCGGATGCTCGGTGTGCGGCACCAGCTTGAACAGGTCCATCACATTGACGAAACGGACTTTGATCTCGGGCAGATGCTGACGGAGCAAACTGGTGGCCGCCAGCGATTCCATCGTCGGCACGTCGCCGCAGCTTGCCATGACGATGTCCGGCTCACCGTCCCGGTCATTGCTCGCCCAGGTCCAGATGCCGGCGCCTTTCGTGCAGTGCGCGATCGCAGCATCGATGTCGAGGTATTGCAGGTGCAACTGCTTATCCGCGACGATCACGTTGATGTAGTTGGTGCTGCGCAGACAGTGATCGGCGACCGACAACAGCGAGTTGGCGTCGGGCGGCAGGTAAACGCGCACGACGCTTGGGCTCTTGTTCACCACCAGATCGAGGAACCCGGGGTCCTGGTGCGTGAAACCGTTGTGGTCCTGGCGCCACACCAGGGCGGTGACCAGCAGGTTGAGCGACGAGATGTCAGCCCGCCACGGCAGCTCGCTGCACTTTTCCAGCCACTTGGCGTGTTGATTGACCATCGAGTCGATGACGTGGATGAACGATTCGTAACTGTTGAGAAGCCCGTGTCGGCCGGTCAGAAGATAGCCTTCGAGCCAACCTTCCACCGTATGCTCGCTGAGCATCTCCATGACGCGGCCGTCCGGGGCAAGATGGCCGCCGTCGGCGTCCTCCGGGAAAGTCTCTGCCAGCCATACCTTGTTGGTGACGTCATAGAGCGCCTGCAGCCGGTTGGACTGCGTCTCGTCCGGCCCGAATACGCGGAAATTCTGCATGTTCAGCCGCATGACCTCGCGCACGAAATTGCCGAGGACCGGCACGTTGCCCGCCGCGGTTGCTGCGGGTTTTTCCACCTTGACCGCGGCTTCGCGGAAATCGGGCATCGCCAGCGACTGGCGCAACAGGCCGCCATTGGCAACCGGGTTCGCGCTCATCCGCCGCCGTCCAGCCGGGGCCAGCGCCTTCAAGTGGGGCAGGAGGCGCCCCGCATCATCGAAGAGTTCTTCTGGCTTGTAGCTGCGCATCCAGGTTTCGAGCAGCTGTAATTGGCCGGGATTGGTGGCGATGTCTGGCAGCGGGATCTGATGGGCCCGCCAGAAGCCTTCGAGATAATGCCCGTCCACCTGGCGCGGCGCCGTCCAGCCCTTGGGGCTGCGCAGGATGACGACGGGCCAGCGCGGCCGCAACGCCCGGCCGGTGCGCCGCGCCTCTTCCTGGATCTTGTGGATCTCGACGACGCAATGCTCGAGCGTCGCCGCCATCCCCTGGTGCATGCTGGGCGGATCGCTGCCCTCGACGAAATACGGCGTGTAGCCGTAGCCGGTGAACAGAGCCGTCAACTCGTCGCGGCTGATGCGCGCCAGAAGCGTCGGATTGTTGATCTTGTAGCCGTTCAGATGCAGGACCGGCAGCACCGCCCCGTCCGTGACCGGGTTGAGGAATTTGTTGCTGTGCCAGCTCGTCGCCAGTGGGCCGGTCTCCGCTTCGCCGTCGCCGACCACGACGAGCGCAACGAGGTCCGGGTTGTCGTAGACCGTCCCGTAGGCGTGCGACAGGCTGTAGCCCAATTCGCCGCCCTCGTGGAGGCTGCCCGGCGTTTCCGGGGTGGCGTGACTGCCGATGCCGCCCGGAAACGAGAACTGTTTGAAGAAGCGCTGCATCCCCGCGAGGTCTTGGCTCTTGTCCGGGTAGACCTCGGAATAGGTACCTTCGAGATAAGCCTGGGACAGCACCGCCGGCGCGCCGTGCCCGGGGCCGCTAATATAGACAGCGTTCAGGTCGTACTTTTTGATAAGACGGTTGAAGTGGATGTAGGTGAAGCATTGGCCGGCATCCGATCCCCAGTGACCGAGCAGGCGCGGCTTTGTGTGCTCCAGGCGCAACGGCTCGCGCAGCAGCGGGTTATCCTTCAGATACAGCATACCGAGGCACAGATAGAGGCTAGCGCGCCAATACGCGTCGATGTTGCTTAGTTCGTCGAGGCTGAGCGGCGTCCCTGCGACCGTCGTACGCGCCTTGCCGTAGGCGGAAAGGGAGGTCCCCGTCTCGGATATACCGTGAGGCGTGCTCATGCTATTCGGGCTCCTGCATCCCGATACGGTTGATCCGCGCACTTAAAATCGGGGGTAAGGCGGAGGCGGGCGGTTCCGGCTTGAGCAGATGTGAAGCAGACGAGACGGGAGGCGGCTTGCGAGCGTCGATTGTCCATCTCACGATGGAAGCCAAGCCGCCTTGACTTGAATCAATGGCGCGATTGTGCGGGCTTCGCGGCCGAGCTCCACTGACGACGCGTTGGGAAGGGAGACCGCCCGATAAATTATCGGATGAACTATTGAAAAATAAACGCAGATGGCGGACCCGGCGAGATTCGAACTCACGACCTCTGCCTTCGGAGGGCAGCGCTCTATCCAGCTGAGCTACGGGTCCGCGGCGCCGCGCCACGCTCATTAGCGCCCGGCGCCACCCGACGCAAGCGGCATCGCGCCGGCCGCGAGCGAGGGCGCGGCGCCGGCGGGCGGCCAAGGCCGTGCATTCTCTGCAAGATCGGCGTGCGACGGCAGGACGGCACGGCGATCGAACATCCAGCTCCTGACATCAGCCGCCACGATCGCGCCGTCGAGGTCGCGCAGCAGCATGTGGTAGCCGTCGGGGTAATACGCCAGCGTGTCGCGCGCCCGCGCCGCCTTTGGCAGGTGTGCGACGAAGTCGCGGATCGCGATCTTCGGAACGATCTGGTCATGCGCGCCGTACAGGAGCAGCAGCGGCGCCGCAAGATGCGGCGCGGCGGCGAGCGCGTCGCTCATCAGATTGACGAGTCCGTAAATCGTTTCGACGCGCGCCCCCTTTTCGACCAGCGGGTCCCTCGCCAACCGGCGCAGCATCGGGATATTGTCGGACGCGAGAATATGCAGGCCGCGACCGGTCAGCACGAGGTCCGGCACCAACCGCACGGCAAGAAACAGCGCCGCTCTCGGCCAGAACCCCATCGTCGCGCGGCCCCACACCGCCGGTGCGCTGAGGATCACGCCGTCGGCGTCGGCCCTGGGCATGATGGCGCCGGGGCCCGGGATGACGCCTTTCTCGGCGCCGCTCACCGCCAGGATCGCAACCGCCCCGCCCATGCTTTCGCCGAACAGATAAAGCGGCTTGTCGGGGTACATGCGACGCAGGATGCGGCTTGCGACGATCGCATCGCCGACGAGCTGCCCCTCGCCCGCCCACAAGCCATGGTCGGGGGCAGCGCCGAAGCCGCGCTGATCATAGGCGTAAATGGCGATGCCATCCTTCGTCCAGCGTTTCGCCGGGATCGCCAAACCGTGGCTGTAATCGCCGAAGCCATGCAGCCCGAGGATCACCGCTCTGATCCGCCCCTTCGGCAGCCATCGACGCAGCGGCAGGCGGGCGCCATCGGCGGCGATGAAGGCGTCGCGGGTGAAATGCGCCGGGGCTTGCGGCGCCGGCAGCGGGCGGTGCGGCGCAAACGCGGCGAGCCGCGCGCCAACAACGCCCGGCGGCCCGCAGGTCGCCAGCAGCAACAACAGCGGCGCCAAGAGCAGCAGCGGCGCGGCGAACATCACCAGGCGCCAGCGGCGCGGCGCACGGGTCCGCTCGGGATTGCCGGGGGAGCGCGTCATTGCCTCTTTCCGGCCGAGGCGTATCATCGGCCCCGCCGGGCGGTCAACCGATCGGCGCTCGATTGCTTCGGCTCGGCTGTGCTGCTGGACCTGACATGCCCCCTTTCGAAATGATCGCGACGGACGACATGATCGTCGCCTGCAACGGCGGCGGCGGACCGCTCGGCCACCCCCGCGTCTATCTGAACCTGGCGCCGCGCGGCCGGGTCGAATGTCCCTATTGTTCGCGGCTGTTCGTAAACCGGGCTGTCATGGCGGCGGGCGGGGTGGCGGAGGAAGTCGGCGTGGCGATGCCGTCGTCGGAAGGGCCGGGCCAGGAACGAGCGGACGAGAGCCCGGCGCCGCGGCAGGTCGGCGACATCGCGGCGGGAGGCGAAAATGGATGATGTGAGCGCCACAGTCATCGCGGAGCGTCCGGCGGGCGTCGCGGCGGCGTCATTGACCGTCCCGCGCCATGTCTTCCTGGTCGACGGCTCGGGCTTCATCTTCCGCGCCTACCACGCGCTGCCGCCATTGACCCGCTCCGACGGCACGCCGGTCGCCGCCGTGCTCGGCTTCAGCAACATGCTTGCCAAGCTGTTGTCGGAGACCGATGCCGACCACATCGCCGTCATCTTCGACGCCGCCGGCGTCTCGTTCCGCAACCGCATCTACGACGCCTACAAGGCCAATCGCGGCGCGCCGCCCGACGATCTTGTGCCGCAATTCGCGCTGGTGCGCGAGGCGACCGACGCGTTTGGCGTGTGCCGCATCGAGATGCAAGGGTTTGAGGCCGACGATCTGATTGCGACCTACGCCCGGCAAGCGCGCGAGGCCGGCGCCGTCGTGACCATCGTCTCGTCCGACAAGGATTTGATGCAGCTCGTCGGCCGCAATGTGTCGATGCTCGACCCGATCAAGAACAAGCCGATTGGTGACGCCGAGGTGCGCGAGCGCTTCGGCGTCGGGCCGGACAAGGTCGTCGATGTGCAGGCGCTGTGCGGCGACAGCATCGACAACGTGCCGGGCGTGCCGGGCATCGGCGTCAAGACCGCGGCAGAGCTGATCACAACTTACGGCGACCTGGAAACGCTGCTGGCGCATGCCGGCGAGATCAAGCAGCCGAAGCGGCGCCAGTCGCTGATCGACAACGAGGCGAAAGCGCGGCTGTCGAAGGAGCTGGTAAAACTCGACGAGGACGTGCCATTGCCCTGCCCGCTCGCCGATCTGCGGGTCAAGCCGCTCGATTTCGACAAGCTGCAGCCGTTTCTGCGCAAGATGGAGTTCCGTGCGCTCGAAAGCCGCATGCGACAGCGGGCGCTGGCCGGGCCGGCTCCGGTCGTGGCCGCCGCGCCGGGACCGGCGGAGCCGGTCATCCCCGAGGTGCCGCCGTTCGCGGCCGAGCGCACATACGCGGTCGTCGATACCGCGGAGGGCCTCGACCATTGGATCGAGGCGGCGGTGCAGGCCGGGGAGGTTGCGGTGTGGCCGGCGCCGAGTGCGGTGCCCGGCAGCCGCCCGGAATTCTGCGGCCTCGCGCTGGCGATCGGGCCGGGCCTCGCCGCTTATGTGCCGCTCGCGCATCGCCCGGCCCGTCTCCTCGATGCGCCGGCCGGCACGCTGTCGCGCGACGCGGCCGTGGCTAAGCTAAAGCCGCTGTTCGAAGACCCGGGTACGTTGAAAATCGGCCACGACATGAAGGCGTCAGCGCACCTCTTGCGCCGCTACGGCATTGTGCTGCGCCCCTGGGACTGCACGATGCTGATGTCCTATGTGCTCGACGGCGGCCAGGTCGATCACGACATCGAGGCGCTGACGCAGCGAACCTTCAATCATGCGCTGCCTCCGGCCAAGGACGTCCTCGGCAGCGGCAAGAGCCTCATCTCGTTTGCCGAGGTTGCGACCGCGGCGGCGCGCGATTTCGCGTGCGAGCGCGCCGATGCGGCATTGCGGGCGCATATGATCCTGAAGGCGCGGCTCGTGAAAGAGCACATGACGGCCTTCTACGAGACGATTGAGCGGCCGCTCGTGCCGGTCGTCGCGGCGATGGAAGATGCCGGGGTCAAGGTCGATCGCGCCGCGCTCGCCGAACTCTCGCGCGATTTCGCCCGCCGCATCGCCGATATCGAAGCTGCGATCTGGCGCGACGTTGGCCACGAATTCAACATCGGCTCGCCAAAGCAGCTAGGCGATGTGCTGTTTGAAAAACTGCAGCTGCCCGGCGGCAAGAAGGGCAAAACCGGCGCCTACGGCACCGACGCCGGCATCCTCGAAACCCTGGCGCCGCTGCATCCGGTGCCGGCCCAGGTGCTGGAATGGCGCCAGCTCACCAAGCTCAAATCGACCTACGCCGACGCGCTCGGCGACGAGATCGACGCTAAAACGGGCCGCGTGCACACGACGTTTGCGCTGGCCGCAACCGCGACCGGCCGGCTTTCGTCGTCAGAACCCAACATCCAGAACATCCCGATCCGCACCGAGGAAGGGCGCAAAATCCGCCGCGCCTTTGTCGCCGAAGACGGGCACCTCCTGCTGTCAGCCGATTACAGCCAGATCGAATTGCGGCTGGCGGCCCATGTCGCCGATGTCGCCGAGCTGAAGCGCGCCTTCCAGGCGGGCAAGGACATCCATGCGCTGACCGCGAGCGAAGTTTTCGGCGTGCCGCTCGACAAGATGGATTCGTTGACGCGGCGGCGCGCCAAGGCGATCAATTTCGGCATCATCTACGGCATCAGCCCGTTCGGCCTCGGCAACCAGATCGGCGTGCCGCAGGGCGAGGCGGCCGAGTATATCCGCGCCTACTTCGAGCGCTTTCCAGGCATCCGCGCCTATATGGAGCGGATCAAGGCCGACGCGCGGCGCTCGGGCTACGTCGAGACGATCTTCGGCCGCAAATGCCACATCCCCGGCATCCGCGACCAGAACCCGGCGCGTCGCGCCGGCGCCGAGCGGCAGGCGATCAATGCGCCCTTGCAGGGCTCGGCCGCCGACATCATCAAGCGGGCGATGGCGCGTCTGCCGGCGGCGCTCGCGACGGCCGGCCTCAAGGCCCGCATGCTGCTGCAGGTGCACGACGAACTCCTGTTCGAGACGCCCGAGGACGAGGTCGAGGCGACCGCCCGGCTCGTCAAAGGCGTCATGGAAGGCGCCTGCGCGCCGCGCTGCGAGCTGTCCGTCCCGCTCGTCGTCGAAACCGGCTGGGCCCGCAGCTGGGACGAGGCGCATTAAGACGGCACGCTAGAGGCGGCGATGTCTCGCGCTACGCGACGCCGCCGACTGCCGGGATGTGCACGTGCTCGGGGCGGAAACCGATGCCGACGATCCGCGCTGGAAGGCGGCGCAGCGGCGGGAACCGATTGAAAAGCAACGCCTGCCAGGGCGCCGCCATCGGCCGATCGGCGCCGATGAGCGGACCGAGAAAGCGCCGCTGCACCATCAGTTGCAGCGCCTGCGTGAGGCGCGTCGGCAGGGTGCGGCGGCGCTCGACCGCCGCGAGCGACGAATCTGACAACACGCCGTCGCGCAGCGGCCCGGCCAGCAGGTTGGCGGCGGCGACCGCGTCCTGGATCGCGAGATTGATGCCGACCCCGCCAATCGGCGACATCGCATGCGCAGCGTCGCCGATGCACAAAAGGCCCGGCCGCCACCAGCGGTCGAGCCGATCGACCGCGACGGTCAGCAGCTTTACATCGTCCCAATCTTTTAGTTCGTGAACCCGGTCGCGCAGGAACGGAGCAATCTCGGCGATCTCGTCGCGCAGCACTGCGAGGCCCTTCGCGTGCACCGCGGCATATCCGTCCTTCCTGATCACGAACGCGCATTGCCAATAGTCGCCGCGGTTGAGCGTGATCAGCATGCGGCCGTAATTGAGCCGGCCGCCGGTCTCCTGCGGATCTCCAGGTCGCTTCGACAACCGCATCCACAACACGTCAATCGGCGCGCCGCGATTGAGAACCGCGAACCCGGCGCGCTGGCGCACCGTCGAATGCCGCCCATCGGCGCCGACGACGAGATCAGCGCGCACCGCGAACGGCCCCTCGGGCCTCCGGCCGCGCAGCCCGACGACGCGGCCGCCTTCCTCGATCAGCTCCTCGACATCGGCCTCCATCGCGAGATGGAAGCCGGCGTGTGCGGCCGCTCGTTCGGCCAGGAAATCGAGAAAATCCCATTGCGGCATCAGCGCGACAAAGCGGCAGCGGGTCGGCAGGTGCGAGAAATCGGCGACCGTGATGTCGGTATCGCCGACCAGCCCATGCAGTTCACGCACCTCTTGATGCGGCAAGGCGAGAAACGCATCGAGCAGGCCCAGCTCATGCATGACCTGCAGCGTCGACGGATGAATCGTGTCGCCGCGGAAGTCGCGCAGGAAATCACGATGCTTTTCGCACACCAGCACCGCAACGCCGGACCGCGCCAGCAGATAGCCGAGCATCAGCCCGGCGGGGCCGCCGCCGGCAATGGCGCAGCCGACGCGCTCGGGAAGCGGCAGCGCAGTCACGCCGCCGGCCCGCTGGCTGCCGGGGATGCGAACCGGTCGGTGCCGTATAATGGGAAACTGTCGCCAACGCGAGCGGAGCGCACCCCTTATGTCCCTCCCAATTGTCAGCCGTCGGCTGCGCCGTCCTCTGGCCGCCGCCGCAGTCGCCATCGTATGCCTGGCAGGCGCAGCCGTATCGGCAAACGCGCAATATTATCCCTACTACCCATACTATCCCTATTACCCTTATTACGCGCCATACTGCAACCCATATTATTATCCCTATGGCTGCGGGTATGGGTATCCCGACGCATATTACTGGTGGGGCGGACCGTGGGGCTGGGGCTGGGGGTATCGCGGCTTTCGTGGCGGCTTTCGCGGCGGCTTCCACGCCGGGTTCAACGGCCATGGCGGGTTCCACGGCGGCCACGGCCACCGCTAACTACCCCGGTTGCCGCGTCGTGACGGGCCGACCGCGCCGGTCCGGCGACAGGTTGTCGGCGGCCGGGTCGTAGCGGCGGAATCGAGCGGCGGCGCGGTCGCGGTCGCTGACCGCATAGCAATAGACGCAGCCATGCGGGCAGGTGTCGTAGGCGCCGATGTCGCGCGAGGCGGCACAGCGGCAGCCCGGCCGGTTGCCGGCGATCGGCGCCCGCAGCGGCCGCTGTCCGATGTCGGCGAGCCGGTCGGCGTCGATGCAGCGGGCTTCGCCGAGGCCCGGGGCAAGCAATTCGGGCTGGCTGCACAGGGTTGGCGCGATGCCGTAGTCGTGCGCCAGCGTGCCGAGTTCCGCGAGCAGCGCGCGTTTCTCGTCGGCCGGCGGATCGCGCCACGCAAAGCTGTGACGCGCGGCGGCGCGGTCAAGGTTGCGCCGCGTCTTCTTGTAGGGGTGCACGACCGACAGCACGACCTCGTCGACGCTGCCGGCGAGCCCCGCCGCCAGCCGCGCGAAATTCGCCCGGTGCACCGCTGCGTCGACGCCGTCGGCGAACACGATCGGATCGTAACGCCAGACCGCGGCGCGCGGACCGAAGCGCCGCCGCACATCGTGCAATTGCGCAACCGCCTCGTCCGCCGCGATGACCGACGACTCCAGGGCGCGGGGATAAAGGGTCACCGTGAACTGCACGACAAACGGCGCGATTCGTGCGATTGCGTCGAGATCGGCCAAGAGCGGCCGCAGGTTGCGCGTCCATAGCACGAAGCCATCGACGTCGCCCGCGCGCAGCGATACCTCATAATCGGCGCCGCCATAGGGGTTCTTGACGCGGCACCAACCGGCCTTGAGCCGCTGTCGCAACCAGGCGGCATAAAACGCCGGAATATCGGTGCGATAGCTCGCCGAAACGATCA
>JASIAN010000101.1 GCA_030042035.1 Alphaproteobacteria bacterium | reverse complement strand
ATTTCGCGGCCGCGAATGGCGTATTTCTCCTTTGCCAACACGACGATCGAGCGGCCTTCCGGCGTCTCGTCGGACAGGGAGGCGAGCTGCGCCGCATCGGCGAGTTCGTGCTCGTCGACACCGGGCAATGGCAGGAATTCGGTAGCCTGCCGGTTGCCGAGCGTGATCGTGCCGGTCTTGTCGAGCAGCAGCGTATCGACATCGCCCGCCGCCTCGACCGCGCGACCCGACATCGCCAGCACGTTGAAGCGCACCAAGCGGTCCATGCCGGCGATGCCGATCGCCGACAGCAGCGCGCCGATCGTCGTCGGGATCAGGCATACGAACAGCGCGATCAGCACGACCACTGAAACGGCGCCCTTGGCGTAGGCGGCGAAGCTCGGGATCGTCACCGTGGCAAAGACGAAAATCAGCGTCATGCCGGCCAACAGGATGTTCAGCGCGATCTCGTTCGGCGTCTTCTGCCGCACCGCGCCCTCAACGAGCGCGATCATGCGGCCAGGCGCGCCAACAGCGCCAGCCCGCAGAAGGCGGCCATCTCATCCCAAGCGGTCAGCGCCGGGGCACAATAGCTCTGCCGGAGCAGCAGGGCGGCTATGCCGCTGAAGACGGCATGCCAGGCGCAAAAGAACGCGAAGACCTGCAATAGCGGCAACGGCTGCCCGCCCGCGATCATCACCGATATCGGGATCACGGTCAGCAGCTTGAAGGCAAAGACCCGCACCCGGAACCGCGATTGCGGATCGAGATCCGAATACACCCGCCTTCCCGGCATTACGCGTGCCACGGTCCCCGGCCAACTCTGCGCGAGTGCAGTCTCGACGCGCTCTGCACGTTGCGTAGCGGCCATGCCCGACGACAAGACCGCCATGCTGGGAACAATCGGCTCAAACAGCGCACTATTTCGGCGAGTTTCATCGACAGCCGATCGCTCTGGCGATCCGCCGCGACGCCGATCGGCAGCGGCCATCCCTGGTCCTGCACAATGCAGAGCACATAACCATCAGCGCTGAACAGTTCGATGATCGCCGGTGCTGCAACGCATGCCCGCTTTGCGTAATCAAAGGCCTCCGACAGACTGCCGGCGGTGAACCTAGCATGAGGCGACGGAAGGTTGACGGACCACCACCCCGCCGCGTCGCAGCAAATCCGAACCCGGATGTGCATTGTCCACCTTTAACCTTTAGCCCGCCGTGATCCTGCGGGGCATTCCGTTTCCTTGTCGGTGCGCCGGTCGCCGACCACAAAGGGGCTCATCGCCAAGCCCCCACCCCTGCTCGGCTTCGAGCGTCCTACAGGAAATCAGTTGCGCATAAAAATTCCAGACCACCTGAAAGACTGATTTGTAAAATCGGCGGTCGATCTTTATAAACCTCGGGCGACGCTAATATTGAATTTTTATTCGGCTCTAACGAACTTGTAGCCGGCGCTCGCCTGCGGGCGAGCGTTCTGCTGTTTCACGTTTGAGCCAGTATGCGCACCAATGTTCTGCCGCCTGCTCGCCAGCGCCGCGCGGCTCGTCACCCCCGGCGTGCCCCCTCTGACGCCATCGTCAATGCGATCCAAGAAGGCGCCGCGACCATCGTCGGCGGCATCATCGCCATCGGGCCGCTGTTTTGGCTGGGGCTGGTGGTCGCGTATTTCGGGGTGCGCCTTGGGATCATCAGGTGAGGGGTTCGGTCGCCGTCACTGACGGCGGCTAGCCGGCGCTACCGGAGCTTAACCCTGTGTGGGCGTCATCCAACGATTGGACCACGGCGGCGCCGACGCAGGCGCTGTTTGTCATTCTGACCGTCATTGCAGTGCCCTGGTTTATCGCTCGTCTGCTGCGCCGCTGGCGGGAATTGGGAACGCAGTGCGCACCCGGTTCGACCAGACAGGCACGTCGATCGCCGTCGCGTTTTAGAAAGAGCCATGCCGATTTGCATGGATCGTTTATGCGCCGCCATCGATATCTGCCGCGCGCAGGCCTGGATCATGGCGGCGGCTGCGATGCCGAGGCTTCGCGTCAGAACATTCGCGATGGGAGCGTGCAATGACCGATCTTGTCGACATCGCTATCCCGGCGACGGCGGTGGCGGCGGCCGAGGCGCTTGGCCTCGAGGTGCAGCACAGCATCACAAACGGGACCTGGATTCGGCGATTGACCCGCGATGAAGCCGAGATCGCGATCGCATGTTTGCGCGACTGCGGGTTCACCGCCCGCATCCGCCACAGCGTCACCGCAGACGGCAATGCCGCATAGCGGAGCGCGCTGTCAAAAAAGACCGCGGCTTTCGATGAGAACCACACCGCCCTTGAACCATGGGTCGGCCGACGCGGCCGCTCGATGTTGACCGCTGCGCTGCGGAACCGGCGCCTGGCGCGGCTGCCAGGCGATCTCCATCGGGCGATTTTCGTCAAAGGGCGCTGTCGAATGCCGATCTACCGCTGTTATTTCCTTGACGGCAATGAACGCATCGCCGCCTCTGAGGACATCGATGCGGATGCCGCGCACGAGGCGATCGATCGGGCCCAGGCGATGCTGAAGCGCCGCGCTCACCACCACGGGATAGAGGTCTGGCAGGGTGCCCGGCGGCTATATGTGACCGCGGGCACGCCGCCGCAATCGCCGCCCAGTGTCGGTGGCCATTGATCAGCCAGCGGCCTGGCTGCCGGCAGGCAGTCGGCTCCTAGTGCGCGCGACCCGCGGCCGCAGCCGCTTCTCGCCGAGAAACAGCAGGATCGGCGATGCGATAAAAATCGATGACGAGGTGCCGACGATGATCCCGAAAATGATCGCACAGGCGAAACCGCGCAGGATCGGGCCGCCGATAATGGCCAGCGGCAGGATCGACAGCAGCACCGTGGTCGATGTCGCAACCGTGCGTCCCAATGTCTGATTGATGCTGAGGTCGATCAACGGGCGCAGCGGCATTGTCTGGTGCTTCTTCAGATTCTCGCGAATCCGGTCGTATACGACGACTTTATCGGTCACCGAATAGCCGATCAGAATCAGCAGCGCAGCAATCGCATTGAGATCGAACTCGAAGCGCGTCACCGCGAAAAAGCCGACCGTCTTCGTGATGTCGAGGACGAGCGTCGTGACGAGGCCGACCCCGAATTGCCAATCGAAGCGGAACCAGATGTACGCGAGGACCGCGAGCAGCGCCAGCGCGGTCGCCAGCAGGCCGTCGCGGAACATCTCGCCGCTGACCTTGGCGCCGACGATGTCGAGGCGGCGCAGTTCTGCGCCGGGCAAGGCCTGTTTGAGGCGCTCCCTGATTGCCCCTTGGACGTTCTCTATATGCGCTTGCGCGCCGAAGCCGACGAGAACGTCGTCTCGCGAGCCGAACTGCTGCACGGTCATTTCACCGAAGCCGAGCGGGGCCAGACCGCTGCGAATGGCATCGGCGGCTGTAGCTGGCGGCACCTGCAACTCGGCGACGATGCCGCCACGAAAGTCGACGCCAAGGTTGAGCCCCGGATAGAAGAACAGGATGATCGACAACGTGCTCAGTATCGCGGAGGTGATGACGCCGGCAAAGCGTCCCCGCATGAATTGGATCTTGGTGCCATTCGGCACCAGGCGAAACGGGCGCATCACGCCATCCTTCCTGGTATTGGGCGCGGCAAGAGGTTTTGCTGCCTGCCTAATCAACCGAACTCGGCGTAAAAATTCGAGGTGGCTTGGCGACCGCGATCGTAAAACCAGCCATTCCGGCAAACTGCCCGCGGGTTGGCCAATGCTGGCGCGTTGCCCGCATATCCACAGCCGCAGCAACCACAAATCCTGGTTGCCCGACGATTTCAGGAGGTTGCAGCGGCAGCGCTGCCAATTAAGAACCCTACGCCGTGGCCCCGCTCATGGGGTCCACTTCACCGCGAAACCCGAAGTTGCCCTGGCGGGGATGAAGCTTGATCCACCTCATAGCGCACCTTCGAAAGAATGCGATCAGCTGACGGTAGCGGAGCGGGAGTGGAAGCCAATGACTGATCTCTTGATGATGGTTCTGCTGGCTGCGGCTTTTGCCGGCGCAGGCGGATACGTCTACGCTTGCAGCGGCCTGACGCGGCCGCCAGAGCGACGGCAATGACCTGGCAGGGCTGGGCGCAAATCGCGCTGTTTGCGGCGCTGGCGAGCGTGGTGGTCAAGCCGCTTGGCGCATATATCGCGACGATCGCCGACGGCTCGCGGCAGAGCTGGCGCCCGGTCGCGTTCATCGAGAGCGGCATCTATCGCTTGGCCGGCATCGATCCGGCCGAGGAGCAGAGCTGGGTGCGGTATGCGCTCGCGCTGCTGATGTTTCATCTCGCCGGCATCGTCGCGCTGTACGGGTTGCAGCGCCTGCAGAACCTTCTTCCGCTCAATCCGCAGGGCGTCGCTGCGGTCGGACCCGATCTGGCGTTGAACACCGCGGTCAGCTTTGCCACGAACACGAGCTGGCAGTCCTACGGCGGCGAAACGACGCTCAGCTACCTGTCCCAGATGGCCGGAATCACGGTGCAGTCGTTTCTGTCCTGCGCCACCGGTGTTGCCGTCGCGCTGGCGCTGGTGCGCGGCATCGCCCGCCGTTCGGCGCAGACAATCGGCAATTTCTGGGTCGATGTCACCCGCGTGACACTTTACGTGCTGCTGCCGATCTGCATCGTCGGCGCGCTCTTCCTCGTGTGGGAAGGAGTGCCGCAAACGCTCGGGCCCTACGTCGGGGCAGCGACGCTCGAGGGCGCCCATCAGTCCATCGCGCTCGGCCCCATCGCCTCGCAGGAGGTCATCAAGCTGATGAGCGGCGACGGTGGCGGTTTCTTCAACGCCAACTCGGCGCACCCGTTCGAAAACCCGACCGCTGTGTGCGGCCTCTTCGAGATGCTGCTGATTTTCCTGCTCGGGGTCGCGCTGACTTACACATTCGGGCGCATGGTCGGCAACCAGCGCCAGGGTTGGACCTTGTTTGCGGTAATGGCGGTGCTGTTCATCGCCGGGGCGGCGACCATTTACGCGAACGAGGCGCAGCCGAACCACGCGTTCGCCGCGTTCGGCGTCGATCAGGCCGCCGGCAACATGGAAGGCAAGGAGCTGCGTTTCGGCGTCGCGCAATCCTCGCTATTCGCGACCGTCTCGACCGCCTCCTCGGACGGCGCCGTCGATTCGATGCACGACAGCTTCATGCCGCTGTCGGGCCTCGTGCTGATGGCGAACATGATGCTCGACGAGGTCGTCGTTGGCGGGCCGGGATCAGGCCTCTTCGGCATCATCCTGTTCGTTTTTGTCGCCGTGTTCGCGGCCGGGCTGATGATCGGCCGCACGCCGGAGTACCTCGGCAAGAAGATCGAAGCGAACGAGGTCAAGATGGCAATGCTGGCTTTGCTCTGTCCGCCGGGGTTCATCCTCGGCCTGAGCGCGGTTGCCTGCGTGCTGCCGGCCGGCCTCGCCGGGCTCAATAACGCCGGGCCGCACGGATTTTCCGAGATCCTCTATGCGTACACGTCGGCGGCCGCGACCAACGGCAGCGCCTTTGCCGGGCTCAGCGCCAACACGCCGTTCTACAACCTGACCTTGACAGCGGCGATGTTCGCCGGCCGCTTTCTTGTCATCATCCCGGTGCTGGCGATCGCCGGCTCGCTGGCGCTGAAGCTGCGCATTCCGCCTTCCGCCGGAACCTTGCCGACACACGGGCCGCAATTTGTCGCGCTGATGGTCGGCACGATCCTGATCGTCGGCGGCCTGACCTTCTTTCCTTCGCTCGCGCTCGGCCCGGTGGCCGAGCATTTCGCGATGCAAGCGACCGTCGGGGCGATCAGCCGTCGGCTTCCGGCACCAACGTCAGCTGCTCGAGCCTACCGGCGCGCAGCAGTTCGATGGATACCGGCTGGTCGACCTGATCCTCGGTCGCCAAGCGGTGCAGATCGTCGACGCCGGTAACCGCAGCGCCCGCCCAGCGCAGCAATACGTCGCCGGCGCGTAGCCCGGCCCGGTCGGCCGGACCGCCGGCGACGATCTCGGCGACCATTGCTCCGCTCGCCGCCGGCAGGTCGAGGCGATAAACGAGCGCACGAGTAAGCGGCACGGTTTGCGCTGCGACACCGATCCGGCTGCGGCGGACCTTGCCGTCACGCATCAGACGGCCGGCGACGTCGATCGCGGTATCGCTGCCGATGGCGAAGCAGATGCCCTGGGCTGGCGCGATCATCGCCGTGTTGATGCCGACGACGCGGCCGTTACCGTCGACGAGCGGGCCTCCGGAATTGCCGGGGTTGAGCGGCGCGTCCGTCTGGATCACGCTGTCGATAAGGCGGCCGGATGGCGCCCGCAGCGTGCGTCCGAGCGCGCTGACGATCCCGGCAGTGACGGTTGCCTGGAAGCCGAGCGGGTTGCCGATCGCGATGACGAGCTGCCCCACCTTGAGCCGCGCCGAACTGGCGAATTCAACGTAAGCTAGCCCCGCGCTGCCAAGATGCAGTACCGCCAGATCGGTCGCCGCATCGCTGCCGACCAGCGCCGCGTCAAGGCGTCGGCCGTCCGCTAACGTCGCCCGGAGCCCTTTAGCGCCGGCAACGACGTGGTGGTTGGTGAGGAGGTAGCCGTCAGGAGTGAAGAGGACCCCTGAGCCGCTGCCAGGCCGCCTGTCTTGTCGGCCTGCGACCGCGACGTGCACGACCGCCGGGCCGGCTCGCTCGACGGCGACGACAACGCGTGTCGAATAGGGATCGAGGGCGAGGTCTTCAGAGACGGGATCGAACGGCATGCCGATGAGATGTGCACGCCGGTTGAAGCGGCAACCCGGTCATCCGGCCGGGTCTTCCCTCCCCATCCGGCCGGATGGCGCGTCGCCTCGCGCCGCCCGATCCTAGGACCCATCTGTTGCATGGAGGATTCGCGATGAGTGATGTGCCGCGAGACGAGCTGATCCGTCTGTCGGATGCGCTGGCGGCGCGCGCGGCGGCGGCGCTGCGCCATGTCGCCGAGCTGCGCGCGGCCGGCGGCCCGCCGCTTACCGCGACGCTGTGGCGCGCCGGCGTCGCGGTAGCTTCCGACCAGTGCTTCCCGAAGGCGACCGACGCCGAACTCGTGCTACCGGACGGCCAGTCGCTTGCCGCCCGCGTCGCCGGCCGCGACCCCTCGACGAATGTCGTCGCTCTGCGCTTCGAGGACGGGACCGGGCTTTCGGCGCCGCCCGCGGAGCCCCGCCTCGGCGCACTGGCGCTGCTGCTTGCCGCCGGCGGCGCAGGGACGCCGGCCGTTCGCCTCGCGATCCTGCGCTCGGTCGGTCCGGCCTGGCATAGCCGGCTCGGCGGGCGCATCGATCGGCGCATTGTCCTCGACTTGAGGTTGCCTGGCCGCGAAGAGGGCGGTCCGGTGTTCGACGCTGCCGGCGGGCTGCTCGGCATGTCGACGGCCGGGCCGCGCGGCTGCGCCCTGGTGATCCCGGCAACGACGATCGACCGAGTGCTGGTGCCGCTGCTCGCGAGCGGCCGGATCGATCGCGGGTGGCTCGGGGCCGCGCTGCACCCGGTGGCTTTGCCGACCGAAATTGCCGGCGAGATCGGCCTCGATCGCGGGCTAATGGTGCTGCGGCTGGACCCGGATGGGCCGGCGGCGCGCGCCGGCGTGATCGCCGGCGACATTCTCGTCCGGGTCGGCGACGTGCCGGCGCAGCATCCCGGGGAGATCGGCCGCCGGCTCGGGCCGGAGAGCGTCGGCCATTCGCTCGCGCTGCAGGTTGTGCGCGCTGGGGCACCGCTGAGCCTAGCCGCGACCATTACGGCCCGCCCCGCCCCGTGACGAAACCGCCCGAAACAGCACAACCCCCGCCGCCGCTGCGGGTCCGGATCGTGGCGCCCGACCCGCTGCGCCGCCTCGGCTTGCAGACAATCGTGGCGCAAGCCGGCCATCGGGTCACAGATGACGCCGGCGACGCCGATGTCGTGCTCGCTGACGGCGGCACGGAGGTTGCCGACGAGCGGCCGGTGCTCGCGCTCGGCGCCGAGGAGGCAGGACAGGCCGGCCGGCTACCGCCCGGCGCGACACCGGCGCAGATCGATGCGGCGCTGCGCGCTATCGCATCCGGGCTTATCGTGCGAGACGAAGAGCCGCTGCGCCGCACCTTTGGTCCCGCCGAGGAGGCCGGTCCGCTGCTGAGCCCGCGCGAGGTCGAGATCCTGGCCCTGATCGGCGACGGGCTCAGCAACAAGGAAGTGGCCCGCCGTCTCGGTATTTCCGGCCACACCGTCAAGTTTCACATCGAGTCGCTGTTCCGGAAGCTGGCGGCTGGCAGCCGCGCCGAGGCGGTGCACAAGGGACTGCGGCAGGGCCTGATCGAGCTGTGATTGGGGTCTGATGCCAACGGTGTCGGTTCGATAACGCGACGTTCACCGAAACCGACCGCAAGGGGCGAACCGCGCCGATTGCGGCTCCTTTTCGGCGGCGCCGCGCGCTCCGGGAAGCGGACGCTGCTGGTGACTCCGTCAGCCGAGATCAGCGGCAAGTTGGGCCTTGAGGCGCGGCGCGGCGAAATCGACGAAGGCGCGGACCTTCAGCGGCACGAGGCCGCCGCCGAGATGGATGACGTTGACCGGCAACGGCCGCGGCTCGAACTCTTCGAGCAGGATCTTGAGGCGGCCGTCTCGGACCGCGTCGGCAACGTGATACGAATAGAGGCGGATAATCCCTGCCCCCGCGATCGCGGCGTCGAGCACCGCCTCGGCGGCGTCCACCATCAAGCGCGAGCGCACCCGCACCGGCACCAGCGAGCCGCCGATCGGGAAATTCCAGGCATTGGGGCTCGCAAACCCCACGAACGAGATGCAATCGTGCGCTGCGAGGTCGCGTGGCGTTGCCGGTGGGCCGCGGCGCGCGAGATAGGCGGGGCTGGCGCAGACAACCAGTCGGACGCCGCCGATCTGCCGCGCGACCATGCTGCTGTCCGGCAGGGCGCCGATGCGGATCGCGACATCGACATGCTCTTCCTGCAGGCTGACCACGCGGTCGGCCAGACGGAGGCGCAGCAGCACTTCCGGGTAAGCCTCAAGGAACTGCGCTGCGACCGGCACGACATGACGGCGGCCGAGCACCATCGAGGCCGTCACGGTGAGTTCGCCGGTCGGCGAGCGGTACTCGCCGGCGGCGATGTGCTCGGCCTCGTCGAGCTGGTCGAGAATGCGGCGGCAGGCCCCGATGTAAGCTTCGCCAGCATCGGTCAGCGTCAGGCGCCGCGTCGAGCGATTGAGCAGCCGCGTCTTCAGATGCGCCTCCAGTTCCGAGACGCGGCGGCTGACCGTGGCCAGTGGCGTGCGCAGCTTGCGCGACGCTGCGGAAAGGCTGCCGGCCTCGACCACGGCCAGCAACGTTGACATAGCCTCGAGCCGATCCATCGCGCCTTTCCATTTGTTGGAAAGATATATTCCAATTTTAGCTGCTTCTTGTTGCCTCTGATATGGTTCATGTCGATGGCGGATCGCCACGGGAGTCCTCCGAGACCTGGAGGTTACGATGCAGAGCGCCGTCCTCGACCGGGTTACCGCCCCCGCCCCGGCGAAAATACGGTCGCTGCCAAGCTTGAAGGCGATGGCGTTGCTCGGTGCGGCATTGCTCGCCGCGGTGGGCAGCGGATCGTACGGCTACCGCTGGTGGACCGTCGGCCGCTTCATCGAGACGACTGATGATGCCTATGCCGGCGGCAACGTCACGCCGATCGCGCCGCATGTCGCCGGCTTTGTCGCGCAGATCGCTGCGGGCGACAACCAATACGTGCACGCCGGCCAGCTGTTGATCCGGCTCGATGCGCGCGACTACCAGGCGGCGCTCGCGCATGCCGAGGCGGTTGCCCGCGAGCGGCACGCGACGCTCGCCGGGCTCGAAGCCAAATACGCCGTGCAGCAGACCGCGATCCGTCAGGCGGCGGCGGACCTCGCAGCCAAGCAGGCGCGCGCGACCTTCGCCGACCAGGACGCCGTACGCTACCGCGACCTGGCGCTGACCAGCTACGGTTCGCGGCAGAACGCCGAGCGTACATCGGCGGCCGATCGGGAGGCCCTTTCCGAGACAAAAGCGGCGCAAGAAGCTCTTGCCGCCGCCCGTCAACAGCTGAGCGTGCTCGACGCTAACATCGCGGCGGCGAGGGCTGGTGTCGCTGCGGCCGATGCCGAAGTCACAACCGCGCAGCTCAACCTCGGCTACACCGAAATCCGCTCGCCGATCGACGGCTATGTCGGCAATCGCGCCGTCCAGGTCGGCGCCTATGTCGCGAGCGGCGCCTATCTGCTCAGCGTGATCCCGGCGCAGGGGCTGTGGGTCGACGCGAATTTCAAGGAAGACCAGCTCGCGAACATGCGGCCGGGGCAGCCCGCCACGGTCGTCCTCGACGTGCTGCCGGGCCGGGTCTTCCGCGGCCATGTGCAAAGCCTCGCGCCCGGCACCGGCGCGGTGTTCAGCGTGATCCCGCCGGAAAACGCCACCGGCAACTTCACGAAGATCGTACAGCGGGTGCCGGTGCGCATCGCGCTCGACGACGCGCAGTTTGGCGAGCTGCGGCCCGGCCTGTCGACGACGGTCAGCGTCAACACGAAGCCAGGCGCGACGGGACGGGAGTGACCGCGATGTCCGCCGGCACCGCCTCCTGGCTCAAGAGCCTGTTGCCGTTCGTCGTCATGTGTTTCGGCGGCTTCATGGCGCTCCTTGACATCCAGATCGTCGCCTCGTCGCTGCAGGACATCGGCGGCGGATTGTCGGCGGCGCAGGACCAGATCAGCTGGGTGCAGACTGCCTATCTGATCGCCGAAATTGTCGTCATCCCGCTGTCCGGCTGGCTCACGCGCGTGTTTTCGACCCGCTGGCTGTTTGCCGCCTCGGCCGCCGGCTTCACGCTGACCAGCTTCCTCTGCGGCCTCGCCTGGAACATTGACAGCATGATCGTCTTCCGGGCGCTGCAGGGGCTGCTCGGCGCCTCGATGATTCCGACGATGTTTACCTCCTCCTTCTATTATTTCGAGGGGCAGCGACGGGTTTACGCGGCCGCCGTGATCGGCACGATCGCGTCGGTGGCGCCGACGTTGGGGCCGGTCATCGGCGGCTGGATCACCGACACGCTCGATTGGCACTGGCTCTTCTACATCAACTTCGTGCCAGGAATCCTGGTCACGCTTCTCACCGTGTTGCTGGTACGGATCGACGAACCCGATTGGAAATTGCTGAAGGGCGCCGATTACCTGGGCATCGCGCTGATGGCAGTGGCGCTCGGCACGCTCGAATACGTGCTCGAAGAAGGCTCGCGGTGGAACTGGTTTGACGATGCGACGATCCGACATAGCGCGTGGGTGGCGGCGATCGCCGGCCTCTTGTTCGTGATCCGCAGCCTGACCTGTGCGCGGCCGGTCGTCGATCTGCAAGCACTGACAAACCGCAATTTCGCGGTCGGCTGCTTTCTGTCGTTTGTGACTGGCATCGGCATTTTTTCGACGATCTATCTGACGCCGCTGTTCCTCGGCTATGTGCGCGGCTTCAGCGCCTGGCAGACCGGCGTCGCGATCTTTTCGACCGGCGCCGCCTCGCTGGCCGGCGTGCCCGTCTACATCCTCCTCGCAAGGAAGTTCGATACGCGCTGGTTGATGATGTTCGGGCTGGCGCTGTTCGGCGCGTCGATGTGGTCGTTCAGCTACATCACCAGCGAGTGGAGCGGCAAAGAGCTGCTGGTGCCACAGATTCTGCGCGGCTTTCCGCAGGTGTTCGCGGTCGCGCCGGCAGTGACATTGGGCCTCGGCAGCCTGCCGCCGGAGCGCCTCAAATACGCCAGCGGCCTCTTTAACATGATGCGCAATTTGGGCGGCGCCTTTGGCATTGCGGCGAGCGGCGCGATCCTTAATAGCCGCACCAATTTCCATTTCGATGCCATCGCCTACCATCTGACGCCGGCAAACGGCCCGATGGATCGCCTCCTTGCCGGCCTCGCGCACCGTTACGCCGCGCTGCCGGGCAGCCTCGATCAGGGCCATGCGGCCGCGCTGAAAGCGCTGTCGCAGCTCGTCTATCGCGAGGCCGCGACCTTGGCCTATGCCGACGCGTTCCGCGCGATCATGCTGGCGTTCATCGTCGCGACGCTGCTGGCACCGCTGTTGCGCCAGGTCGCGCCGCCGAAAGCGCCACTACCGTCCGACACTCATTGAAGGAAGAGGGCGCCCGTGAAACCGAGAAACGCATCCGTGGCCGTGATCGGCGCTGGCGACTACATCGGCGCCGCGATCGCGAAAAAGTTCGCCGCCGAGCGGTTCTACGTGTTCGCCGGCTACAGCGCGGACCTAGTCTGCCATCGCCGACTTCACTTGCGGTGCCACCTCGCGCGCGAAGCGCTCGAGGCTCGGTGCCATTTGCTCCGGCCGCATGCCGGGCGGAACGCCCCAGGTGACAACGTCGGTCAGACCGTACTCGCGGATGAAGCGGGTGAGTGCAGCGACGCACTGCGCGACGTCCCCGACGATCCACGTCTGCGGGATGCGCGCCTCCTCGGTGATGCCGGCGACGCCGCCGTGGCCACCCGCCTCGGCGCGGAACCGGTTGTACACCTCCATCCGGCGCCGCTCCGCCAACCGCACCGCCGCCCAGTCGCGATCGGGATCGTCGGTAACCAGGCATGAGCGGATGATGCCGATGCGGAACGAGTCCGGTTCACCGCCTGCCGCGCGGACTTGCGCGCGCCAGTGGTCGAGTGTCCGAGCACGCGGCCCCTGCGGCAACAGGTTCGCTTTGAAGCGCGCGGCGCGATCGGCGCCAGGTTCGGCCATTGCAGCAATCCATAGCGGAGGCCCGCCCGGCTGAACGTAGCTCGGCGCGATCTTCACGTTTTCGAAACTATAGCGCTTGCCGGCGAAACTGAAGCTCTCGCCGGTGAATGCAAGTCGCAAAACTTCAAGCCCCTCGTCGGTCAACGACACGCGACGCGAAACCGGCAGGCCGAAACCGCGAAACTCGTGCGGCGCGTAGCCCATGCCGACGCCGATCTCGACGCGCCCGTTGCTGATGTTGTCGAGCACGGCCAGATCCTCGACGAGCCGTAACGGGTGATTGAAGGGCAACAAGCACACGTCGCACGAAAAGCGGACATGCTGTGTACGCGCCGCCATCGCGCTGGCGACCGGGATCCACGACGGGAGATAGCCGTCCTCGATAAAATGATGCTCGGTGAACCAGACAAGGTCGAGCCCAAGCTGGTCGAGCCACGCGACCTGCTCAACAATAGCGGCATACAGGCTTGGATGGGTCATCCCCGAATCCACGGGGTTGCGGAAATCGTAAACGACGCCAAAGCGCAGTTTTGGTTTCGCCATTAATTTTTCCCTTCTCCGAGCCAGCGCCAACACGTGTGTTATGGTACCGGTTTGGAAATCGCCAATGTCGTTCGGCGTGTAATGCACCAGCTGTACGTGTCGAATGCCGCGTCGATGCGCCTCCTCGAGCCGCTCGAGCCTGCCGTCGAGGAAGTCGAGGCCTTCGACGTCAGCGACGACGGCCGGATGACCCGCCCGATGCGCGGCTTCGAGATCGGCAGCGTCGAGAGCGCGGCGCAGCCCGTGATTGGCAACCAGCTCATCCATCCACGCGAGGCGCTCAAGGTGGTGCTTATAGAGTTCGCCGGGCGCCGGCGGGCGCACGACGGCGAGCGCTCCTGCCGCGTTGCGTCCGAGAATGGGGCCGTCCGGCACATCGGCGAGACAGGCGACCGCCAGCGATCCTGCCCGCATGTCGCGCGCGATATCGCCGCTTGGCGGCGCCGCGGAGGTAATCCCGGTCCTGCCCCCGTGGCTATGGACATCGACGGAGATCGATTGGTGCAGCACTTCAAGAGCGGCGGATGCGGTTTCCGCGGTTTTGGCCGCGGCGGTCGAGCCGCGCGGCGTAGCCCCGCCGGCAAGCATCGCCGCGACCGGGATTGCGGCCGGGCTCCAAATCCCGGGCGGTGGTGCAAGGACATGGCCGTGGCCGCAGCAATCCATTCTTTTCCTCCCGTCGGGCTTCTACCGCTTGAAGTATCGGCATAAGCTGGTGGATGAGAAGCTTCCCGCCTCGGCCCCAGTTCGACAAGGAGCGCACAATGCCTGTAACGCCTGCATCCCCCGGCTGCCTCTCTGGCATTCGTGTCCTCGACCTGACGCA
>JASIAN010000100.1 GCA_030042035.1 Alphaproteobacteria bacterium | reverse complement strand
CGCGCGCTGCGCGAGCGCGACGCCGACACGCCCTATGTGCTGATGGGCTATTACAACCCGATCTACCGCTACGGCGCTGAGGCGTTTGCGCGCGACGCGGTCGCGGCCGGCGTCGACGGCGCGATCATTGTCGATCTGCCGCCCGAGGAGGACGCCGAGTTGGTCCTCCCCGCGCGCGCCGCCGGGCTGGCGATCGTGAGGCTGGCGACGCCGACCAGCGACGACCAGCGCTTGCCGGCGATCGTCGGCAATCTCGACGGGTTTCTCTATTACGTTGCGATCACCGGCATCACCGGTACGCGCTCGGCCACGGCTGCCAGCGTGCACGACGCGGTCGCGCGCCTGCGCCGCTTCACCGAATTGCCGATCGCGGTCGGCTTCGGCATCAAGACGCCTGCCCAGGCCGCCGAAGTCGCGAAAGCCGCCGACGCGGCGGCCGTCGGCTCGGCGATCGTCGAGCGCCTTGCCCTCAACCTCGATGCCAACGGCCGCGCCAAACCGGGCCTCGTCGAGGCGGTGCTCGCCGATGTGCGGGCACTGGCGCAAGGCGTCCGCGGCGCGCGCAAAGGCGGTGCGTGATGCTCGACCACGTCACGATCGGCGTCACCGACCTTGTCCGCGCCGGCGACTTCTACGATCGCGCGCTGGCGCCGCTCGGCATCGTGCGGCTTTATGCCGACGGCGACAGTGCTATCGGCTACGGGAGCGGCCGTAAGGCGTTTTTCTGGATCGGCCGGCGCAACGCCGTGCGGACCGGCGCCCATGTCGCGTTCCTGGCGCGCGACCCTGCGGCGGTCGCGACGTTCCATTCGGCGGCGATCGCCGCCGGCGGGCGCGATAACGGCAAACCCGGCCTGCGCCCGCACTATCGTCCCGATTATTACGGCGCCTTTGTCCTCGATCCTGATGGAAACAATATTGAGGCCGTCTGCTACACCGCCGCATCAACATGCCGAACTGGCTGACCAATTACGTATTGCCGAAGATCCGCGCCTTCGCGAAGAAGGACGTGCCGGATAATCTTTGGAAGCGGTGTCCCGGCTGCGAGCAGATGTTGTTTCATCGCGAGCTGGCGGCGAATTACGAGGTATGTCGGCATTGCGGGCATCATTTCCGCATCGGCAGCGAGGCGCGGTTTCGCCTGCTGTTCGACGGCGGCGTCTATCGGCAGATCGCGCTGCCGAGCGTCGCGCCTGACCCGCTGCGCTTTCGCGACCGGCGGCGCTACAGCGAGCGGCTGCGCGAAGCGCAAGCGGCGCTCGGTGCCGGCAGCGAGGCCGTCGCGCTGGCGGAGGGCGAGATCGGCGGCGAGGCGGCGATCGTCGCGGCATTCGACTTTGCATTCATGGGCGGCTCGATGGGGGTAGCGGTCGGCGAAGCGCTCGTCGCCGCGGCCGAGCGCGCTGTCGCGCGGCAGGCGGCGCTGATCGTTGTGCCGGCTTCGGGCGGCGCGCGCATGCAAGAGGGGATCCTGTCCCTGATGCAGCTGCCGCGCACGGTCATCGCCGCCGACTTCGTGAAAGAAGCCGGGCTGCCGTATATCGTGATCCTGACCGACCCGACGACCGGCGGGGTCTCGGCCTCGTTTGCGATGCTTGGCGACGTGACGCTGGCCGAGCCGGGCGCGATCGTCGGCTTTGCCGGCGCCCGCGTTATCGAGGAAACGATCCGCGAAAAGCTGCCGGAGGGTTTTCAGCGCGCCGAATATCTCTATGAGCACGGCATGGTCGATCGGGTCGTGCCGCGCGGCGAACTGGCGGCGACCTTGGCGCGTCTCCTCGGCCTGCTGCGCCAGCCCGATCGCGCCGCGGCGGCAGGGGCCGAATGAAATGACTGCACCGATGGCCAGCGACCGGGTACTGGCGCGTCTCATGCAGCTGCACCCGAAGCGCATCGACCTGTCGCTCGGCCGCATCGAGCGCCTGCTGACCGCGCTGGGCAACCCGCAGGAAAAGCTGCCGCCCGTCATCCATGTCGCCGGTACGAACGGCAAAGGATCGACGGTTGCAACATTGCGCGCCTGCCTCGAAGCCAGCGGCGATCGCGTGCACGTCTATACGTCGCCGCATCTCGTGCGCTTTCACGAGCGCATCCGGCTCGCCGGCCGGCTCATCGATGAAGATGCGCTGATCGCCGTGCTGGAGGAATGCGAGCGAGCCAATGCCGGCGCGCCGATCACCTTTTTCGAGATCACGACGGCGGCCGCGTTCCTCGCGTTTTCCCGCATTCCGGCGGATTTCACGGTGCTGGAGGTCGGCATGGGCGGGCGGCTCGACACGACCAATGTCGTGCGCCGGCCGGTGGTGACGGCGATTACGCCGGTTTCGCTCGATCACCAGGCGTTTCTCGGCGACACGATCGCGGCGATTGCCGGCGAGAAGGCCGGCATCCTGAAACCCGGCGTGCCGGCGGTGATCGGGCCGCAGGAGGCCGATGCAGCGACGGTTATTGCAGCGCGCGCCACGGCGATCGGCGCGCCGCTCTATCGCTGGCGGCAGGAATGGCGGTGCGATCCGGTTGCCGGCGGCATGCGCTATGAAGGGGCACGCTGGCGGCTCGACCTGCCGCTGCCGTCGCTTGCCGGCGCGCACCAGATCGCCAATGCCGGCACTGCCATCGCTTGCCTCGAACAACTGCCGCGCCTCGACCTGCCGCCGCAGGCACTCGCCCGCGGCCTCAGCCATATCGAATGGCCGGCGCGGTTGCAGCATCTGACGCGCGGGCCGCTCGTCGCGCTGCTGCCGCCGGGCTGGGAATTATGGCTCGACGGCGGCCACAATCCGGCGGCCGGCGCGGTGCTGGCAAAGGTCGCTGCGGGCTGGCGCGACCGCCCGCTCGATCTGATCGTCGGCATGCTCAACACGAAGGATGCCGCCGGTTTTCTGGCGCCGCTCGCGCCGCATGCCCGCGCCCTGCGCGCGCTGACGATCCCGGGCGAAGAGAACGCGCTGCCGGCCGCTGCGATTGCCGCCGCGGCGCGCGCGAGCGGCATCGCGGCGACGGAATGCGCCGCGGTCGAGGCGGCGTTGCGCGCTGCGATCGCTACCGCGGGACCGGCGCGGGTCCTGATCTGCGGCTCGCTGCATCTGGCCGGCGTCGTCCTCGCCGAAAACGGGTGAGCGGATGAGCCGGCGCATGCGAGCGGCAACCTTCGCGGCGATGGTTGCGTTGACCGGTGCAGCGGCTGGCGCGGCCGATGCTGCAACCCTGTGCTGGCAAACTTGGTGCCGCGAGGCGGAGGCGCTCGTGCAACACTGGCTTCTCCGGCCGGCGAACGGCGATCCCGAGATCATCCGACCGCCGCGCGGTATTGATCCGCACATGGCACGAGTGCCGCCGAACCTACGCGGCTCGCTGCGCATCATCCGGCCGCATAAGCGACCGGAGCAGCAATGACGGCGGCCGAGGCGCGCGCCGCGCGTTGGCTCGCGGCGTGGGATGGGCAGGGCACGCACCGCACCGGTACAGATGGCGACACGGCCGGTGCCGAGTGGCTGGCGGCTGAAGCGGCGGCGCTCGGCGCCGAGGTTGCCTGCGAGGCGTTCGTCCTCGACCGGCGCGACCCGGCCGAGGTCTTTCTTGAGATCGGCGAGACTCGCATTGCGGCGGTGCCGGCGTTCGATGCGCCGGCGACCGATGGGGCCGGCATCTCGGGCCGGCTCGGGATCGATATTGCCGTCGCCGAACTGATGCCGCGCGCCGTCTACAGCGGCGAATACGAAGGCCTGCGCCGCCGCGGCGGGCATCGCGGGCTTGTTATCCTGTGCGCCGGCGACGCCCCCGGCATGGGCCTCCTCAACGCCGAGAATTTCCGTGCACCCTACGGTGCGCCGGCGATCCATATCGCCAGCGAAGCCGGCGCGGCGGTGCGCATGGCGGCGGCGCGTCAGGCGACGGCGCGGCTCGTTTCGATGAGCCGCCGCAGCCGCGCCATCGCCCGCAACATCGTCGTGACGCTCGCCGGCAGCGACGCGGCCGCCGCGCCGCTCATCGTCATGACGCCGCGCAGTTCCTGGTGGCAATCGACCGTCGAGCGCGGCGGCGGCATCGTCTGCTGGCTCGAAGCGCTGCGCGCACTGCTTGCCGCGCCGCCGCATCGCCCCGTCGTCTTCACCGCCAACAGCGGCCACGAACTCGGCCATTTGGGGCTCGACGATTTTGTCGCTCGCCGGCCCCGCTGCGAGACGGCAGCGACATGGCTGCATTGGGGCGCCAATCTCGGCGCCGCCGGCGGCGCGCTGTCCGTCATGTCGGCGAGCGACGACCTGCGCGCGCTCGCCGCCGCCGAGCTGGCGCGCGCCGGCCAGCCGCATGTGGCGGCGCCCAAGACCCTCGTACCGAGCGGCGAGACCCGCGACATCCACAAGAAGGGAGGGCGCTACCTGACGCTCGTCGGCACTAACAAGCTGTTTCATCTGCCGCAGGACCGCTGGCCCGACGCCGTTGATGTCGCCGCCGTTGCCGCCATCGCCGCCGCCGCTGCGCGCATGACAGGGGTGCTGGCGCGCGGCTGAGCATTGCACCGCCGCACCGCGGCGATTAGCGTTGCGCGCGCAGGATATCGCGGAGGAAACCGGCATGCCGGAGCCGAGTTGGGCGCTGCGCGGCGAATACATGGAAAGCTGCAACTGCGATTACCTGTGCCCGTGCATCTACACCAACCCGCAGGGGCCGGTGACGTACGACCATTGCACCGCGGTGCTGGCATTCCGCATCGACGAGGGCCGCTCCGGCGCGACCCGGCTCGACGGCCTCAAATTCGCGCTGGTGGTGCGCTCCGGCAAGGTCATGGCCGACGGCAATTGGGTGTTCGGCGCCATCGTGGACAAAGCGGCCGATCCGGCGCAGCGCCAGGCGCTGGCGGCGATCGCCGGCGGCGATGCGGGCGGTCCGCCGGGCGTCATCCGCAAGAACCTCGTCAGCGATTTCCGCGGCATCGAATATCGGCCGATCGAGTTCACGATGACCGGATTGACGCGCCGGTTGACGATCCCTGACATCGTCAGTTTCGAAATCGCCGGCGTCCAATCGCGCAACGGCGGCGGCGACCCGTATTTCATCGACAATGTCGGCCACCCGGCGGGTCGCCGCCTCGCATTGGCGCGGGCAAAGGAAACCCATGTCCACTGCTTCGGCCTCGACATGGACCTGGCGGGCCGCGGCAACAACGGCCATTTCGCGCCGTTTGCGTGGTCCGCATGACATGAGCGCCGCGCCGCTCAGCATTGCCGTCATCGGCGCCGGCATTGGCGGTCTCAGCGCCGCCGTAGCGCTGCACCGCGCCGGCTTTGCGGTCGATGTCTACGAGCAGGCGCCTGAACTGACCGAAGTCGGCGGCGGCATCAACATGGGGCCGAACGCGATCCGCGTGCTGCGCTCTTACGGCCTCGCGGCGGCGCTCGACCGCGACGGAGTGAGGCCGCAATCGACCCATCAGCGGCGCTGGCAGGACGGCCGCACATTGCAACAGGCGCCGCTCAACCCGCGCTGCGAAGAGCTCTACGGCGCGCCGCACATGACCTTCCACCGCCGCGACCTGTTGGCGGCGATCGCCACCGGCTTTCCGGCCGAGCATATTCATCTCAACCATCGCCTTGCCGGCTTTGCCGATCAGGGCGATCGGGTCGCGGCCTGGTTCGACAATGGCGCGCGCATATCGGTCGATGTGCTGGTCGGCGCCGACGGCATTCATTCGATCGTCCGCACCCAGCTGTTCGGCGAGGCGGCGCCGGACTTTGCCGGCTGCGTCGCCTATCGCGGCCTCGTGCCGATGGACCGCGTCGCCGGTCTCGGTGTCGCGGATGGCAACCAGTCGTGGCTCGGGCCGGGCGGCCATCTCGTGCACTATCCGGTTTCGGGAAAGCGCCTGTTGAATTTCGTCGGATGGACCGAGCACGACACGTGGAACCGCGAGGACTGGACCGACCGCGCGACGATCGAGCGCGCGCTGGCCGCCTTTGCCGACTGGCATCCGCAGATCCGCCATATCATCGCCGCCGCCGACACATGCTTTATCTGGGCGTTGTTTGACCGCGACCCGCTGCCGCGCTGGTCGGTCGGTCGCGTGACGCTGCTCGGCGACGCGTGCCATCCGATGTACCCGTTCATGGGCCAGGGCGCGGCGCAGGCAATCGAGGATGGCGCCGCACTCGCCGCCTGCCTTCTCGCCGGCGGCGACGATCCGGCGGCGGCATTGCATCGCTACGAGCAGTGGCGCCTGCCGCGCGTCAGCCGGCTGCAGGCGATGTCGCGCGCCAACAAAATCCGCTTTCACATGCCTGACGGCCCGCAGCAGCAGGCGCGCGACGCCGAATGGGCGCGCGCCACCGACCGCTCGCCCGATGCCTTGCGCTGGCTCTACGAGCACGACCCTGCCGCGCTCGCAGAGCCGGCAGCCGCGTGACAGCATCCGTCACGGGGTATCGGCGGTTTCAAGCAGCGCGTTCAACAGCACGTTGCACCCGGCGGCGAGATCCTCAGGCTTGGCATCCTCGATTTCGTTGTGGCTGATGCCGCCGACGCACGGCACGAAGATCATCGCGCTGGGCGCGACGCGTGCCAGGTAGACCGCGTCGTGGCCGGCGCCGCTGATGATGTCCTGGTGCGCATAGCCTTGCACTGCCGCCGCCTCGCGCACCCGGTCGACGAGCTGCGGGTCGAACGGTGTCGGCGGAAAATACCAGAATTCCTCGACCGCAACCTCGAGCTTCTGGGTAGCGGCCGCGGCGGCGCAGCCCTCGCGCAAATCGCGGTCCATCCGGGTCAGGACGGCGTCGTCGGGATGGCGGAAATCGACCGTGAAAAACACACAGCCGGGGATCGTGTTGCGCGAATTGGGGCTGACCTGAACAAAGCCGACCGTCGCGCAAGCGTAGGGCGCATGAGCATGGCCGATGCGATTGACCGTATCGATCATGCGCGCCGCGCCGACCAGCGCATCGCGGCGGCGCGGCATCGGGGTCGGCCCGGCGTGCGCCTCCTGTCCGGTCACGGTCACCTCATACCAGCGCTGCCCCTGCGCACCGGTGACGATGCCGACCGGCAGACCGGCGGCTTCGAGGATCGGTCCCTGCTCGATATGCGCCTCGAAATAGGCCGTGACCGAGCGGCCGCCGACCGGCGCCGCACCGGCGAACCCGATGCGTTCCAGTTCGGCGCCGAGCGTCACGCCGGTCACATTGTCCGGCCGGCCGAGGCCGTAGGCGAGGTCGAACACGCCGGCGAACGCGCCCGAACCCACCATCGCCGGCGAAAAACGTGAACCTTCCTCATTGGTCCACGCGACAATCTCGATCGGTGCCTCGGTTTCATAGCCGAGATCGTTCAGCGTGCGCACGACTTCGAGGCCGGCCATGACGCCGTAGGCGCCGTCGAACCGGCCGCCGGTCGGCTGGGTGTCGAGATGGCTGCCGGCCATGACCGGCGGCAGGCCGCCGCGGCGGCCGGCGCGACGGGCGAAGATGTTGCCGATTCGGTCCACGGTGACGGTGCAACCGGCCTCCTCGCACCAGCGGATGAAGAGCCGCCGCGCCCTGCCGTCGAGATCGCTGGCGGCGAGCCGGCAGACGCCGCCCTTGGGGGTCGCGCCGATCTCGGCCAATTGCATCAGGCTTGCCCACAGCCGCTCGCCGTTGATCTTGAGATTGCGCATGCCGGCCTCCTCGCGTCACCGCATTATCCGCCATTCGGCGGCAGTGCGCAGCGGCGAACCCCTGCCGCTTCTCCCGGCGGATCGCCGCGGTTATAGTCCGCC
>JASIAN010000099.1 GCA_030042035.1 Alphaproteobacteria bacterium | reverse complement strand
GAGCCTCGGCATGACCGGCGAACCGGACCTGGCGATCGATCTGTCGCTGTTGCCGCGGTCGTCGGTCGTCGTCGATATCGTCTATGTGCCGCTCGAGACGAAGCTCCTGGCCGCGGCGCGGCGGCGCGGCCACGTCGCCGTCGACGGCCTCGGCATGCTGCTGCATCAGGCGAGGCCGGGCTTTGCGGCATGGTTCGGCGCGCCGGTTGAAGCGACGCCCGCTCTGCGGCAGGCGGTGCTGGCGACGATGGCGGGGACGCGGTGATCGTTCTCGGTCTGACGGGTTCGATCGGCATGGGCAAGAGCACCGCAGCGGCGACGCTGCGGCTGCTCGGCGTGCCGGTATTCGATGCCGATGCCGAAGTGCACCGGCTGCTGGCGACGGGCGGGGCCGCGGTGGCGCCGGTTGAAGCGGCCTTTTCCGGCGTGCGCGCTGCCGCTGGCGGCATCGACCGGCAGCGCCTCGGGCAGTGTGTGTTCAAGGACCGGGCGGCGTTGCACCGGCTCGAAGCCATCCTGCACCCGCTCGTGCGAGCGGCAGAACGGCGCTTTGTCGCGTCCGCCCGCGCCCGGCGCGAGCGGCTGGCGGTGCTCGACATCCCGCTGCTATTTGAAACTGGCGGCGGCATGCGCTGCGATTATGTCGTCGTCGTATCGGCGCCGGCGCGGCTGCAGCGCGAGCGGGTCATGCGCCGGCCCGGGATGAGTGCGGCGCGGTTTGCCGGCATTCTCGCCGCGCAGATGCCCGATCGTGAAAAGCGCCGCCGCGCCGATTTTGTCGTTTGGACGGCGCTCGGCCGCGACGAGAGCTTTCGGAAGTTGCGGGCGATTGTGCGGCAGTTGCGGGCCGGGGAGGCGCGGCGGCGCAAACGGGGGGCGAGGCGATGCGCGAGGTCGTGATCGATACCGAGACGACTGGTCTTGACCCGCAGGCCGGCCACCGCATCGTCGAGATCGCCTGCGTCGAGCTCGTCCACCATGTGCCGACCGGCAGAAGATTCCACCGTTACGTGAATCCCGGCCGCGACATGCCGGATGACGCGCTGGCGGTGCATGGTCTGACGACCGAGTTCCTCGCCGCGCATCCGCCGTTCGATGCGATCGTCGAGGAATTGGCGGCGTTTATCGCCGGCGACCGCCTGGTGATTCATAACGCCGAATTCGACCTTGCCTTTATCAACGCGGAGTTGGCGCGGCTCGGGCACCCGCCACTCGCCTGCCCGTTCGTCGATACGCTGGCGGTCGCGCGCCGCCGCTTTCCAGGCGCGCCGGCCAGCCTCGACGCGCTGTGCCGGCGCTTCGCCATCGACCGCTCGGAGCGGCAACTGCACGGCGCCGAGATCGACTGCGAGCTGCTGGCGGCGGTTTATATTGAGCTGCTTGGCGGGCGCCAGCCGGGCCTCGATTTTGTCGTCGGGCCGAGCGTCGAGGGATTGGCCGAAATCGAGGCGGTGCGCGGACCGATGCGTCTGCCCCGCCCGCACGCGCCGACACAAGAGGAACTGGCGGCACACCAGGCGATGCTGGCGGCGATTACTCAGCCGTTGTGGCTTGCGGCCAGCGGCTGATCGGAGAGGGTCAAACTGTCGCGCCGGCGGTCGTCGCACCCGGAGCCGCTGTCGCGCTCTTGCGGCGCAGCAGTTCGGCGAAATCGATCGGGTTGATCAACAGCGGTGGAAAGCCGCCGTCGCGTGTCGTATTGGCGATGACGCTGCGGGCGAATGGAAACATCAGCCGCGGCGTTTCGACCAGCACGATCGGCGACAACAGCTCCTGCGGCACATTGCGTACGGTAACGACCGCACCGTAGGCGAGCTCGACCAGAAATAGCGGTTCCTCCTGCACTTTCGCGCTGGCGTTGATCGTCAGGATCACCTCGAAGGTGTCAGGCCCGAGACCTTGCGCCGCGACATCGACATTGATGTCTACCGACGGCTGTCCGGTCTGCGGGCGCAGGCTTTGCGGAGCGCGCGGGTTTTCGAACGACAGGTCCTTGATGTATTGAGCGTTGACCAAAATCTGTTGGCCCGACGGCGGCGCGCCGATCGCGGCTGGTTGCTGTGGGCCGGCCGGCCCATTGCCGGTGGTGCCGTCGGACATCGCCTTCTCCCCAGCCGCCTCGCGCCGATGATGCTTCCGCTAGCACGGATCACACCGCCGCCGCAATCGCGGCCGCCGGCGTTAACCTTGCTGTGGCTTGCCGTGGCAGCGGCGAGGCCTTATCTAGGCTTGATCTAGGCTTTGGATCGCCGCAAGGCTTGCGCGGGACATGCCGGGAAGGTCGCTTACGTCCCCGGGAAGCAATGGACGCATTTCCGCATTATTTCGATATCGTCCTGTTCGCGATGATCGCAGTGTTTCTGGTGTTGCGGCTGCGCAGCGTGCTCGGCCGCCGCACCGGCAACGAACGGCGCCGCGACGCGATGGGCCGCACGCCGCCGCCCGGCAGCAACGTTGTGACGCTCGGCAATCGGGTGACGGCGCCGCCGATGCCGCGTCTCGCCGCGCCACCCGCGGGCAGCGTGCAGGAGGGGATGGCGCAGATCCGCGGTGCCGATGCGGGTTTTGATCCGGGGCAGTTTGTCGCGGGCGCCCGGATCGCGTTTGCGACGATCGTCGGCGCTTTTGCCGCCGGCGACAAGGAACGGCTGCGGCCCTTGTTGAGCGACGATGTCTATAAGCCGTTCTGCGCCGCCATCGATGAACGCGGCGGCGCCGGCGAACGGCTTGAAACGAGGATCGTGCAGCTCAAGGAAAGCGAGATCGCCGAAGCCCTGCTCGCCGGCCGGATGGCCCGCGTTACGGTCAAATTCGTCTCCGACCAGATTTATGCTTTGCGCGCGCATGACGGCAGCGTTGTCGACGGCGACCCCGAGCATCCGATCGAGAAGACCGATTTCTGGACCTTTGTGCGCGATACCCGCTCCTCCGACCCGAACTGGGTCCTGATGGCGACCGCCAGCGGCTGAGCCGCGATGCCCGAGCCGTCGGCGCCGCGCGTCGGATTATTGGTCACCTGCCTCGTCGATCTGTTCCGGCCAAGCGTCGGGTTTGCCGCCGTCGCGCTGTTGGAGCGCGCCGGCTGTGCGGTCGCGGTGCCACAGGCGCAGACCTGCTGCGGCCAGCCGGCGTACAATTCCGGCGACCGCGGTGATGCCAAGGCCATCGCGCGTCAGGTCATTGCCGCGTTTGCCGACTACGATTACGTCGTCGCGCCATCGGGCTCTTGCGCCGGCATGGTCAAGGTGCATTACCCCCAGTTGTTTGCCGACGAACCGGATATGCGGGCGCGCGCCGAAGACTTGGCAACGCGGACCTGGGAGCTCCTATCCTTTCTCGTCGATGTACGCGGCATGAGCGAGGTTGCGGCGCGCTGGACGAAGCGCGCGACCTATCACGACGCCTGCTCGGGCTTGCGGGAACTCGGCGTCAAGGAACAGCCGCGCCGGCTCCTCGCGTCGGTCCACGGGCTGTGTCTCGCCGAGATGCCGGGGGCGGAAGTGTGCTGCGGGTTCGGCGGCACCTTCTGCGTCAAATACCCGGAAATTTCTGACAAGATGGTCGGCGACAAAGCCGCCGAAATCGCCGCCTCGGGCGCCGAGGCGGTGCTCGCGGGCGATCTTGGCTGTCTCCTCAACATCGCCGGCAAATTGAGCCGGCTCGGCATCCGCGCCGAAGTTCGTCACGTCGCCGAGGTGCTGGCCGGCATGACCGATGCGCCGGCGATCGCCGCGCCGCGGCGCTAGGGGCCAATGCAGCCGACCAGCCGCGATTTCCCCGCGAATGCGCGCGCCGGCCTCGTCGACCCGGTGTTGCAGCGCGCGCTCGGCCTCGCGCGCACCGGGTTCCCGGCGCGCCGCCAGCAAGCGATCGCGCGGCTGCCGGAATTCGAGGCGCTGCGCGAGGAGGGCCGCCGCATCAAGGACCACACGCTGGCGAACCTCGATTTCTATCTCGAACGTTACGAAGCCGTCGTCATCGCAACCGGCGGGCACGTGCATTGGGCGCGCGACGCCGCCGAAGCGCGCGACCGTGTACTCGAGATCTGCCGGTCCGTCGGCGCCACGACCGTCGCCAAAGGCAAATCGATGGTCGCCGAGGAAATCGCGCTCAACGAGCATCTCGAACGGCACGGCATCGCGCCCGTTGAAACCGATCTCGGCGAATACATCATCCAGCTGCGCCATGAGCCGCCGAGCCACATCATCGCGCCGGCAATCCATCTGATGAAGGAGCAGGTAGCCGATACTTTCCGCGCCGCCCATCAGGAGCTCGATCCCGCCCGATCGCTCGCCGAGCCGCGGCAATTGTGCGAGGAGGCGCGCACGATCCTCAGGCCGCGCTTCCTCGCGGCTGACGTCGGCATCACCGGCGCCAATTTCCTCATTGCCGAAACCGGCTCCAGCATCATCGTCACGAATGAGGGCAACGGCGATCTCAGCCAAATCCTGCCGCGCGTCCATATCGTGCTGGCCGGCATCGAGAAGCTCGTGCCGACGCTGGAAGACGCGGCGACGCTACTGCGCCTCCTCGCACGCTCGGCGACTGGGCAGGAATTCTCGACCTACACGACGGTTTCGACCGGCCCCCGCCGCCCCGGCGACCGCGATGGGCCGGACGAATATCATGTGATCCTCCTCGACAACGGCCGCTCGGCGCTACTCGGCGGCGAATTCCACGACATGCTGCGCTGTCTGCGCTGCGCCGCCTGCCTCAACCATTGCCCGGTCTATGCCGCGGTCGGCGGGCATGCGTATGGCTGGGTCTATCCGGGTCCGATGGGGGCGGTGCTGACGCCGGCGCTTGTGGGCTTGCGCGAGGCGGGACATCTCCCGAACGCTTCGACCTTCTGCGGCCGCTGCGAGAGCGTCTGCCCGGTCAAGATCCCGCTGCCCAACATGATGCGGCATTGGCGCGAGCGCGAGTTTGCGCAGGGCCTCAGCCCACGCGCCTATCGCTCGGGGCTGCGCGCGTGGGCGTGGATGGCGCAGCGGCCGCGCCTCTATCATGCGGCGGCGGCGCTCGCTGGCCGCGGGCTCGGCTGGTTCGGCCGCGACCGCGGGCGCTTCCGCAGCCTGCCGCTGGCGTCGGGCTGGACGCTCGTGCGTGACATGCCGGCGCCCGAGGGTCGCACGTTCCAGTCGCTGTGGGCCGAGCGGCAGCGCGCGGGGGGCGGGACAAGGTGAGCGCGCGCGACGCCATCCTTGCCGGCATCCGTCGCGGCCTGCGGCGCGGTCCGCTGCCGCCCGCCGAAGCGGCGGCGCTCGACGAGCGGCTCGTGGCGCACCGCCGCAATCTCGTGCCGGCGCGCGCTGCTGCGCTTGATCACGCGGGCCGCATCGGCCTTTTTGTCGCAATGGCCGAGGAGGTGCAGACGACGGTCGCGCGCGTCGCGTCGGCGGCCGATGTGCCGAACGAGGTCGCCCGCTATCTGGCGGCGGAAAACCTGCCGGCCGACCTCGCCATGGCACCCGATCCAGCGCTCGACGCGTTGCCATGGGATGCGCGGCCCTTGCTCCAGATTCGTCGCGGCAAGGCCGAAGCCGGCGATGCCGCGTCGCTGACGCCATGCCTTGCCGCGATCGCCGAAACCGGCACGCTGATCTTGGTTTCGGGCACCGCCACGCCGACGACGCTCAATTTCCTGCCCGACACCCATATCGTTGTCGTGCGCGCGGACCAGGTCGTCGCGAGCTACGAGGATGGCTGGGACCTTGTGCGGCAGCGGGGTCCGATGCCGCGCACGGTCAATTTCATCACCGGTCCGTCGCGCACCGGCGACATCGAGCAGCGCATCGAGTTGGGTGCGCACGGGCCGCGCCGCCTGCATGTCGTGCTGATCGACGATGGCGCACCCATCGCCTGACGACGCCGATTTGTGGCGCCGCGCGATGACCGGCGTCGCGCCGCTGCCGCGACTGGAACGCGAGCTGCGCCGCCACCGCCGGCCGTCAGCGGTGGCTCGGAAGGAAGACAACCGCGGCGCCGACGGGCAGGCGGGCGCGGCGATGCCGGTGCCGACAGTAGAGCCGCCCGTGCCGCCGCCGCCCGACACCTTCGCCGGTGTCGACCGCCGCACCGCCGAGCGAATGCGGCGCGGCCGCTATCCGGTCGACGCTCGCCTCGATCTGCATGGCATGACGCAAGCAGAGGCGCACCGCGCGCTCTCTGGCTTCCTCGCCGCCGCGCGCGGCGAGGGGCGCCGCTGCGTGCTCGTCATCACCGGCCATGGCCGCTTGAGCGGCGGCGTGTTGAAGGCGGCGGCGCCGCGCTGGCTCGCCGAACCGGAATTCCGCGGCCACGTGCTGGCGATCGCGCCGGCCCGCCCGCAGCACGGCGGCGCCGGCGCCCTTTATGTGCTGCTCCGCCGCGCCGGGCGGAGCTGAGCCCAATTGCCCCCGGCGGGGCTGACGCAATTCGGGTGGACCGCGTCAGGCGGCGAGCGCGGCGACGACCCGGTCCGCCAGCGGCAATGACGCCGTCAACCCCGGCGACTCGATGCCGTAGAGATTGACGAGGCCGGGGATGCCGTGCGCCGCCGGCCCCTGCACGACAAAATCGGCGGCCGGCTCATGGGGGCCGCTGATCTTTGGCCGGATGCCGGCATAACCCGGCTGCAATGCCCCATCGCGCAGCCCCGGCCAATAGCGCCGCACTGCCGCGTAGAACGCATCGCCGCGGCGCGCATCGACCGCGTAATCGACCGCGCCGATCCATTCCACATCGGGGCCGAAACGCGCCTGGCCCGCAAGGTCGAGCGTGACGTGCACGCCGAGCCCGCCCGCTACCGGCACCGGGTAAATCAATCGGCGAAATGGCGTCCGGCCGCTCAGCGTGAAGTAGGCGCCGCGGCAGAAATAGGCGGTCGGGATCGTCTCCGGCGGAATGCCGGCGATCGCCCGCGCCAGTGCCGGCGCGTAAAGCCCGGCGGCGTTGATCAGCGTGCGGCAGCGGATCGTCGCCGGCGAATCTTCCCCTGGGCCGCCGACCACAAGTTCGAACCCGTCGGCCCGGACGCGGCCCGACAAGACCGGCGCACGGAACGCGATCATCGCGCCGGCCGCCTCGGCCTCGCCCTGATAGGCCAGCATCAGTGCATGACTGTCTATAATGCCGGTCGCTGGCGACAAGAGCGCCGCGACGCAGCACAACTCGGGTTCGAGGCGCCGGGCCGCGGACGCGCTCAGCCATTCGAGGTTGGTGACGCCGTTGGCAAGCGCCGCCGCGGCGATTTTCTCGACGCCGGGCAGCTCGTCCTCGCTCGTCGCAACAATCAGCTTCCCGAGCCGCGCATGCGGCACGTGATGGTCGCGGCAATAACCATAGAGCCGCTCGCGGCCCTCGACGCACGTAAGGGCCTTCAGGCTGCCCTGCGGGTAATAGAGACCGCCGTGGATGACCTCGCTGTTGCGCGACGACGTCTCGAACCCGATCGTATAGGCGCGTTCGAGGACGATGACTTCATGGCCCCGCAACGCCAAGGCGCGCGCCGCGGCGAGCCCGATGACCCCGGCCCCGACGACGACCGCTTCGACTTCGTCCACCGCCGCCGCTCACCGTTCCGATCGACTGCCTACCGCACGGAGATCACTTTGCGCCGCTCGCAAGGGCGATCTACCGGCGGAAGCTAAGCCGCAGCCTCGGGCGGGCCTTTCAATTCGACCGTGTTGCCGTCGGGATCGGAGATATAGATCGACGAGCCGTAGCCTTCGGCCCCGTAGCGGCGGCGCACCTCGCCCGGGTCGATGCCGTGGTGGCGCAGATGCGCGCTCAATGCCGCGACATCCATCCGTTCGATCTGCACCGCAAAGTGATCCATGTTGCGGCCTTCGTCGTCATCCTCGCTGCGCGGCACGAGGTCGATCATCGCGGCGCCGGCGCGCAACTGCACAAGGCCGATCTCCGGCAGGCGGCGCTCGATCGGGCAGCCCAACACGTCGCCGTAAAACGCGATCGCGCGGTCGATGTCGGCGACGCGCAAGACAATATGATCGAGCCCCTTGATGCGCAGGGCGGGATCGCCGATCGGGGCGGGGCGGCTGGGAAGTGAAGCGTCATCCGGCATCGCGTGGCTCCTTGCGGCAAGAGATTTCGGCGTCGGCGAAGCGTAGCGAAGCGGGCGCGGCGGGGCAACGACCGCGCGGCCTACGACACCAGTTTCTTCAGCTCTGCCGCGATATCGCCGATTTTTTCATCGGGCGTGATCGTCGCAACAAAATGGCCTTCGGGGTCCATTACATAGACGACGGCGCTGTGGTCCATCTCATAGCTGCCGTCGGGCTCGTCATGCCGGGCATAATAGACGTGATAATCCTGCGCCGCCTGTTTCACCGCCGCGGCGCTGCCGGTCAGTCCGATGATCGGCGCATCGAAATTGGCGACATAGGCTTTCATGACCGCCGCCGTGTCGCGCCCCGGATCGACCGAGATGAACACGACGCTGACCTCCTTCTGCTGCTGCGCGTCGAGCTGGTTGTAGACGAGCGACAGATTGTTGAGGGTCGTCGGACAGACGTCGGGGCAATGGGTGTAGCCGAAAAATATGAGGTGCCATTTGCTCTTGAGATCGGCATTGGTAAACGGTTTGCCGTTCTGATCGACGAGATGGAACGGGCCGCCGACCGCGCTCGCCAGCACCCCGCCCGGTCCCTCATGCAGCGCATAGAGGAAGATGCCGCCGGCGGCGAGGATCAGCACCGTCGCCAGGCTGATTGCGACCGGCAAAAAACGCCGCGAGCCGGCCGGCTTTGCCGCCTCGCGCTCGGTGGTTGTGGGCATCGCTGCAGCCCCCTCCTGCGCCAGTGTAGCGCCGGCGGGGTAACGCCTCAATTTTTCGCGCGCACGTGTGCAGCCCGGCCGCGATAATGACATCGCGACCCGGCTTCTCTAAGCTGCCATAGCGGAGGGAACGAGCGTGCCCAAGGTTGCGGCAACCAGCGTCTACGATGTGCGCCAGCCGGCCGGGCATGCGGTGCCGCTGGTGGTTGCCTCGCCGCACAGCGGCGCCGATTACCCCGAGGACCTGCTCGCCGCCTCGCGGCTCGACCCGTTGACGCTGCGCCGGTCGGAAGACAGCTTTGTCGATGCGCTGTTCGCGGCGGCGCCGGAACTCGGCGCGCCGCTGCTCGCCGCCCGCTTTCCGCGCGCCTATCTCGATGTCAACCGCGAGCCGTGGGAGCTCGACCCGGCGATGTTCGCCGACCCGTTGCCGAACTTCGTCAATACCCGCTCGCCGCGGGTGCGCATGGGGCTCGGCACGATTGCCCGCATCGTCGCCAGTGGCGAAGAAATCTATGCGCGAAAGCTGCGCTTTGCCGAGGCGCGGCGCCGCGTCGAGGGGCTATATCAGCCCTATCACAATCAGCTGCGCCGGCTCGTCGAGGACAGCGAGGCGGCGTTTGGCGGCTATCTCCTCATCGACTGCCATTCGATGCCGTCGGCCGCCGGCGCCTTCGGCGGCCACGACGGTGGCGCCGACATCGTGCTCGGCGACTACCACGGCACCTCCTGCGCGCCGCGCCTCGTCGAGGCGGCGCGCGCGTTCCTTGCCGGCCGTGGCTTTGCCGTCAGCCTCAACATGCCGTATGCCGGCGGCTTCACCACCGGCCACTACGGCAGTCCGCGGCGCGGCCGCCACGCCATGCAGATAGAGATCAGCCGCGCCCTCTACATGGACGAGCGCCATTACACCCGAAGGCCCGCCTTCGACAAAATCGCGGCCGATATGACGGCGCTCGTCGCCCATCTCGGACGGGTCGTCGAGGAGTATTTCGGGGCCCGGCACCGCGCCGCCGCGGAATAGCGCGCGCCGGCGGCGGGCTACACCCGGCGGTCTTCGCGCACGATTGCGAAGAGCAGGTGATCCTGCCATTTGCCGTTAATCAAGAGGTAGTTGCGGGCATAGCCCTCGTGCTGAAACCCGGTGCGCAGCAGCACCGCGCGGCTCGGCACGTTGGTCGGCAAACAGGCCGCCTCGACCCGGTGCAGGCGCAGCCGGTCGAAGGCAAAGTCGAGAATGAGCGG
>JASIAN010000098.1 GCA_030042035.1 Alphaproteobacteria bacterium | reverse complement strand
TGGCCTTAAGAAACATGCCGCAATGGGAGCGCATCGCTGTCGTCAGCGACACCGGCTGGGTGCGGCACACGGTCAATGCGCTGCGCTTTCTGCTGGCCAGCGATGTGCGGGTATTTACGAGCGAGGAGGCGCCGATCGGGCGCGACTGGATCGCCTCAGCCGAGGACGATCTGCTGGAGGCGGCGGTTATTGCGCATTTTCGAGCGCCGCTTCTGCCGCGTCGCGCTTCACCGCCTCAAGCGCGGCAGCCTTCTGCTCAACCAGCGCGACGAGGTGATCGACAATATCGGCGTCCTTCAGCCGGTGATCGGCAATCCCGCTGACATAGACCTGGTGGGTGTTGTTGCCGCCGCCGGTGAAGCCGATGTCGGTTTCGCGCGCCTCGCCCGGCCCGTTGACGACGCAGCCGATGACCGACAACGTGAGCGGCGTCGTGATGTGAGCCAGGCGCTCTTCCAGCACCTCGACGGTCTTGATAACCGGAAACTGCTGCCGCGCGCAGGACGGGCACGAGATGACGGTCACGCCGCGCCGGCGCAGCCCCAATGATTTCAGCATGTCGTAGCCGACCCTGACTTCCTCGACCGGGTCGGCGGACAAGGACACGCGGATCGTGTCGCCGATGCCGGCCCACAGCAGCATGCCGAGGCCGATCGAGGATTTGACCGTCCCCATGCGCTGCGCGCCGGCCTCGGTGATGCCGAGATGCAAGGGATAATCGCAAGCTTCGGCCAGCTGCTGATAGGCAGCGACGGCGAGAAAAACATCCGACGCCTTGCACGAGATCTTGAACTCGAAGAAATCGTTGTCTTCGAGGATCTTGGCATGATCAAGCGCGCTCTCGACCATGGCCTCGGGGCACGGTTCGCCGTACTTTTCGAGGAGGTCACGTTCGAGCGAGCCGGCGTTGACGCCGATGCGCATCGAGCAGCCGTGATCCCGGGCCGCCTTGATGACCTCGCGCACCCGCTCGGCCGAGCCGATATTGCCGGGATTGATGCGCAGACAGGCGGCACCGCTCTCGGCCGCTTCGATCGCCCGCTTGTAGTGGAAATGGATGTCGGCGACGATCGGCACACTGACCTGCGGCACGATCCGCTTCAGTGCCAACGCCGACTCCTGATCCGGGCAGGATACCCGCACGATGTCCGCGCCGGCGCGCTCCAGCGCCTGGATCTGCTCGACCGTGGCCTTCACGTCGCTCGTCACGGTATTGGTCATCGACTGCACCGTGATCGGCGCACCGCCGCCAACCGGCACCTTGCCGACATGAATCCGGCGGCATTGGCGGCGGTGGATGTCGCGATAGGGGCGCACGCTCATCGTCAACCTCGTGGCGGATCGTGTTCGGGATATAGAACGCTTTGATGACCGAAAAAAGACCGTCGCCCCGCCTCGCCGGGCGAGCGATCTAGCCGCGGACCGCGGTGCCGCCCAGCAGGGCTTGCGGATCGAGCACAACATCACGGCGCAGCGCGCCGAGCGGCCCGAGCGAAGGCGCCGCCTTGCCGCCGACATCGATCGCCAGCGCGCCGGCATTGCCGACCCGCATCACCAGGCCGGGGCCCGGCACGTGATAGGTCTCGCCGGCCTTCAGCACGCGCGAAAACAAGACCGCGTGACCGGCGTTTTGCACTTCGATCCAGCAATCGGCCGTCGCGTGGATATCGATCTGGTTCATCGGCGTCGTCGCGCCGTCGCCTGCTGCCGCAGCCGGAACCGCCGCGCTCGCCGGCACGAGATGAGAAACTGGCCCAAGCGACGGAGCCGCGCTTGCCAGCGGCGGCGCGGACGCGAGCGGCAGAACCGGCGCCGCGGCGGCGACCGGCTGCCGGCTGTCATCAGGGCGAGCGGCCGCGGTCGGGTTTACCTCGCCGCGCCTCACGTCCGCCGCGGGCGGCACGACATCGCCGGCGCTGGCCGCGTCGGGTTTTTTGCCAGCGATCGTGTCGCCCGCCGGCGGGATCGCGCCGGCAACTCCGGCGGCATGGAGCGCGGCGGCCGGCGGCGGCTTCATGCGCAGCATCGGCCGGTGCTCTAACGCCGCCGGCATCGCAGCGATCCGCGCGGGACGCGTCCGCGCGCCCGTTGATAGGTAATACCAGGTGCCATACCCGCACAACGCCACAATCGCGGCGACCAGCAATATCGGGCCACCGGGAATGCTGCGCTCGCCAAGCGGCACCGGAAACGACAGATCGGGGCGGAGTTGCACGTCCACCGCCGATTCGGCCTTGTAGCGCTCGAGCACGCGCGGCCCGTCCAACCCGAGGTAATGCGCGTAGGAACGGACGAAGCCGACGGCATAGGTCGGTCCCGGCAGGTCTTGCGCCCGACCTTGTTCGAGCGCGGCCAGATAAATCGGCTTGATGCGCAGCGCCGCGCCGGCAGTTTCCAGGTCGAGACCCAGTTCCTCGCGGCGCTCGCGCAACATCCGACCCACCGAATGCACCGGCCATTCCGGCACGGCCGCATGCTCTTCGGACGACTGGATGAACGGCGTCTTGATGCGGGTGAACAGGCCCACGGCACAAACTCGCTACCGTCCGCATTCTAATGCTGCGCACGGCGCAAGTCCAACCGGGGCGGACGGAAATTCGTTCAAATCGCGATGCAGTGGTCTCGCGCGTAGGCGTCGAGCCAAGGGCGCAGCGAATGGTCGGGGCGATCGCCGATTTCGTCGACATACCGGGCGAGCGCGCCCGCATCGAGGCTCCGAATCATCGCCTTGACCGGGCCGATCGCCGTCGCGGTCAACGACAGCGTGCGAAAGCCGAGCGCGATCAGCATCATCGCGTCCAACGGATTGCCGGCCATCTCGCCGCACATGCTGAGCGGCGTGCCGGTCGTCTCGCATTGCGCGATGACCGTGCGCAGCAGGGCCACGATCGGCGCCGACACAAGATCATAGCGCTCGGCGAGGCGCGGATTGCCGCGGTCGCACGCGAACAGGAACTGCGCCAAATCATTGGTGCCAACTGACAGGAAATCGATGCGCCGCAGCAAAGCCGGGAGCTGCCACAACAGCGCCGGCACTTCGAGCATGACGCCGACCTTCACCGCGCAGGGCGGCGTGCGCCCCTCGGCCGCGGCGCGCGCCAGTTCCTTGTCCAACAGGCGCCGCGCCGCCTCGACCTCGGCGACCTCGGCAATCATCGGGAATTTGACGAACAGCTCGCGCCCGCCCGCGGCGCGCACCAGCGCACGCAGCTGGCGGCGCAGCATCGCCGGCCGGTCGAGGCCGATGCGAATCGCCCGCCAGCCCATCGCCGGGTTGTCTTCCGCCGCGTGCGCGAGATAGGGCAGCACCTTGTCGCCGCCGATATCGAGCGTGCGGAAGACGATCGGACGGTCGCCGGCCTCCTCGTAGGCGCGGCGATAGAACGCCGTCTGCTCGGCGACGTCGGGAAAGGCGTTGCGCGCCAGGAGCGGGATCTCGGTGCGGAACAGGCCTATCCCCTCGGCGCCGGCCGCCCGCAGTTGCGCGAGGTCGAGCAGGAGGCCGGCGTTGAGCAACAGCCGCACCGCGATGCCGTCGCGCGTCACCGCGGGCACGTCGCGCAACGTTTCATAATAGGCGCGGCGGCCCCGGCGAACCGCGACTGCCTCCGCGACCGACTGTTGGATGTCGGCGCGCGGGCGCGTCAGCACGGTGCCGTGGTCGCCTTCAACGATGACGATATCGCCAGCTTCAATCAGCCGCGTCGCCTCCGTCACCCGGCCGACGACTGGAATGTCTAAGGCGCGCGCGACAATCGCGACATGCGCGGTCGGCGAGCCTTCTTCCAGCACCAGCCCGGAAATCCGGCGCTGTGCGTAATCGAGCAGCTCCGCCGGCCCCATCGCATGCGCGACAAGGATGAATTCCGCCGGGAATTCGCCCGCCGTCCCGCCCGACGGTTCACCGGCGAGCGTCTGCTGCAGGCGATTGGCGAGATCCTCGAGGTCGTAGAGCCGCTCGCGCAAATAGGGGTCGCTGATCTGCATCATGCGGCTGCGCGTCTCGTCGCGCACCTTCTGCACCGCAGCTTCCGCGGTCAGCCCGCTGCGCACCGCCTCGCCGATCCGGCCGAGCCAGCCGCGGTCGGCGGCGAACATGCGGTAGGCCTCGATGATGTCGCGGTGCTCGCCGGAACCGAGGCCGCTGGTAGCATCGATAAGCCGGTCGAGATCGCGCTGCATGGCGGCGACTGCGGCGCGCAGCCGTTGCTGCTCGACCTCGACATCCTCGGCGACGAGCTGGCGGATCACGATCCGCCGGTCATGCAGCACCGCCGGCGCGATCGCCAGGCCGGGGTTGAGCCGGATGCCGTCGAGCCGCACCGGCAGCGCGCCGCCGGCCCGGCTTTCCGCCATTTCGAGCGGGTTGACAAGGGCGCCGCCGGCGATCAATTCGGCAACGATCATCGCGATCGTCTGCAACAGCTCGATCTCGTCCTCGCTGTAATGCCGCGGCGTGCGGTTCTGCACGACGAGCACGCCGACCACACGGCCGCCGCGCAACACCGGCGCGCCCATCAGCGACTGGTAGACCTCCTCCCCGGTCTCCGGCCGGTAGGCGAAATCCGGATGCGCCTGCGCGTCAGCCAGGGCAAGCGGCCGGGCGGTGGCGGCAATGATTCCCACCAGTCCCTCGCCGACCCTGAGCCGGGTCCGATGCACCGCCTCCGGCCGCAGGCCCTCGGTCGCAAACAGCTCCAAGACCTCACCGGCGCGCATCACGTAGGCCGAGCAGACTTCTGCGACCATCTCGCTGGCGACGACGCGGACGATCTCGTTGAGCCGTTGCTGCGCGCTGCCGATCCCGGCCATGACGGCACGCAGCCGGCGGAGCAGGCGACGCGTCGCGCCGGCCTGGTCGAACGGCTCCAACGCGACCGGGCGCGGCGGGGTCGCCGCCGCTTCGGCCGGCAGGTCGCCGATGACGTCGCTCATCCGCCGAGACCTGCGGCACCCGCAGCGACGGGCGATCCCGGGCGGGCGCGGCCGGCGATAATCGAGAGCGCCTGCTCGACGAGTTCGCCGAGGATGTCGGCGACGCTCTGTTCGCGGGTTACGAGGCCGACGCTCTGTCCGGCCATCAGCGATCCCGTCTCGATATCGCCGTCGATGACCGCGCGGCGCAGGGCTCCGGCCCAGAAATGTTCGATTTCGAGCTGAGCCTCCTTCAGCGACAGCTCGCCGCGGTTGAAGCGATCGATGACCGCGCGCTGCACGTCGCGGAAGCGCACTGTTGCCGGGTTTGCCAGCGCCCGCACGGGGATGACCGGGAAACGCGGGTCAAGCTGCACCGACGGCACCGCATCGCGTGCTGCGGCGCGAAGGAAGGCCTCCTTGAAGCGCGGATGAGCGATCGATTCGTGAGCGCAGACAAACCGGGTGCCGAGCTGCACCCCCGCCGCGCCCATGTCGAGATAGGACACGATCGCCTCGCCGCGCCCGATCCCGCCGGCGACAAACACCGGCACTTCGCCCAAATGCGGCAGCACCTCCTGCGCCAGCACTGCGGTCGACACCGGGCCGATGTGGCCGCCCGCCTCGCTGCCCTCAATGACGATCGCGTCGGCGCCGAGGCGCACCAGCTTTCTTGCAACCGCCAGCGCCGGGGCAAAGCACACGACCCGCGCACCGCCGTCGCGGATCCGCTGGATCGCCGCCGCGCCCGGAATACCGCCGGCCAGCACGACATGGCCGACGCGCTGCGCGACGCAGACGTCGATCAGCGCGTCGAGCTGCGGGTGCAGCGTGATCAGATTGACGCCGAACGGGCGGTCGGTCAGCTGCGACGTGGCGGCAATCTCCGCGGCAAGCTGGTCCGGCGACATCGATCCCGACGCGATGACGCCGAACCCGCCGGCGTTCGAGATCGCGGCAACGAGGCGGCGCTCCGACACCCAGGTCATCGCTCCGCCCAAGATCGCAAGATCCGTGCCAAGGAAGCGCCGGCCGCGCGCCCACAGCCGGGCGAGCTCGCTGCGCCGCCAACACCCATCTGCCTCCGGCCCGGCGCTGGGCGGCGCCGCCGGGAGGCGCGCGGCCGCAGGCGCAACCTCGTTCATCCGGGACTGTCGAGCTCGTAGGCGGTGTGGAGCGCGCGTACAGCGAGTTCGGTGTACTCGGCAGCGATCAGCACGCTGACCTTGATCTCCGAGGTCGAGATGACCTGAATGTTGATGCCCTTGTCGGCGAGCGTCTGGAACATCTGCTTGGCGACGCCGGCGTGGCTGCGCATGCCGACGCCGATGACCGAGATTTTGACGACGTTGGGATCGGGCTTCAGCCCGTAATAGCCGAGCGTCCGGCGGCAACCGTCGAGCACCGCGACGGCGCGGTCGAGATCGCTGCGCGCGACCGTGAAGGTGAGGTCGGTGGTCTTGCCGTCTTCCGAGACGTTCTGCACGATCATATCGACATTGATCGCATGGTCGGCCAAGGGGCCGAAGATCGCCGCCGCGACCCCCGGCCGGTCGGCAACGCGCTGCACGGTGATTTTTGCTTCGTCGCGGCTGTAGGCGATGCCGCTGACGACCCGCTTTTCCACGATTTCGTCCTCGTCGACGACAAGCGTTCCCGGCGCATCGGAGAAGCTCGACAAGACCTGGAGGCGCACCCGATGGTTCATCGCCATCGCGACGGAGCGCGTCTGCAGGACCCGCGCGCCCTGCGACGCCATCTCGAGCATCTCCTCATAGGTGATTCTACTCAGCTTCTGCGCCTTGGCAACGATGCGCGGATCGGTCGTGTAGACGCCCTCGACATCGGTAAAGATGTCGCAGCGGTCGGCTTTCAGCGCCGCGGCGAGCGCCACCGCGGAGGTATCAGAGCCGCCGCGCCCGAGCGTCGTGACGCGCCCCTGCGGGCTGAGACCTTGAAATCCGGCGACGACGGGGGTTTGCCCCTCGCCGAGGCGGC
>JASIAN010000097.1 GCA_030042035.1 Alphaproteobacteria bacterium | reverse complement strand
CGCCCGGCCGGCGGCGTCGGCGACGCGGCCCTCCAGCATCAGCTGCTTCAGGCGGCTGCGCGACAATTCTGGCAGCAGGCGCTGCAGCGCGCGGTCGAGCCGCGCGCCCGCATCTTCCGGCGCGATCACGACCGCGATGCGGCGTTCGCCGGCACCGGGGAGCGTGGCGTCAGCCGGCATCGTCGACGTATTCACGGGAAGCTGACGTAATGCCGGCGCGGGCAATGACGGTTGTCGTCGTCGTCATGGGCATCCTGATTGTCGCCGGCCTGGCGGCGCTCGCCGTCGGCATCGTCCGCCGCGCGACCGATGCGATCCACTCGGCGGAAGTGCCGCGGGCCGCGGGGCCGACCGCCTTCCTCGCGGCCCCGATCGGCCTGCCGAAGGGCGCGCATGTCACGGCGATCAGCACCGGGACGGACCGTCTCGTCATCGCTGTCGCACTGCCCGACGGCAGCCAGGAACTCATCGTCGTCGATCTCGCCACCGGCCGCCGCCTCGGCATGATACCGCTGCACGCCGCGCCATAGCGTGCCGGGGCGCGCCCGCTGCGAAACCCGGCGCCGCTCCGCCCGCACGCCTCAGAGGAACACGCTGAGGTTTTTATCGAGCAGCACATTGGCGTCGAGGAGGATCGTGCGGCGGGCAATCCGCCAGGCACCGTCGATGTTGCGCAGCACATCGTCGCGGCAGCCGGACAGGAGCTGCGAATCCGTCTCCAGATGCGAACGATAGACAAGAAACGCGGTGCGCGCCTTGACCTCGCCCGTCGCCAACGGCGTCACTTCCAGGTTGCCGACGAGATGGCGGGTGCGCGACGGCGGATCCTCCGCCCAGGCCATGCCGCTGTCGAGCCGAGCGACGCGCATGGCGAGATAGCGCTTGTCCTCTTCGAGGATCGCCAAATCGCCGAGCGGCGTCACCTCGCGGTGCAGTTCGCGGCGCAGCACGTTCTTGCGGCGCGGCATGAAATAGAGAATGTCGTCGGTGAACAGATCGAGCCATTCGGTGAACTTGCGTTCGTCCAAGAGCCACGCCTCGCGGATATAGAACTGCATCAATTCGAACCACAGCGCCTGCGCGCTCATCTCCGGGGCCATGAATATTTGCCCCTAACCGTCATGGCCGGGCTTGGCCCGGCCATCCGCGTCGAATGCCGTCGACGCGCCGCCGTCCATGGATGCCCGGATCAAGTCCGGGCATGACGGATGAAGGGATGCCTTTGACACCTGAAGCTACCCCCGCATTGTCGCGATGCCGTCGAAGCGCGCGCTGATCGGGTCGAGCGCGATGTCGGCCCAGCTGTCGGCATTCATGAATTCCTGCCAGCGCCGGTAGAACAGGCGCTGGTTGTTCTCGGAAATGTAGCGCTCGGAAACGAGGCCCGGATAATCGGGGTGCGGGCCGGCGTGCCCCAGCCCCATCGATAGATCCTGCGGCTGGCGGCGCGCAAAGGGGCTTGTGCTGGCTTCCGTCACCTGCCGCCAGTTGTCGACGTCGTCCTGCTCGAAGAGGCCGGCGGCGCCGTTGTTGGCCTGGCTGCCGATGCGGATGATGCGCTTCAATTCTTCGGGCGCATCGCGCTCCAGTAGCACGAAATGCCAGAATTCGGTCTGTCGCGGCCCGCGCGGCAGGGCCAGCCGGAACCCGAGGATGCCGTTCGGGAAGATCGAATGGTTGGCGAGCTGGACGCGGCGGGCGCGCAGCGCGCCGAGCCGCCGCTCGGCTTCGGGCATCGTCGCGTCGTGGTAGTCCTGGAACAGCCGCATCGTCTCCTGCGACATGCCGTGCATATAGCGCGGGGCGTTGTCGAGGGCCTCGCGGAACGTGATCGCGTGGCCATTGACGAAGGCGTGCTTATTGGGGCTTTGAAACTGGTCCTCGTGCGACAGGGGCGGGCGGCCGAGCCAGCGGGTCTGCACCCGGGCGCTCGACAGATGGCTCGTCGGCACGTGGTAATTGTCCGAACAATTGTCTACCAGCGTCTTCCAGTTGACGGGTTCCAGCCATTTCATCGGCCCCAAGGCCTGCATGCCGCCGTCGCACCGGTTGAATACCGTATCGAGATACCAGCGCGCATCGCCGAGATAAGCCTCAAGGCTCGGCGCGTCCCGGTCCCAGGTCGCAAACACGATGCCGGCATAACTCTCGACCCGCGCCGCGACGAGGCCGAGCGCGGATTTATCGAGCGCGCTGTAATAGGCCTCGGATTCGCCGGGAACGTGCTCGAGCGTGCCGTCGTTCCGGTAGGTCCAGCCGTGATAGGTGCACATAAAGCGCTTCTGGTTGCCGTCGTCGCAGCGCACGACGCGGTTGCCGCGATGGCGGCACATATTAAGCAGCGCGTGCAGCCGGCCGGCGCCATCGCGGGTCAGGATCACCGGGTCCTGGCCCATATAGGTGTGAAAGAAATCATCGGGCGCCGGCACCAGGCTCTCGTGCCCGATCATCAGCCAGGCGCGGCCGAAAATCTTCTCCATCTCGTCGGCGTAGACCGCTTCGTCGGTGAAGATTCGCCGATCGAGCTTGCCGGTGGCGGGGTCGATGACGGCGTAGCTGCGCGCGGCGCCCATGCCGGGTTCCCTCCAGTTGCGTCAATTATAGCAAGAATTGCAACAGATCATCACGGCGTTTCGGCCGGCCGGAAAAGCGGCCGCCCGGCGCCCGCGAGCGCGATTCCGCAGGAGCCGTGACCTCGGCAAGAGGACGCGGCGGCGGGCCGGCGACGACACTTCTAGACACTTCTAATGGACATCGCGCCCCCAATCGATCACTCTATAGGCGAAGCGTGCCGATGTGCGCAAAGGGGGACCGATGGCGCTGTCGTATCGCGTGATCCGGCCGATGCTGATCGCGATGGCGGTGGCCGGGCTTGCCGGAATGTTATCCGTAAACGCCGCATCGGCAGCGGGTGAAAATCCGCTCGGCGGGGGTCTGCTGCAGGGGTCGCCAACCGATGGCAAACCCGCGGCCGCACTGCCGGCGCAAGGCGGCAGCCCATGGGGCGGCGGAACGTCGTCCGCGCCGTCCAGCGTTTTCGAGCCAGGCCAGCCGCCGCCGGCGCCGCCGGAAACCAAGGAAGCGGCCGCGAACGAGTTGAAAGGGGCGGAGGAGCACGCGGCGCTATTCAAGGTGAGCGAGTTCCCCTCGGCTCTGCAGTGCGCGGTGTGCCACCCGGTGCAATTCCGCCAGTGGGCGGTATCGCAGCACGCCTATGGCGAGCTCAGCGTCATATTTCAGGCGTTTCAGCATTCGATCAACTACAACCTGAACGGCAGCAACGGCGATTTCTGCTCCCGTTGCCATTCCGATATCGCCGGATACCTCAGCGAACCTGCGGACGAGGCGATCGTCAAACGGCATGCGATTTCGCGCGAAGGCATCACCTGCATCACCTGCCATCGCATCTCCAAGGTATACAACAAGGTCAGCGGCCGACTGGGTCTCGTCCCCGGCGGCATTACCGAGCCGGTTTACGGCCCGTTCGACGATATGGAGCTGAAGCGCGTCATCGCCGACCCGAAATATCATGTCCAACCCGATGCAAAAAAAGTCGGCCTGCAGATCCACGCCGATGCGGTTTATTTTGCGCCGATAAAATCATCGACGTTCTGCGGCAGCTGCCATGACGTGACCTTGTTCAACGGGTTCCGCTTGGAAGAGGCGTTTTCGGAATACCGCACGAGCCCGGCTGCCGCGGAGGGCATTACCTGCCAGGATTGCCATATGGGCAAAATCCAGGGCAAAGTCTCGGGCTTTAGCCACGGCCCTGCAGCGGTCGTCAACGGCATCCCGACCATAACCCGCACGTTGCACGACCATACCTTCGCCGGGCCCGATTATTCGGTTCTGCACCCCGGCATATTCCCCTTCAACAGAGAGGCGCAGGAGCTCGCCAACGTCAACCAGTGGACCCAGTTCGATTACCAGGCCGGCTGGGGCACCGACGCGTTCGAGAAGCACATCCCGCCGGGTTACAAGTTCCCACCGCATTGGCGTTCGGTCGACGACCGTTATGAGGCCGCGAAGATCATCCGCGAGCAGATACAGCGGCTGGCCGATGTGAAGGAAAAGCGGCTGCAGGTGCTGCGCAACGGCTATGGTCTCGGCGCGATCGCGACGACGGCGGCGAGCCGCGACGGCCTGTCCTTCTCGGTCGAGGTCAGGAGCCTGACGAAAGGCCACAACGTGCCGACCGGATTTACCGAAGAGCGGCCGGTCTGGCTGGAAGTGTGGGTCACCGATCCGAACGGCGATGTCATCTTCCGTTCGGGCGATCGCGATCCGAACGGCGATCTGCGCGATCGCCATTCGCAATGGGTGCGCACCGGGCTGGTGCCGCTCGACACGCAGCTGTTCAACTTGCAGGGTCGCGTCGAGACCCGCAACCTGCGCGGTACCGAAGAGCCGGCGGTGATACCGGTCCCGTTCTCGCAGACCGCGTTGCCCTACGTCCGGCCGTCCACCTTCTCGCAGATCCTGCTCGGCCGGCCGACGGGCGCGCGCAATCAGAAGGAATCGATTGAGCCGTTGGGCGAGCGCACCGCCGACTACCACATCGGGGGCGCGGCGATGGCCGGCCCGGGAAGCTATCAGGTGGTCGTCCGATTGATGAGCCAAGCCGTGCCGGTCAATCTGGTGCTCGAGAGCCAGTATGTCGGCTTCGACTACGGTTATTCGCCGGCAGATGTGGTCAATCGGCTGGATGCCGGCGCCGTCATCCTCGCGCAGCACCAGTTTGCGATCAACGTTGAGTAAAGCCTCCGATCGGGGCGGAGCATCTTTGGGGGGATTACATGCAAACGACGACACGGGGGCGACCGTTGCGGTCGTCAACGCGCAACGACCTCGCCCGCCGCCTCGCATTGGTTGCATCGCTGGCGGGCGCCGCGATGGCCGGCGCCATCGGAACGGGCGCCGGTCCGGCCGTGGCGGCAGAGGAATCGCCGCTGTCGGGATCGCTGTTGGCCGCACCTTCCGCCGCACCGGCGAACGCTCCCGCAACCGGCGAGCAGGCTCCCGCCGCCGCGCCAACCTCCCCGCTGGGCGGCTCGCTGCTCGGCCCAGCCCCATCGGGCGCGGCGGCGCCATCGTCGTCGCTGATCTTTACGCCGGGCGCGCCACCGCCGAGCCCGCCGGGAACGGCTGCTGCAACGGAGGATCTCAAGCATTACCTCGAGATCGCGAACAAGCTGTACGAGGCGACGAACAGCGATGCCGCGACATTCCAGCAGGCGATCGGCAACCCGCAACTGCGCAGCCGGCTCGAACAGAAGCTGAAGATCCCGCTGACCGACGACAAGCTGCGCACAATGGCGGCGCATGCCCGCGCCGAAGCGGCGTATTGGGCCGCCTATCGTCAAGGCATCATGGCAAAGATCGCGACGGCTGAGGCGGCGCCGGCACAGCCCGCGGCGGAGAAGGCAAAGCCTGAGCAGGAGATGGCGTCATCGCTGTCGCCCTTTGCGATCGGCACCTATGTGCCGAGCAACGCCGAGGAGATCCTTGGCCGCGCGTACCCGACCCCGTCCCGCGGCATCTTTCCGATCGGCGACGAGAAGCCGCTGCCCTATGTGTATGACCAGCCGCTGCCGCTGCTAGGGGTCGGAACGTTGCCGCTGCGGCCGGCGCCGCTGCTCGAACTCGGCCCCGGGTTTCTCGCGACGGGGCCGCTCACGGAGGGGTTCACGTTGCCAGGCGGCGCTGTATGGCAGCCACGGCTGTGGGTCTTCGGAACGCTGCGCTCCGCGGTGCAGGACTTCTACAACGGCAAGTCGCATTTCAGCGAATGGGCCAACCGCCTCGACCTGTTTGCCAATCTGCAGCTGAGCGGCACCGAACGGCTGGTCGTCGGCCTGCAGCCGCTCAACTACGACGCCTCGGGCCAGTTTAGCGGCTACCGCCTCGCGCCAGGGCCGCACGGCCTCGTTGACGACACCAACGCCAACGTTCGCACGCTGTTTTTCGAGGGCGATTTTGGGTCTACCCTGCCCGACCTTGACCGCATGGGCATCCTGCCGATCGATTTCGGCTACAGCGTCGGACGCCAGCCGCTGTTCTATCAGAACGGCATGCTGATCAACGACAACGTGACGATGGTCGGCCTCGCCCGCAACTCGATCCACCTGCCGTTTACGTCGAATGTATTGCTCGACCTGATCTATGCCTGGGATCATGTGGAAAGGCCCGGCCGGCCGCCGACAACCGGAGAGCAGCCGTCGCTGATGGGCGTCGCCAGCACCATTGACAGCCTGCACACGACCTACACTGTGCAGATGCTGCATATCACCGACGCCCATCTGTTCGGCGATGCCTGGTATGTCGGCGGCGCGGCGATCCAGCGGTTCTGGCTGCTCAACACCGCGCTTCGCGTCAACAGTTCAATCACCGATGGACCGGCGACCGCGGTGTCGACCAACGGCACCCTGCTGTCGCTGGAGACCTCGTTCAATCCCTACCGTTCCGACGATATCGTTTATTTCAATCCCTATGTGGCGCTCGGTAATTTTACGCAGGCGGCAAAGGATCCGATTGTGGCGGGTCCGCTCGGCGCGCTCGGCATCACCTTTGCCGCGTACGGCATCGGCACCTCCGTGTCGGCGCTGAGCAGCGCGGCCGACAACGTCGCCGGGTTTGCGACCGGGTACGAGGCGTTCTGGGACGCGCATCGACGCAGTGTCACCCTCGAACTTGGCGTCAGGGAGAATACCGGTACCAACGGCACCTTTAACGCCCAGGCCGTCGGCGCCCGCTTTCAACAGGCAATCGGCCAGCGGGTTCTACTGGAGGTTGATGCTACGTACACGCGGCAGGAAGATCACAACGATGCCTTCGGTCTGCGGACCGAGATCGATTACCAATTCTAGCCAGGCATCGGGGTCGGCAGGGAGTGACATGATCGGCATTGCCGAAATCGCCGGTGCCCTCGTCCTCGGCGGCGTCCTGTTGGAGGTGGTTGCGGACGCCAGCGGCACCGTTCGTCGGCGCCTGTTCGAAGCGCAGCGTCAACGGGTTGCACTCGATCTGTTCCGGGCCCGTGTCGGCGCCGATCTTGCCGCGATCCGCCGCGAGCAGGAACAGCGCGAGGTGGCATGGGAGGGTTTCCGCAAGTTCCGCATCGACCGCAAGGTCATGGAAGCCGAGGACATCTGCTCGTTTTATTTTACCCCGCACGACCGGATGCCGCTGCCACGGTTTCGCCCCGGGCAGTTTCTGACGTTTCAGCTGCGGGTGCCGGGCCAGCCGCGGCCGGTTATCCGCTGTTATTCGCTGTCCGACAGCCCCGAGCGGCGCGAGTATTACCGCTGCACGATCAAGCGCCTGCCGCCGCCGCGCGACAAGCCGGAGACGCTGCCTGGCCTCGCCTCAAGCTTCTTCCACGAGTGCAGCGAAGGCGATCTGATCGACGTGCGCGCGCCCGCGGGCAATTTCTGTCTCGATCTGAACTCCGATCGGCCGGTTGTGCTGATCGGCGGCGGCATCGGCCTCACGCCGGTACTGTCGATGCTCAATGCGATCTGCGACGCCAACATTCCGCGTGAGACCTGGTTTTTCTACGGCGTCCGCAATCGCCACGAGCACGCGATGTACGAGCATTTGAAAAACATCGCCGCCCATCATCCGAACATCCACCTGGTCATATGCTATTCCAACCCGACCGAAAGCTGCGCTCTCGGCAGCGATTACAACGTCCATGGCTGGGTTTCGGTTGATTTGTTCAAGCAGATGCTGCCGTCGAACAACTACGAATTTTACATCTGCGGGCCGCCGGCGATGATGGAGTCGGTCACGCAGGGGCTGCGCGAATGGGGCGTCCCCGACGCCGATGTGCATTTCGAGGCATTCGGCCCCGCGACCGTCAAGCGCCAGGCCCCGGCAGCGGCGCCCGACGCAGCGCCGGCGCAAGCCTTTAAGATTTCGTTTGCCCGCTCGGGCAAGGCTATCGACTGGGAGGGCGAGGATGATAGCATTCTCGAGTTTGCCAAGAAGCACGGGATTGCGATGAGTTCGGGCTGTCGCGCGGGAAACTGCGGCACCTGTGAAACCGCGGTGCGGGAAGGATCAGTCAAGTATTTGCTCGAGACCGGGCACAAGCCGACCGAGCGATCCTGCCTTCCCTGTGTCGCCGTTCCTGCGGGCGATCTGGTGCTCGACGCGTAACCTAGGTTGTGATCAAAAGGGGTCGGTTCGCGCGGCAGATCTCGACGAGATTGGGGGGTAGCATGTTCCGGTTCGTTCGCTGGGCGCTGGGGCCGTTTGTCGTGGCTGGCGCGCTGTCGGCTATTGTGACGGCAGCGCGCGCTCAGGCGCCAACGCAATCACTTTCGGCCGAGCAGAGCGTCGTCGGCCCGGCGGCATGCGGCAAGTGCCACAAAGTCGAGACCGTGATCTGGCAGCACACGCACCATTTCGCGTCGTTTCGCGCGATGCCGCGATCGCCGAAGGCCCAGCAAATCGGCGCAAAGATGGGGCTGTCTCGGTTGCGCGAGGCCAGCACGATCTGCGCCAGATGCCACTTCACCTCGGCGGTCCAGAACGGGCAGCTGCAGGTGATTACCGGCGTCTCATGCGAATCCTGTCACGGTCCCGGCAACGGCTACATCAAGATCCATTCCAGCTTCAGCGGCAAGACAAAGGCGACCGAAACGGCGGCCGAGCGGGCCGAACGCTGGCGCCGGTCGGAGGCGGCCGGCATGATTCGGCCGGATATGATCTATAAGATTGCAAAGAACTGCTACGGCTGCCACATCGTCCCGCAAGAAAAGCTCGTCAATGTCGGCGGCCACGCCGCCGGCAGCCCGTTCGAGATGGTATCGTGGACGCAGGGCGAAATCCGCCACAATACCTGGTATACCAACGGCCAATCGAACCCGCTGGCGCCGCCCAACATCCAGCGCAAGATGTACGTGATCGGCGCTGCGGTTGAGCTGTCCGAATCGTTGCGCGCCGTCGGCAAGGCGACGCAGAACGCCACCTACGCCGTGACAATGGCGCGCCGCGCGCAGGCGGCGGCGGGCCGCCTGCAGGCAATCAACAACGCCCTTCAGCTGCCCGAGACCAAGGCGATGATGGCCGCGGTCGCCACCGCTCATCTCAATCTCAACAACGGGCCGCAGCTGAACTCTGTCGCCGACAGGATCGACGCTGCCGCTCAGGAGTTCGACAGGAAATATAACGGCAGTCAGCTGGGCGCGATCGACCGCATCATTCCGGGCCCGCAATATTATAAGGGCCATCCCTATCCGGTGGGTGGACAGTAGCCGGCGGACCGGGACACCGCACTGGTCATGAGGTCAGTCTCGGCAACCGTCCACACGATGCATCGTCCGCATCGGTGGGATACCCCGTTCAGCCCCGACATGACCGAGGCGCAGGTCAAGCGGCTGCTGGCGATGCCGCCGTTGAAGGCGCTCGACCCTAGCCTGTTTCCACCGCAGCTGGCGCTTGATGACATCATCCGCAACGATTCCCGGATCGTGCGTTGTCAGAGCGGCGACATCATCGTGCGCGAGGGCGATTACGGCAACTCGACGTTCTTTGTGCTCGACGGCTCGGTGGGCGTGGTGCTGGGACACGACGAAGCCGCGGCCACCGTGGGAAGCGCGGCGGCGTCTCGGCGCAACATCTTCTCGTCGCTGGCCCAGCTGTGGCGCAACGCCCGTGTGGCGGAAGCCCGCGACGTCTCGCGCTACGGCGACTTGTCGCTGCGTTACCAGGCCGATGCGGTCAGGCTGTATGTCCGCGACCTCGATGCGCTGGTCATCGAAGCGCGCTTCGGCGCCGGCGGCATGTTCGGCGAGATTGCCGCCCTGTCACGCACGCCGCGTACCGCCACCTGCGTCGCGTTGACGGATTGCGAGCTGTTGGAGCTGCGCTGGCAGGGATTGCGCGACATTCGCCGTTACGATCTCGGCTTTCGGCAGTGGATCGACGAGCTGTATCGGACGCGCAGTCTCGCCAGCCACCTTATGGAATTGCCGCTGTTCGCCAATCTCGACGACGCCTCGCTCGAGCATGTCATTGCCGAGACACATTTCGAGACGTATGGCGAATTCGAGTGGTTCAGCGCGTTTCGCCGCCAGATCGCCGAGGATGACGACGGGCAGCGCGCGATCGAGAGCGAGCCGACGATCGCGGAAGAGGGCGGCTATGCCGACGGGCTGCTCCTCGTCCGCTCGGGCTTTTGCCGTGTCAGCGAGCGCCGCGCATTCGGTCAGCGCACCGTGCACATTGCGATGAAAAACGACGAGTTTGGTCTGTCGGCGATCTACGGCCATTGGCAACGCAACGAGCCGCTGGTCTACCGACAGACCCTGACTGCCATCGGCTACGTCGATACCCTGCGCGTACCCACCGCGCTGGTCGAGCGATATGTGCTCCCCAGCCTCAGCGAGGAGTACAACCAAAAGAAAGCAAAGATGGACCATCGCAGCGCCCGCCGCTTCAAACACAACGTCACCCGATCGATTGCAGACCGTGAAATTCAACATCTTCAGTTCATCATGTCTGCCGGCGATGTACGCAAGCCAACGCGGTATGCCGGATTGGAGCCGCATCTCAATTCCGATCTGCTCAATTTTCTGGTCGACCGGCGAATCGTCAACGGCACTGCCACGATGATGATCGACACCACGCGCTGCGTCGGCTGCGACGACTGCGTGCGGGCATGCGCCGCGGCCCATGACAACAACCCGCGCTTTGTGCGTCATGGCCCCGCACACGGCAATCTGATGATTGCCAATGCGTGCATGCACTGCCAAGACCCGGTGTGCTTGATCGGCTGCCCGACCGGCGCGATCCATCGCCGTCCGGGAGACGGTCGCGTCATCATCAACGATCTGACCTGCATCGGCTGCGGCACCTGCGCCGAAAGCTGCCCGTACGACAATATCCGGCTCGTCGAAATCCGCGACCGCAACGGCGCGTTCGTTGTCGATGACGCGACCAACCTGCCGATCGTGAAGGCGACAAAGTGCGATTTGTGCGCCGATCAACTCGGCGGACCGGCGTGCCAGCGCGCCTGCCCGCACGATGCGCTTGTGCGCATGGATATGCGCGATCAGGGGGCACTGGTGCGCTGGATCGATCGATGAGGACGTTCACGCAGCGGCTTTACGGCAATATCGCAATCGTCTTTGTCGGCGCGCTGGCGATCTTCGCGCTCAATATGTCGCTGCCGCCGCTGGTCAGGTATCATTCTCTCACGGGCTGGATTTTGATGGCCTGTGTCGGCTTCCTCGTCCTGTTCAATGCCCGCAAGAAGGTACCGGTGCTGCCGCTGCTGCCGGCTGCGACGTGGCTGCAGATGCATATCTATGTCGGTCTGTTTGCCGCAGCGGTTTTCGCGATGCATGCCGGGTTGCATTATCCCTACGGCTTGTTCAATCAGATTCTATGGTGGTTCTTCGTCGCTCTGACGCTCAGCGGCGTTGCCGGGATCGGCGGCGAGCGACTGATCGCAAAGCATCTGCGCGACCGCGGCGAGGCGGTTTTATTCGATCGGATCACCGCCTTTCGCGTCCGCCTTGCCGACGAAACGGAGGAGTTGGCGCGGCGTTCGGCAGTGGAGTTGGGTTCGCCTCTGCTCGTCGATTTCTATTGCGGTCGCATCGCGCCGTTCATGGCGAAGACGCGCAACTTTTGGCGGCATCTCCTCGCGATACGAACCCCGACCGACCGGCTGTCGCGGCAAATGCATGAGCTCGAGCGCTATCTCAACCCGCGCGGTCGCCAGACGCTGCACGAGATCGAAGAACGCGTGCAAGCCAAGGACAACCTCGACCATCAATACGCGCTCGGCTCGGTCATGCGCCTCTGGCTGTTTCTGCATATCCCGCTCGCGTATGGGTTCCTGTTGTTGATTGGCGTTCATATTGTGCTTGTGTATGCGTTCGGAGGCTTCTAACGCCGGGCTCGCCGGCTGCATTCGACGCGGCGCGATCCGACGACCCATCATTGGCGAGCCGGGCCCTGCCAACGGAACGGCCGGTGCCGCCCCCTGTTCGAGTCGAAAGGTCTGCCTGCCGTCATGATCCGATTGCAACGCTTCGGCCACCGGGTCAGCGGCTATGACCGGCCGAACGAGCCTTGGATCTGCGGCTGGGCCGCGATCGGCCAGCCATGTCGGGTCGGCCCCGATCGGCGCGGCCGGTGCCAAGCGACGTACGAGTGCCAGCCGCTGCGCAGGGGGGATCGCTGGGAGTGCACCCGCGCGGCGACTGCCGGCGGTCGCTGCGCGGCGGGTCCGTCGCCAAACGGCACCTGCAGCCGCGCGATCCCCCGCTGCGTACCGGTGCGCAGCCAACGATCGCGGCGCGGCCGCATTGTCGCGGGAACCTTTGCCGCACTGATCGGCCTCTTCGCGGTTTTGCTCGGCGGCACGAACCCCGCCTGGCTGATCAGCCCCGGACCTCTCTCAGTTCGCCACGGCGGCATCCGCCAGTGCAGCGCCTGCCACGCCCACTTCGCGGCGGGGCCCATCGGCTGGCTGCACACCGCCTTTGCCGCGGCGCCGATACCGGCGATGGCGCAACCCTGCCTTGTCTGCCATCATCTCGGCGGGCATCCGCTGTTCGCGCATGGGCTGGACGAAGCCACGCTGACCAAACTGGGCCGCGACCTCGTCGCAGGACGGGCAACCTCGGGCGCCCCCGTGGCAAAGGCAGCCGCCCTGACCCCCGCCGCCTTCACGCTGCCGCCGCTGGCGCGCCATGATGTTGCCTGCTCGGCTTGCCATCGCGAGCACCGCGGCGGCGCCACCCGTCTGACGGCGGTGCACAGCGCGGTCTGTCAGACATGCCATGTCGTGCGCTTTGCCTCGCTGGCGCACGGCCATCCGGATTTTGTGAATTTTCCGTTCCACCGGCGGATGCGGATCATCTTCGACCACGCCAGACATTTCGGCCAGTATTTCGGCCAATCGAACAAGGCACTTGTTCCCTCTGGCTGCGCCGGGTGCCATGTGCTCGGCCGGAGCGGCACGGCGATGCTGGTCAAGCCGTTCGCGACGGCGTGCGCCGGCTGTCATCTCGGCGATATCAAGGAACGTGAAGGCGCCGAATTCCAAGGGGTGGCCGTGCTCGGCGTCCCCGCCCTCGATCTGCAGACCCTGCAGGCGCATGATGGGGCAATCGGCGATTGGCCGGCCGAAGCCGATGCCAATCTGACGCCGTTTCTGCGCTTCCTGCTCGCCCGGCAATCCGGCACCGCGAAGGACCTCGCCACGCTCGGTTCAACCTCGCTCGGCGATCTCAGCCATGCCGATGCCGCACAAATTGCCGCGGCGGCTCGGGTCGCCTGGGCGATCAAGGGGCTGCTGTTCGATCTCAGCGTAAAGGGGCCGGCGGTTCTCGCCGATGCCGTCGCGCCGACGGACCGCGTCGCCGGCGAGCCGGCGGCGCTGATCGGCGGCCTGCCGCCCGACGCGATCAGGACGGCGGTCAAGCTCTGGTTTCCGCACCTGGCGGATGAGATCGCCCGCCATCGGGCGGGCGAGCCGGTGCCGATGAAGGCTCCCAAGGCGCCGCCGAAACCAAGCAGCCCGGCGCCGCCGCCCCCGGAGAGCCACGCCGCGATCCTCGGCGGCGGCATCATCGGCGCCGCCCCGGC
>JASIAN010000096.1 GCA_030042035.1 Alphaproteobacteria bacterium | reverse complement strand
ATGGACGAAGCGGGCATCGACCTCCAAGTCTTGTCGCAATCGACACCGGGCCTGCAGGCCGTCGATGCCGCGACCGCGCCGGCGCTGGCGCGCCGCGCCAACGATCGGCTGCGCGCGACGGTAGACCGCCAGCCCAGCCGCTTTGCCGCCTTCGCCGCCCTGCCGACCGCCGATCCGAAAGCCGCGGCCGACGAACTCGAACGCGCCGTCACCCAACTCGGGTTCAAGGGCGCCATGGTCAACGGCATGACGGGTGGCGTCTTTCACGACGACAAGCGCTTCTGGCCGATCTGGGAGCGCGCCGCCCGGCTCGACGTGCCGGTCTACATTCATCCGTCGCTGCCGCATCCGGCGGTCATCGAGACCTATTACAAGGACTACGCGCAGTCCCATCCCGGCCTGCTGCGCGCCGCCTGGGGCTTTACCGTCGAGACCGCGACGCAAGGCATCCGCTTTGTGCTGTCGGGCGTATTCGACGCCCATCCCGGCCTCAAGATCATCCTCGGCCACATGGGTGAGGGGCTGCCGTTTCTCTTATGGCGCATCAGCCACGGGCTGCGCGGCAGCATGAAGGAGAAGACGTTCCGCGACATCTTCTGCGAGCATTTCTGGATCACGACGAGCGGCTTCTTTTCCGACCAGGCGCTGCTCAACTGCATGAGCGAGATGGGCATCGATCGCATCCTGTTTTCGGTCGATTACCCGTTCGCCGAAAACCCGCCCGGCACCGAATGGCTGAAGACGCTGCCGCTTGGCCCCGAAGACACCGAGAAATTGTGCAACGGCAACGCCCGCCGGCTGCTAAGGCTCTAGCTGAGCCGTGGCCTACGATCGCAACAACGTCTTCGCCCGCATCCTGCGCGGCGAGTTGCCGTGCGCGAAAGTGTACGAAGACGCGCATGTGCTGGCGTTTCGCGACATCCATCCGCTGGCGCCGGTGCATGTGATTTTGATCCCGAAGGGCGAATACGTGTCGGCCGATGATTTTTCGGCGAAAGCGTCGGAGGTCGAGCAGGCCGCCTTTATGCGGGCGATCGGCAAGATCGCGCAGCACGAGGGGGTGCAACAAAGCGGCTATCGCATCCTCGCCAACCATGGCGCGGCGGCGCACCAGGAAGTGCCGCATTTCCACCTGCACATTTTCGGCGGACGCGACCTCGGCCCGATGCTGCGCCGGCCCCGTCCTGGAGAAGCATAATGCTGGTGTTCCGTCAGCTGTTCGATCCGCAATCCTCGACCTACAGCTATCTGCTGGCCGACCGGCCAGGCGGCGAGGCGGTGCTGATCGATCCCGTGTTCGAGCAGGTGCAGCGCGATGCGGCGCTGATCGGCGAATTGGGGCTCACCCTCGTTGCGACGCTCGAAACCCACGTCCATGCCGACCATGTGACCGGCGCTTGGCTCATGAAATGCCGCCTCGGCAGCCGGATCATGGTCGCGGCGGCGAGCGGTGCGAACGGCGCCGACCGATACCTTGCGCAGGACGATGTCGTCGGGTTTGGCGACCGCCGGCTCTTCGTGCGGGCGACGCCGGGCCATACCAGCGGCTGTCTGACCTATGTGCTCGACGACCATTCGCTGGCGTTCACCGGCGATTGTCTGTTGATCCGCGGCAGCGGCCGCACCGATTTTCAGCAGGGCGACGCGGCGGCGATGTATCGCTCGATCCGCGAGCAGATTTTCACGCTCCCCGACGATTGCCTGCTTTACCCGGCGCACGATTACCGCGGACTGACCGTCACGAGCGTCGGCGAAGAGCGCCGCTTCAACCCGCGGATCGGCGGCGAAATCGGCGTCGGCGATTTCACCGGCTATTTGAACAATCTGCGCCTCGCTCACCCGAAGATGATCGATGTCGCGGTACCGGCCAATCTGCGCTGCGGCCGGCCTGAGGGTGACGACGCCGCGGCGGCGTCCCTCGCCGAGCCGGGCTGGGCGCCGCTGCATTACAGCTTTGCCGGTGTCTGGGAGATCGATCCGCTGGGGCTCGAAGAGCACTCGCGCGACGTGCAGATCCTCGACGTGCGCGAGCCCGACGAGTTCACCGGACCGCTCGGCCATATCAGAGGCGCGGTGCTGATCCCGTTGGGCGAACTGGCTGGCCGTTCGGGAGAGCTCGCGAAGGAGCGGCCGGTTGTCGCGGTGTGCCGTGCCGGCGGCCGCTCGGCGCAGGCGACCAACATCTTGTTGCAGGCCGGATTCAAGGACGTCGCCAACCTCGCCGGCGGCATGCTGCGCTGGCGCGCCGAGGGCCACCCGGTGGAAGGCGGCAGCAGCTAGCCCATCGACGGTACATGCACTCCACTGTTCGTCATGCCCGGACTTGATCCGGGCATCCACGGAAACTGGCACGCCTGCGCGGCTGGGCGTGGATGGCCGGGACAAGCCGGGCCATGACGATGAATCTTGGGTCTGTGTCTGAGCACTAGCTTCGGCTATGGCTACGCCATCGGGCCGAAATAGGCGGCGACCTCAACCATCCGGTTCGAGAACCCCCACTCGTTGTCGTACCACGACAGCACGCGGACAAAGCGCTTATCGAGCACCTGCGTCTGCGTCACGTCAAAGGTCGAACTGTGCGGATCGTGGTTGAAGTCGCACGACACGGTCGGCGCCCTGTTGATGCCGAGGATGCCTTTCAGCCGGTTCGACTTCGCCGCCGTTTCCATCAATGAATTGACTTCGTCCGGCGTCGTCTCGCGCGCCGCGTCGAAGGTCAGG
>JASIAN010000095.1 GCA_030042035.1 Alphaproteobacteria bacterium | reverse complement strand
GTTGCGCGCGACCTCGCCGAACCGTCGCCCCTGGCGCTCGAAGTCCTGGCGGCGCGGCCTTACGCCTATCTCGACGACGCACCGTTGGAAGAGCGGCGCACGCAGGCGGTGATCGGCCGCCGCTGGCTGGCGCCCGAGGACGCCGCGGAGATCGGCCGGCTTGATGCCGACGCGATCCTGCGGGTGCGCGGCGAAGCCTGGCCCGAGGCGCGCGACCGCGACGAGTTGCACGACGGCCTCGCGTGGCTCGGCTTCCTGACCGAGGCTGAAGCCGCGTCGGGCCCGGGTTGGCGCCAATTCCTCGCCGAACTGACAGCCGAAAAGCGCGCAACCCGGGTTCACATACCAACGTCATCCGCGGGCTTGACCCGCGGATCTCAAGATGGCCGGATCAAGCCCGGCCATGACGATGACGTTGGATGTGTCTGGATCGCCGCCGAGCGGCTGCCGCAGTTTGCGGCGCTGTGGCCCGCGGCGCGGCTCGATCCGCCGATCGCGGCGCCGGCGAGCCAAGCCGTGCGCGCCTGGTCGGCCGACGAGGCGCTCGTCGAAATCCTGCGCGGCCGGCTGGAGGGCCTGGGGCCAGTAACGGAAAGGGCGCTGGCGGCGCCGCTCGGCCTTGCACCGGCCGCCATCGCCGGCGGGCTGGCCGCATTGCAGGCGGAAGGATTCGCGCTGCGCGGCCGCTTCACGCCAGGCGCTCTATCAGACGAGTGGTGCGAGCGCCGCCTGTTGGCGCGCATCCACCGCTACACGCTGAAGCGGCTGCGGGCCGAGATCGAGCCGGTCGCGGCGAAAGATTTTCTGCGCTTCCTGTTCGACTGGCAGCGCGTCGCGCAAGGCGCCCGGATGGAAGGGCCGGATGCGCTCGCCGCGGTGCTCGGGCAACTGGAAGGCTTCGAGGCGCCGGCCGGCGCCTGGGAGACCGAAATTCTGCCGGCCCGCGTTGCCGGATATGATCCCGCCTGGCTCGATGACGAATGCCTCGCCGGCCGCATCGCCTGGGCCCGGCTGCGCCCGCGCAGCCTGCGGCCGGATGGCGGCGAGCGCGGCGGAGCGGCCGTCGCGCCGGTGCGCTCGACGCCGATCGCGCTGTTGGCGCGGCGCCACGCGCCGCTGTGGGCAGCGCTGTCGCCGCCGCCCGACGAGACGCAGGCCAGTTCGCGCGCGCAGGCGGTTGTCGCCTGCATCCGCGGCAACGGCGCCTCGTTCTTCGACGAGCTCTGCGACGGCACGCGCCTGCTGCGGCCGCAGGTCGAAGCGGCGCTGGCCGAGCTGGTGGCGCTGGGTCTCGTCAATTCGGACAGCTTCGCCGGCCTGCGCGCCCTCCTGATGCCGGCCGACAAGCGCCGCACCCGCCGCGGCCGCGCGTTGTTCGGCATGGAGGACGCGGGGCGCTGGGCGCTCGCCCGCCGCGCGCGCTCGGCGCCGAGCGACCCCGGCGAGGCGGTCGAGCATCTGGCGCGCACATTGCTGCGCCGCTACGGCGTCGTGTTCTGGCGCCTGTTGGAGCGCGAGGCGGCGTGGCTGCCGCCGTGGCGCGACCTGTTGCGCGTCTACCGCCGGCTCGAAGCGCGCGGCGAGGTTCGCGGCGGTCGCTTTGTCGCCGGGTTCGCCGGCGAGCAATACGCGCTGCCCGAGGCGATCGGCGCGTTGCGCGCGGCGCGCCGCAAGCCGGCCGACAGCGCATTCGTGTCGCTGTCGGGCGCCGATCCCTTGAACCTCGCCGGCATCCTGACGCCTGGTGCGAAACTCGCGGCGCTGACCGCCAACCGCATCCTCTATCGCGACGGCCTTCCACTGGCGCTGTTGGCCGGCGGCGCGGTGCAATTCCTCGAAACACCCGGCGACGCAACGGCCGAATGGCAGATCCGCAAGACGCTGCTGCGCGGCGCCGCGCCGGCCGCGCTCGCGCCGCTGTCGTGAGCGGCCGCCGCTACAGCACGACCTCGACGAGGTAGGGGCCCGGTGTCGCCAAGCCCTCGGCGAAGCGGCGGTTGAACCCTTCCATGTCGGTGACGCGCGCGCCGGGCACGCCGAGGCTCTTCGCGAGGCCGACCCAGTCGATGTCGGGATGGCCGATATCGAGCATGTCCAATGCCTTGCGGCCGGGGTTGCCGGCGCCGACATTGGCCAGTTCGCCCTTCAGGATCTGGTAGACGCGGTTGGAGAACAGCACGGTCGTCACGTCGAGCCCTTCGCGCGCCTGCGTCCACAGCGCCTGCACCGTGTACATCGCGCTGCCGTCGGCCTGCAGCCCGACGACCTTGCGATCGGGGCAGGCGACCGCGGCACCGGTCGCAAGCGGCGGCCCCAATCCGATCGAGCCGCCCATGTTGGAGAGCCAGTCATGCGGCGCGGCCGCCTTGGTCGGCGCGAAAAAGCCGCGGCCGGTCGTGACCGCCTCGTCGGCGACGATCGCGTTTTCCGGCAGCAGCGCGCCGATCGACTGCCCGAGCGCCTCCGACGTGATCGCGCCCGCGGCCGGGCGCGGCTTGTCGTCGTTTGTGACCGGCGGCGGCGTGCGCCGGGCATCGACCGCCTCGCACAGCATTTCCAAAGCGGCGATCTGGTCTTCCTCCGGCCGCGCCAGCACATGGCCCCGGCAATCCTCGGGGTAGAGTTTGCTCGGCTTGTTCGGATAGGCGAAGAACGCGACCGGCATCTTCGCGCCGACGAGGATGATGTGCTTGAGACCGGCGAGCACACGGAGCGCCTGATCGACGACATAGGGGATGCGCTCGACCGAGACCCGGCCGCGGCCGCGCTGGGTGCGCGCGTTCGATCCCTGGGCGCTGAGCCGGGCGCCGGTCTTGGCCGCGATCTTGCCGGCGAGCGCCAGCCCCTCCGCGCGCACCGCACGGCCGGTCAGCAGGATCAAGGTCGGCTCGCCCGAGCGCAACACGCGTGCCGCTGCGTCCACCGCATCGGAGGAAGGCGCCGCCGGCTTCTCCGGCGGCGGGACGTTGGCCGGACCGGAGCTGTCGTTCCACGCCGTGTCGGCCGGCAGGATGAGGGTTGCGATCTTGCCCGGCGGCTGCCGCGCCGCCTGGATCGCCAGGGCGCCGTCACCGGCGACCGACATCGCGTTGGGCGAGGTCTTGACCCAGTGCGACAGGGGCCGCGCCAAGCCCTCGATGTCGGAAGTCAACGGCGCGTCGTATTGCCGGTGATAGGTCGCATGGTCGCCGACGATGTTGACCATGCCGCTCATCGCCTTGTTGGCGTTGTGGATGTTGGCGAGGCCGTTACTGAGGCCGGGGCCGAGATGCAAGAGCGTCGCGGCCGGCTTGTCGGCCATGCGGTAATAGCCGTCGGCGGCGCCCGTCACGACGCCCTCGAACAGGCCCAAGACGCAGCGCATGCCGTCGACCCGGTCGAGCGCCGCGACAAAATGCATCTCCGACGTACCGGGGTTGGTGAAACACACATTGACGCCGCCGCCGACCAGCGTGCGCACCAGGCTTTCCGCGCCGTTCATATTCTCTCTCCGCCCATTTCGACGCATCCTGCCGCCAGCGGGCGGGTCGGGCAAGCGGCGACGCGCCTCGGCCGACGGCGCAAAGCAAAACCCCGGCCGGGGGGAGGCCGGGGTTCTTTGCTCCCGCTCCGATCGGGGCGGGAATAGCACCGTCGAGGTGGGGGAAACAGACGGTGATGTCGATATCATGAGATGACTCGCGCTGCGGTGCAATACCTCTTTTGGGCATTAACCATTTCTCAGCCTAACATCGGGCTGCGGTGCGGTTTCTCTCTGCGTTCGGCCGCGACCTGGTGCACAATGGCGGCATGAGCGACCCCAACCCCGCCCGCCTCGATGAATGATGCGCCGCACCCGGCGCTGCTGCCGGCCGGGCTTTACGATCTGCTGCCGCCCGAGGCGGAGGCTGAGGCGGCGGTGACGGCGCGTCTGATGGGCGTCCTCGCGGCGCATGGTTACGAGCGGGTCAAGCCGCCTCTCGTCGAATTCGAGGACACGCTGTTTGCCGGCGCCGGCGCGGCGATGGCGAGCGACACGTTCCGCATGATGGACCCCGTTTCGCACCGCATGATCGGCATGCGCGCCGACATGACGCCGCAGGTCGCGCGCATCGCCGCTACCCGGCTCGCCCACCATCCGCGGCCATTACGCCTCAGCTATGCCGGCCAGGTGCTGCGGGTCAAAGGCTCGCAGATGCGCCCGGAACGGCAGGTCGGGCAGGCCGGCGCGGAATTGATCGGGGCCGGCGGGCCAGCCGCCGATGTCGAGGTGATCGCGATCGCGGGCGAGGCGCTGGCCGCGGTCGGCGTGCCGCATCTGTCGGTCGATCTGACCCTGCCGACGCTGGTGCCGGCGATCGCTGAGGCTTATGGCGTCGCCGGCGAGCGGGCCGCGGCCTTGCGCGCCGCGCTCGACCGCAAGGATGCGGCGGCGGTCGCGCATGTGGCGGGCGACGCAGGCGAGCTGTTGGCGCAACTTGTGGCGATCGGCGGCGCCGCGACGGCGACGCGCGATGCGCTCGACCGGCTTGCGTTGCCGAAGCGCGCCCGGCACGAGCGGGCCCGGCTCGGCGCCGTGCTCGACGGGCTCGCGGCAGCGATGCCGGCGCTGAAGGTCACGGTCGACCCGGTCGAAAACCGCGGCTTCGAATACCACACCGGCATCAGCTTTACGTTTTTCGCGCGGGTCGATCCGGCGCAGGGGCCGCTTGGCGAATTGGGGCGCGGCGGCCGCTATGAGGCGGGCAACGCGGCGCGGCCGGAGCCGGCGACCGGCTTCACGCTCTATACTGACACGATATTAAGGACGCTGCCGCCGCCGTCACCGCGGCGCCGGCTGCTGGTGCCGCCCGATGCCGGCCCTGCCAGCGCGGCTAGCCTGCGCGAAGAAGGCTGGATCACCGTCGCGGCGCTATTGCCGGCGGCCGACTGGCGAGAGGAGGCGCGTCGGCTCGCGTGCGGCTGGGTGCTGCTCGACGGCGAGCCGCGCCCGCTCAATGGCGGCGGATGCTAGCCGGCGGGAGGATTGGGCATGGCCAATGTTGCGGTCGTCGGCGCCCAGTGGGGCGATGAAGGCAAGGGCAAGATCGTCGATTGGCTGTCGCAGCGCGCCGATGTCGTCGTGCGCTTTCAGGGCGGCGCCAACGCCGGCCATACGCTCGTCGTCGGCAATGTCGAATACAAATTGAGCCTGTTGCCGTCGGGCGTTGTACGGCCGGGCAAAATCTCGATCATCGGCAACGGCGTCGTCGTCGATCCCTGGGCGCTCATCGACGAGATCGACGCAATGCGCGCCAAGGGCCTCGCGATTTCGCCGGACAACCTCAAGCTTGCCGACAATGCGGCGCTGATCCTGCCGTCGCACGGCGCGCTCGACCGCGCCCGCGAACAGCGCCGCGGCGACAAGAAAATCGGCACGACCGGGCGCGGCATCGGCCCGGCCTATGAGGACAAGGTCGGCCGCCGCGCCGTCCGGGTATGCGATCTCGCCGATCGGCAAGCACTGGAAGATCGCATCGATGACCTGTTATTGCATCACAACGCGCTGCTGCGCGGCCTCGAGGCACCGGAGATCGACCGTGCCGATCTACTCGCCGGGCTGCGCGCGGTGGCGCCGAAAATCCTGCCCTTTGCGGCGCCGGTATGGCGCCTCCTCGACGAGGCGCGCCGCGCCGGCCGCCGCATCCTGTTTGAGGGTGCGCAAGGCGCGATGCTCGATGTCGATCACGGCACCTATCCCTATGTCACGTCGTCGAACACGGTAGCGGGGCAGGCGGCGGCCGGCTCCGGCCTCGCGGCGGCCGCGATCGGCTATGTGCTCGGCATCACGAAGGCTTACACGACGCGCGTCGGCGCGGGCCCGTTCCCGACCGAATTGCACGATGATGTCGGCCAGGCGCTCGGCGACCGCGGCCGCGAATTCGGCACGGTCACCGGGCGGCGCCGGCGCTGCGGCTGGTTCGACGCGGTCGCGGTGCGCCAGGCAATCCGCACCGCTGGCATCGACGGCATCGCGTTGACCAAGCTCGATGTCCTCGACGGCTTTCCCGAGATCAAGCTGTGCACCGGCTACCGCATCGCCGGCAGGACCTACGACTATCTGCCGTCCGGCGCCTCGGCGCAGGCGCAGATCGAGCCGATCTACGAGACCGCCGAGGGTTGGCAGGAATCGACGCGCGGCGCACGCTCCTGGGCGCAATTACCGGCGACCGCGATCAAATACATCCGCCGCCTCGAGGAATTGATCGGCGCGCCGGTTGCCATGCTGTCGACCAGCCCCGAGCGCGACGATACGGTGCTGGTGCGCGACCCGTTCGCCGATTGAAGGGCGCGGGTCAGCGGTTTCGGCCCGGTTCTTCCTGCCACAGAAAATCGGAGCCGAGGTCGCTGAGGCTCGGGCAGCCGATCTGACCCATCACGAGGTCGATTTCGTTGACGAAAATGTCGATCGCCTTTTTGACGCCGGCGAGGCCGCCCGCCGCCGCGCCGTAGAGTGTCGGGCGGCCGAAGAAGACGAAATCGGCGCCGAGGCATAGCGCGATCAGGATGTCGGCGCCGCGCCTGACGCCGCTGTCCAACAACAGCGTCAGCTTGTCGCCGACTGCCGCGCGGATCTGCGGCAACACGTCGAGCGACCCCGGCGCCTGGTCGAGTTGGCGGCCGCCGTGGTTGGAAATGAGAATGCCGTCGCAGCCGACCTCGATCGCGCGCAGCGCGTCCTTCGGGTCCATGATGCCCTTGACGATGAGGGCGCGCGGAAACAGCTGGCGGTAGCGCTCGAAGTCCTTCCAGGTCTGGGCGTTGAACGGCCGCACCGACGATGTGAATTTGTAGACGTCGTCAGCGGCGGCGCCGGCCGCCGCGTAGGGCTGCCAGTTGCCGAGCATCGGCGTGCCGCCGCCGCGGCGGAAATATTCGACGACCCAGCCGGGATGCGTCATCGCCTCCAGGAGGATTGCCGGCTTGAGGCTCAGCGCCTGCGTCAGGCCGCCGCGGATATTGGCAAAGCCGTTCCTGATGTTGCGCTC